>DASSMT010000401.1:0-3932 GCA_035688655.1 Polyangiaceae bacterium | reverse complement strand
ATCTGAACGAAAAGCTCGATCTATACGTGCAGCGAGCCATGGCTGACGAGTCGGCGCTGCTGTACGCATTTGGGCAACGCTGGGGCCCGGAGACCATCAAGGACAAGATCTTCGGCTTTTCGCCCGGAAACGGCATTCACGACATTCACATGAATCAGGGCAATGACCCTGGTCACCAGAACGATGACGGTGTTTGGCAAGATGGCGGGCTGATCTTCCAGTTTCCAAAGACGAGCCAATGGGTTGCCATCTTTCTGCGTTTTCAGTCGCAGGCGTGGCACACGGATGACAAGACTGGCCACGCAATCACCGTTCCGGTTCCGACTCCGCGTCCGCCGGACAAGCCAACCAAAGGGAACCCGCCGACAACGGAGCATCCGGATGGCGTGGTCCGTATCGTTGCCGCACTCGTGAATGACACGAAGACCCCGGAGCGCGAAACGGTCACGCTGCTCAACACGTCCCCGCAGAGCATCAAACTCGCGGGCTGGTTCATGCTCGACAAAGCCGAATCGAAAATGCCTCTCTCGGGAGAGCTGGCCGCGGGTGAAGCGAAGAGCTTCGTCGTCCAGGCCCCCATGGTGTTGTCGAACAAGGGGGGGCTCATCACCCTCGTCAACGCCGACGGACTCAAGGTCGACGGCGTCTCGTACACCAAGCAACAGGCGAGCAACGCTGGCTGGACCATCAAGTTTTAGGCGAAATCACGCAGGCGCTGCCGATCTTCCCCGCGGCGCCTCGCGCTTCGAACATTCTGATCATTGGCCCCACGTTCTCGAGAGAGTGGGCGCCCGCTGACCAGCATCGCACCTCGCAGCACGCACTGTTGCCGCCCGCTCGCGCCCGCGCGAGCTTTCGTCGGACCGAGCGGCGGCAGCTCGCGCATGAACGACGATTTTCGAGCGGCCGCACTCCGGCGAGCCGCGTCGCTGGCGGTTCGCCCTCGAGGCCCGGCGCGCTCAGAAGTGAACGGTGAGCGTCAGCCCCGACATGCCATTGCGCAGCGCGTTCGCATCGCGCGGGCGTTGGTCGAGCCAGCGATTCGAGCCATTGGCGGGGTTGTTGGCCGGATCCCCAGTGCCCGCGGCAACCGCGACCTTGGCACCGTCCGACAGCGCGAACGCCACCCCCACCAGGCCAGCACCGGCGCCACCGAGCACGATGGGCAGCGCGACCTTATCGGAGCCACTATCGGAGGCCACGATCGCAACGGAGCTGATCAGCCCCGCGAAACCGAGCAAGCCCAAACCAATGCGAATGAACGTACGATCCACGTACGTGATCGTCATGTTGGCGTTGCCCGCTGGAAGCGTCACCGGGTCGGTCTCATGGGGTTTGCCGCCGGCCCTGGCGATCGCAAACGTGTGTGTCCCTGCAGGCATCGACACGTTACACGGCGCGGTGCACACCTCGTCGTAGGCATTGACGGTACCGACGCCGCCGATCCCCGCGCTCACCGAGCGTCGGAAGAGCGTCAGACCGTTGGGCTTCGACACGACGTTGACCCGAGTCTCCTTGGCGTGCACGACCGCGAATGGCTGCGGTTCGTTCGCTGGGTTACTGGCAGCGGGCATGGCGCCGGCCGCAGCCGCCACTGCGGGCGCTGGAGCCGCCGGCGCCGGCACCGCGGGCGCTGCGACGGGGTTCGGTGCGGCGTTGGCCGGGCCCGCATACTGCACGTCGGCGTACGGGACCTTGCGCTGCTCACCCGTGATCAACACGAGCGACACGTAATCCCCGGGCACCAATTCCGAAATCGTCCCGCGCAGGATCCCACCGTTCTTCAGGCGCACGATGTCCGGCGCGTTCACGTTGATCGGCGCACTCGGTGCGGCAGCCGGCGCACTCGGTGCGGCAGCCGGCACGCTCGCCGCTGGCGCTGCCGGCGCTTTCGCGGCCTGTGCGAGCGCTCGACCCGAAAAGGCCACCGTCAGCACCAGCCCCACCCCCAACGACGACCCCACGCGCACCAAGCTCATCTTCGACTCCTTCAAGAAAAACGAAAAATAGCAAAAATCCAGGTGCTTCGTCAACGGCTCGGCCTCACACCGCAGCCGGGCGCGCGCGGGCCTCTTGCCGGCCTCGGCGCATAGCGTGAGCCGAGCCGCGCGGCGAATGCGACGCGCCGCGAGCCGCGTGGCTGGATCGCGAGCGCCCCCAAAAAAATCTCGCTCTCGCTCGCGTTGTCAGGCCCAGGAGATTCACAAAAGAAAACAGGGGTCCTCCTTGCGGAAGACCCCTGTCGGATCAGCGGTTAGCCGATTCGTCTCACAGAGCAGTCAGCGAGATGTCGTCGATGTAGAGGTCGCCCGCGTCTGCACCCACGAACAGCTGTAGCTTTTCGATCGAGGTGCAGGCCGAGAGATCCACGGTGCCGGTGATCTGCTTCCATGCGCCGTTGCCCACGGTGTCGCCGGCGAGCCAGGGGTAGCTGTCGCCGCCCACGGCGTTGCAGCTCTGAATCGTCTGGAACTTCACTGCGCCCGAACCGGCAGCGAGGTTTCCGACGGAGACCCAGGCGGTGGCCTTGTACTTCTTGCCGGGAGCAACGAGCGCCCTGATGTCGCGAGAGATCGCGCTGTTCGGCGTCATGGCCGTACCCAGCAGGCTCTTGCTGCCGCCGTGTGCACTCCCGCTCGTGACCGCGAGCGAGCCGAAGCCCCAGCCGCCCCACGCACCCTGTCCCGACTCGAACGTGCCGTCGGTGATGAGGTTCGAGGGAGTGCCGCTGTTGTCGAGGATCTGCACATCATCGATGAACAGATCGGCGGGCGCGCCGCCTTCGACGAACAGCTGGAGCTGGGTCAGGTTGCAGCTGCTCGGAACCGAAACGGTGCCGGAGATTTGCTTCCAAGACCAGCTGCTGCCGCCGTCGAGCGCGACGGCACCGCTCACCCAGGCATAGCTGGTGCTGACGGTTCCGTCCGCAGCCTTGCAGCTCGTCGCTTGCGTCACGTTGACGGACCCGTTTGCCCCGCGGAGCGATGCCCACAAGCTGTACGGGTAGCTGTTACCAGCTTTGACCGAGCTCGTGAGATCGATCGCCGCTGGCGGGTTCGCCGCGCGGCTGGCGACCAACAGGCTCTTGCTGCCGCTGTGCGCCCGATCGGACGAGGCCGACAAGCTGCCGCCGTTCCAGGTGTACCAGCCGTTCGTGCCGGACTCGAAGGTGCCGTTGGTCACGATGTTGCTGGTGGTCACCGCGCGCACCGACACGTGGTCGACGTAGAGGTCCACCCCCGCGCCCGGCCCTTCGAGCCAGAACTGGACGTTCGCCAGCTGACAATCGGGAACCACGAGATCGCCTGCGATCTCGACCCACTGGCCATTGCCGATGGTCTTGACGTTGCCCCAATCGCCCAGGCGACCGTAGGTCGTCGAACCGCCCGCGCACTGCAGGCCGGTGGTCACGTAGGCGTCAGCCGACGCGGGGCCACCGATGCTGGCAAACAGGCTGACCTTGTACGTCTTGCCCGGAGAGACCGAGCTGGTCAGGCCGATGGCGACCGGACTGTTGTCGGTTCGGCCGGTGAGTGCGAGCGAGTGCGTGCCACTCGCGGCGCGGGCCGTGGTGTTGGCCAGCGTGCCGCTGCCCCAGGTGAAGAAGCCGCTCTTGCTGCCCTGTTCGAAGTCGCTGTCGCTGACCAGGTTCGAGCCGGTGCCCGTCGGAGCGACGAACTCGAGCTTGTCCACGTTCGAGCCGCCGCCGTTGAAGCGCACGAACACGTTCTTCTGTGCCGCGAGCGGCGCCCACGGCACGGAGACCGTCTGGGTCGTGCCCCAGCCGCCAGTCGGCGCGAGCGGCACGGTGGCAACCGGAGCGTTGCTCAGGCTGTCGAGGTGGATGCTCAGGTTGATCGCGTTCGAGCCGCCGTTGGCGTAGGTCACCTTGAGGGAGTCCCAGCCGGCGTTGAACGCGACCTGGTCGAAGC
>DASSMT010000499.1:0-18488 GCA_035688655.1 Polyangiaceae bacterium | reverse complement strand
TTCCCGCTGGAGCTATTGCCCTCGTAGCAAAAGCCGGCCACGAGCAGGTTGCCGTCCACGTCGATGGCCAGCCCCTGAGCTTCGTCCCAGTTGTCTTTACTGACCGGCGTCACGACCTTGCCGTCCTTGCCGAATTTGCCGTCGAGCGCGCCCGAGCCAGTGAATTTGGCCAAGGCGAAGTCGTGTTGGGCGTGACCCGCGACTACGACTGCACCCTCGGGGGTGATAGCGAGCGCCCGCGCCGCGCCGATCGTCGAGCCGAACAAGCCGCTGACCTTGCCCTGTTCGCCGAAGCTCTCGTCCAGCGAACCATCCGCGCGGAAGCGCGCGAGCATGAAATCACCTTCGCCACCCGCGGCCACGATCCGCTCTTCCCCGGCGACCTTCTGCAAGGCGAGCGCGTAGATCGAGTCGCGCGCGCTCAACTTGGCGATGCTGCTCGTCACCAAGCCCGCTTGGCCGAAGCTCGCGTCCGGCTTGCCCTGTGAGTCGAGGCGCAGAAGCGCGAAATCTATGCCGGTTTGGCTGCTGCCGCGGCTGCTGTCGCCGCCCACCACGATCTTGCCGTCGCTCTGCAGCAGCACGGCGTAGGCCGTGTCTGCGTCGTCACCGAAGCTGACGATCGTCCGGCCTTCGCTGCCGAAGCTCGCGTCCAGCGTTCCGTCCGGCAAGTAGCGTACGACGGCGAAGTCGAGACCCTTGTCGCCATTCGCGCTGCCCGCGACGACGATCCGACCTTCGTCGTCCACGGCGATCGCGCGCGCCACGTCCGAGTCTGCGCCCACCTCCGTGGTCACCACGCCCGCGCTGCCGAAGCTCGCGTCGAGCTCGCCATCGCGCGTGAGACGCAGCACGGTGAAGTCACCGTGGTGATCGTGGCTCGTGCCCGCGACCAGCAGCTTGCCGTCGGGTTGCGCGGCCATGGCGTAGGCGTAGGCATCGGTGCCGCCCACCGGGACGATCACTTTGCCGCCCTGAAAGCTGGTGTCGAGCGAGCCGGGCGGGCCGTACACGGTGACCGTCAACTCGCGTGAATCCTCGAGCTTTTCGGCCTGACCGTGGATCTCGACCTGAATCGGCAGCGAGTGTGGCGCGGTCTCGACCGCGGACAACTCGAGCTCCGCGCTGGTTTCGTCGGCGGCGATTGTCAGCGAGCGCGCGCTGACCCCGTGCGGCAAGTTCTTTGCCGAGACCTCGACTGGGCCCTGGAAGCCGTCTGCGCGCTCCACGGTCACCCGCACTCGCGCGCTGTCGCCTTGCATTACGGGCAGCTTGCTCGCCTCCAGGCTGAGCAGAAAACGACCTTCGCGCGCCGGCGGGTCAGTCGTCTCCGCCGGCCCCGGGTCCGTGGTTGCGGGGCTCTTGGGATCGGAGCCCGAGCAGCCCAACTGCGGAAAAAGCGTGATCAGGCAAAGCGACGCGAGCGCGAGGCGAATACGAGTTTTCATGCCTCTCCACCTGCAAAGCTCGCTCGCGCGCTGCTGCTAAGAGTTCGCTAGAGATTTCCTAAGACTTTACTAAACCGCGAGGGTGAAGCTCGGTCGAGGCCGCGGAGCGCGCCGTGCTCGGGTCGCTCGAAAGCGCTCTTTTGGTCGCCTTCGCGAAGTCAGTCGCTTTTCCACTCTCGGGCGATTGCTTCTGGCGCTGACCTCAACAGCAATTAATAAAATCATATAATCGACGGCAAAAGCTGGTATGGTCCGACGCTCTCGGGTCGGTTGGCGAGCCCAAATGGACCGCGTCAAAAGCCCCACAGCGCAGCCGTAGGTGGTAGGGGTTTTTTGTATGCTTCCGATGATTCCGATGCGTTCGTCGAGAGATCTCATCGTTGCGTTCGCGGGCGCGCTGGTGCTCCTTCCGAGCTCCCTGCACGCGGAATCGGCGCCGCCCAGAGCGTCGGCATCGCCGGCGTCTCGAGCCGCGGCTCAAACGCCGGCAGCTCCGGCCGCAGCCCCTCGCGGGGCGTCGCCGGCTCCGGCTACATCCGCGGTGCCTGCGAGCGCAGCGTCGCCTGCGAGCGCGGCGTCGCCCACGGTCGCGAGCTCGGTAGTGAGCCCAGCGCTGCGTGAGCTCGTGCTGCTGGCGCGCGAGCGCGCGCCCGAGGTCGCGATGGGTCGCTCTGCGCTCACCGCGAGTCGCTCGAGCTATGCTGGTGCTCGGCTCGCGCCCCTGGGCAACCCGCTACTCGAGGTGAAGGTTCAAGGCGCGACGCAAGACGTGATCAAAGACGTGAACATCGAGACGTCGCTCTGGTTGCCCGTGGAAGTTGCGGGCCAAAAATCGCGGCGTGGCCGGGAAGCGGACGACTTCGTGGAATTGCACGCGGCGATGCTGGAGCAGGCACGCGCCGCGGCGTGCGCGCGCACGGTGCGCGCGTACGGTGCGCTGGTGGTGGGCGCGAGCCGCTTTCGCGTGTTGACGGAGCTTGCGGCCACGGCCCAATCGGAAGCGCGCTACTTCTCCGAACGAATGGCGATTGGCGACGCAACCGAGCGCGACGCCGCGCTGGCGGCGGTGGATGCCGCGCGTCATCAAATGGCGCTGAGCGAGACCAAGAGCGAGCTGCTCCGAGTCGTGGGCGACCTGTTCGAGCTCACCGGTCGCAACGTGAGCACGGAGGGGATAGCCGAGGCGGTGCCACCCGGCTTTTCCGCGACTCTCAACGCGCCGCCCGCGGTCGAGCGCTCGCCGCTGTTTCACGTGCTCGCCGCGCAGGCGAAATACTACGCATCGGCGCGCGATCGGCTGGAGAGCGAAGGTTGGAGCCCGCTCAGCGTGGGGCTCTTGGCCGGTCGCGGGGACTACGGCGAAACGCGCTTCGGCGGCGGCCTGGCGTATGCATTTCCGACCTTCCGAGCGAATCAGGGCGAACGAGCGCGGGCCGACGCCGAGCGGGTGCGCGCCCTCGACGAGCTTGCACTGCGGCGTGAGCTGTTTGCGCGCCGGGCCGCGCTGCTCACGAGCGAGCTGGCCGAGCTCGGACGCGCCTTCGAGATCGTGACGCACTCTGCGTTGCCCGCTGCCGAACGCGCGCTGGCCGCCGCCAGCGAAACTTATCGTGCGGGCAAGGGCGATCTGTTGAGTGTGCTGGTGAGCCGGCGCGATTTTTCGGCGTTGTCACTGCGCCGTCTGGAGATCCTCGACAAGAGCTGGCAGCTGCTCGGCGACTTGGTCGAGATCACGGGAGAGCTGCCATGAGTACAGGAGTATCGAATCCCACCCCGCCGCCCGTGTCGGCGCCTTCGGCGTCGCCCGCCTCGCCTGCGGCTTCGGCCAGCAAGCGGCGCTGGCTGTGGCTCGGGGGCGGCGTCGCGCTGCTCGGGATCGGGGCCGTGGTTTGGCACGTTCGTGGCTCTTCGGACTCGCAGGCGAGCGCGCCGGCCGAAGCGCCCGATACACCACGCGTCGAGGGCGAGCGCATCACGTTTTCGCGCGGCTTTGCGGAGCGGGCCAAGCTCAAGTTCTCGCCGGTCAATCGCGCGCTCTTGGTGCCCGTCGTCAACGCCGTCGGTACCGTCGCTTTCAACCCCGAGCACGTAGCCGCGGTGGGCACGCGCTTGAAGGGGCTGGTCAGCCGCGTCACCAAATTCGAAGGCGATACCGTGGAATCGGGCGCGGTGCTGGCGATCATCGAGAGCGCCGAGCTCGGTGAAGCGCAGGCCGCGGTGAGCATGCTCGAAGCCGAAAAGCGCGCCGCTGACGTGAACCTGCAGCGTGAAAAGACGCTGTCGCAGAAGAACCTCACCACGCAACGCGAAGCCGAAGTCGCGAGCGTGGAAGCGGAGCGCTATCAACTGCTCTTGGGCGCAGCGCGCCAGAAGGTCGCCGCCTTGTCGGGCGGGGTCGGCAGCCGCCCGGGCAAGCTCGGTTCCCACGAGCTGCGCTCGCCGTTGAAGGGCACGATCGTCGAGCGCAACATCGCGCCCGGGCAATCGGTCGAGGGCCAACTGGTCGCTTTTCGTATCGCGGATCTCGACCACTTGTGGGTCGAGCTCGACGTGTTCGAGCGCAATCTGTCCAAAATCCGCGTGGGTGACCGAGTCGAGCTGAGCCCGCTCGCGGCGCAGAGCGAGATCTTCGAAGGGCGCGTGGCGCGCGTGGGCGCCGTGATCGACTTGGAAACGCGCAGCGCGCCGATCCGGGTCGAGGTCGACAACCGCGACCGGCGGCTGCGCGCGGGGCAAGCCGTGAACGCGCGCATTCACGCCGCGAGCGCCGGCGAACATCAGAGCACGCTCGTGCCGTCGAGCGCGATCACGTTCGTCGACGGCAAATCGACGGTGTTCGTCAAGAGCGGTGAAAACGCGGTGCGCGTCGTGAAGCTGGAGCTCGGGACCACGAACGGTCACGAGACGGAAGCGATCAGCGGCGTCAACCCCGGCGATGAAGTCGTGAGCGAAGGCGTGTTTGCGTTGAAGAGCGAGCTGTTCCGCTGAAGCACGAGTAAGTCCCATGCTGAAGTACTTGGTTCAGGCGTCGATTCAGGCGCGAAGTGCGGTGATCGCGGCCATGGTATTGCTGCTCGCGGTGGGTGCCTGGGCGGCGCGCACGCTGCCCATCGACGCCTTGCCGGACGTGTCCACGGTGCAAGTCTCCGTGCTCACTTCGGCGTCCGGGCTATCGCCGGTCGAGGTCGAGCGCACGGTGACCATGCCGCTCGAAAATGCGCTCAACGGCGTGCCAGGCGCGATCGGGCAGCGCAGCGTCTCGCGCTCGGGCCTGTCCGCGGTGACGGTGATCTTCCGCGATTCGATGGACATCTGGTTCGCGCGCCAGTTGGTGCTCGAGCGGCTGCGCGGCGTGGAACTGCCGGCGGTGGCCAGCGCGCCCGAACTTGCGCCGGTTTCCTCGGGCTTGGGTGAGATTTTCCAGTTCGTGGTGCGCAGCGACCAGCACTCGGCCATGCAGCTGCGCACGCTGCTCGATTGGGAAATCGTCCCCAAACTGCGCAACGTGCCGGGCGTCGTGGAAGTGAACACGATGGGCGGCGAGCTGAAGCAATTTCAAGTCATCACCGATCGCGCGAAGTTGAAAGCACAAGGTCTCTCGCTCAGCGATGTCGTGGGCGCGCTGCGCGCGGCAAACCTGAACGCCGGCGGTGGCTACATCGATCGTCGAGAAGAATCGTTCACCGTGCGCGGGCAGGGCATGTTGGTGAGCCCGGACGAGATCGGCAACGTGATGGTGCGTTCGACCAGCGGCAGCCCGGCCGTGCTGATCCACCACATCGCCGAGGTCAAGGTGGGTCCAGCCTTGCGTCAGGGGGTCATCACCCACAACGGCAAGGGCGAGGCCGTCACCGGCGTGGTGATGATGCTGCTCGGAGAAAATAGCCGAAACGTGGTGACGGCCGTGGCTCAGCGCGTGCGCGAGATCCAACCCACGCTGCCGCCGGGGGTGAAGATCGAGGTCATCTACGATCGCAGCGACTTCGTCGGTCGCACGCTGTCGACGGTGATGAAGAACTTGGCCGAAGGCGTGGCCATCGTGACCGTGGTGCTGATCATCTTCTTGGGCACATGGCGCGGCGCGCTGGCGGTGGTGCTCGGCATTCCATGCGCCATGGCCGTGGCGCTGCTCGGCATGCATTTGTTCCACGTCACGGGCGATCTGATGTCGCTCGGCGCGATCGACTTCGGCTTTTTGGTCGACGGTCCGATCGTGATCTTGGAATCGGTGATCGCGGCGACCGCGGGTAAGCGCTTGATCGGCGCAGCGCGCGCCGCAAATTACGCCGAGATCGCCGGCGCCGTCGCGCGGCCGGTCGCGTTTGCCGTCGCGATCATCATGCTGGTCTACATTCCGCTGCTCGCGCTGGAAGGTGTCGAGGGCAAGATGTTCCGGCCGATGGCGATCACCATGGCCTGCGCGCTGTTCGGCGCGCTGCTGTACGCGGTGCTGTTCTTTCCGGCCGTGTTGGTCGCGCTGGTGCCGCCGGCCAAAGGTCACGGACCGCTGTGGCTCGAACGTGTGGCGCACGGCTATCGCGATCTGCTGCCGGGGATCGTGCGCCTGCGCTGGTTGCTCTTGGCCGGCTCGATCGGCATCTTCTTGGTGTCCGCTTGGCTGTTCGGGCGGCAAGGCGCGGAATTCGTGCCGCGCATCTTCGAGGGCGACGCGGTGGTGACCATTCGCCGCGCTCCGAGCATCTCGCTCGACGAAGCGCGCAAGCTCGATCTCGAAGCCGAGAAGGTGCTGCACTCGTTTCCAGAAGTGGTGACCACCTTGGGCATGACCGGCCGCGCCGAAGTCGCGGTGGATCCGGTGGGCAACGACAACACGGACCTGTTCGTGCGCTTGCGCCCGCTCGAAGAGTGGAAGACCGCGCATGATTTCGATGCCCTGTCCGAGCGCTTCAAGACCCAAATCGAAAATCGCGTGCCCGGCACCTTCGTCTCGGTGTCGCAACCGATCGAAGACCGCACCAACGAGCTGATCAGTGGCTCACGCGCGGACGTACAGATCCAAATCTTCGGCGACAAGTTGGAAGATCTGATGCGCCTCGCGCAAGCCGTCGGCCAACGGGTGCGCAAGATTTCGGGCACCGGGGACGTGCGCGTCGAGCGCGTGCTGGGTGCGCCCACGATCAGTGCCGTGGTCGACCGCGCGCGGCTCGCGCGCTACGGCGTGCACGTGGAAGATGCGTTCGCGGTGCTGGCCGCGGCGCGCGAGGGCGTTCCGGTCGGTCAAGTCTACGAAGACGAGCGACGCTTCGAGATCCGCGTGCTCGAGCCTCCGTCCCGGCCCAGCGCCGATGGCATCGGCGATCTGTTCGTGACCACGCGCAACTCGGAGAATGTGCCGCTGCGCGAAGTGTTGACGCTGTCCGAGGGCGAAGGCCCAACTGCGATTCGGCGCGAAAACCGCATGCGTGCGGTGCGCGTGGACGTGAACCTGCGCGGCCGTGATTTGGTCTCCTGGGTCTCCGAAGCACAAGCCGCGGTGGCGCAAAATGTTCGGCTGCCGACGGGCTACCGCGTCGAATGGGGCGGCCAATTCGAGAATTTCGAGCGCGCGCAGGCGCGCCTCGCGATCGTCGTGCCGATCGTGATTTTGCTGATCTTCGCCATGCTCTTGTGGATGTTCCAGAACTTGCGACTGAGCATCGCGGTGTTCGCGCTCGTGCCCTTGTCACTGGCCGGCGGCATGCTCGGCTTGGTGCTGCGCAGCATGTCGTTCAGCTTGCCCGCGGCCGTCGGTTTCATTGCCCTCGGCGGTATTGCCGTGTTGAACGGCGTGGTGATGGCGAGCGACGTGCGTGCGCGCATCGACGAGGGCGCGCGCCTGGATCTGGCCGTCACCGAAGGTTGCGCTCACACGCTGCGCGCCGTGCTCACCACCGCCACCGTGGCCGCGCTCGGCTTCCTGCCCATGGCGACCGCGACCAGCGCCGGCGCCGAAGTGCAAAGGCCGCTGGCCACCGCGGTGGTGATCGGCATGGCCATCAGCACCTTCTTGACGCTGTTCGTCCTGCCCGGCGTGCTGCGCTTGCTGCTTGCCGGCTATCGCCCCGTGACCGCCAAGCCGGAGGCCGAGAGCCCCGACGTCTTGCCCGCCGGATCGGTGGGCGCGCCGAGCCACGCCTGAGATCATCGCGGCCGTGCCTTCGAGAGAGTGGGCGCTCGCGATCCAGCAGCGCACCTCGCGTTTTCGCGGGGTTTCGAGCCTTGAGCGATCGAGAAGCGCGTCGTTGCTCCCGCGCCGATGCCGACGCCTGTGATATCGCATCCGTACGCAGGAGCCGTCTTGGGTGAGGCGGGGTCCTGTTGGCGATCGCTGGCCTTGGTGGGCACATCACGAACAACGCAGAGCCCGGCTGGCTCGTGCTCGGTCGCGGCTTTCAATTCCTCCTCACGCTCGAACAGGGCTGGAATGCAACCCAAGGCGGCGATCAATTCTGAGGTGTTTACACAGTATCTTTTCGAGCGACGATCGCGCGCGTCGCGGTTCGACTTTCACCCGACGCCTTGCCGCCGCGGAAACAATGCTGTGTTCACACAGTATCTTTTCGAGCTACGAGTGTCGCCTACGCCCGAATCGTTGTTGTCAGGTGGCCGGTGCACTTGTGACCAATCATGAGGTGCGCACACAGCAATGCCGTTCAATCAAACGGGCTCCCGCATGATTTCTGCATCGGAGACGGGGTTGATTCGCAAAAATCGTAGTGAACGGCATTGCGGTCAATCCTCCGCTGCCTCGTCCCTCGACGCCGAAGGCTGTGACGGCGCGCGCCGTGGCGCGTGACCATCAACAAAAAATCAGATTGGCGCTCGGTCGCGAGCGCTAAGGATCAGCGCTTGGTCGCGAGCAGGCAGCATCAGCGCTTGGTCGCGAGTACGAAGTACTCCACGTTGCCTTTCGGTCCGGGGACGTCGGAGTCTGCGCCGCCTTGCACGTCGAAGCCGGACTCGCGCACCGCGCCCAGCACGTGTTCGATGGCGGCGCTGCGCACGCTGGGATCGCGGATCACACCGCGGCTCTTGCGCGCTTCGTCGCGCCCGACTTCGAATTGCGGCTTCACCATCGCCAGCAGGCGCGCGCCGGGCAAGAGCCAGCTCTGGATCGCCGGCAGCAGCTTTTCCAGGCTGATGAACGAGGCATCGACCACGACCAGATCCAGCCGCTCGGCGAACGCGTCGGCCGACAGATGGCGAGCGTTCGTGCGATCCATGACCACGACGCGCGCATCGAGCACGAGCTTGTGTGCGAGTTGGCCTTGGCCGACGTCGATCGCGTAGACTTTGCTGGCGCCGTGCTGCAGCAAGCAATCGCTGAAGCCGCCGGTGGACGCGCCCACGTCTGCGCAGACTGCGCCTTCGACGCGGCAGGCGAGCGCATTCAAGGCGCCTTCCAGTTTGTGCCCGCCGCGCGACACGAAGCGCTCCGCTTCGCGCACCGTGAGCTCGATGTTCGGCTCGACTTCGGTACCCGCCTTATCGATGCGGCGCTCGCCGCTGAACACTTTGCCGGCGAGGATCAGCGCTTGTGCTTGGGTGCGCGTGGGGGCGAGCTGTCGCTCGACGAGGAGCAGGTCGATGCGTCGTTTGGCCGGCACCCGCGCACCCTAACCTCGACCTGCTGGGTCTTCCCATAACGCGTTGCGTTGCCGAGTAGTTGCTCACCCGAAACAATTCGATTCACGATGCCGGGTCATGAAGAGCGACAAATTCGGGATTGGGCTGGTATTGGCCGGTGTGGCGCTGACGCTGATGGGCGGCCGCGCCGCTCAGGCGGCCGAGGAAACCACTTCGACGACGACCACCACCACTACGACCGGCAGCACCCCGGTCGCGGCCCCGGACGACCACGCGACCACTCCGCCCGCCCCCGCTCAGCGGGGCATGACGCTGCCCGGTGCCCAGGCGGAGCCCGCCGTCGAGACCACCGATCACGCGGCCGTGGTGCGACGTTTCGGCATCGGCTACATGGGCCGGCGCACGATCAACATCAATCCGACGGGCGCGCCTGCCACCGTGGACGCGCCGATCATCGGCGTTCGCTATTGGCTCGACCCGCTGATCGGCATCGACGCGGGCATCGGCCTGTTGTTCAGCGGCGGCTCGACGAATCAGGGAGACACCAGCACCGATCAGCAGGGCTTCACCGTGTTCATGGTGCACGGCGGCGTGCCTTTGTCGCTTGCGGCCTCGAAGCATTTCAGCTTCCAAGTGACGCCCGAGCTCAATCTGGGATTCGCTGGCTCGAAAACCGCGACCGCCCCCAACGGTCAGCGCTCGGATCTGAGCGGCATCCACTTTGACATCGGCGCTCGCGGTGGCGGCGAAGTTCAGTTTGGCTTCATTGGCATCCCCGAGCTTTCGCTACAAGCGGGCATTGGCCTCTCGTTCAGCTACGATCACTCCAAGATCACGCCACCCGGCGGCGGCATGGCCACCTCGGTGAACACGACTTCGCTCGGCACGTCCGTGGGCAACAATCCTTGGAACATCTTCACCAGCAACATCGCGGCGCTGTATTACTTCTGAGGCAAGCCGTGGCGGCCATGTGCGTGACCCGCTCGTTTTTGGCGCTCTTCGCCTGCGGCGTGCTGCTCGGCTGCGGCGGAGGAGGCGGAGGCCCCGTGCCCGCACCGGTGGGCACAGAGAACCCCGCGCCGGATCCGCAGCAACCGGTGCCGGCATCGCAAAATCCGAAGCCCGATCCGCAAACGCCGTTGATCGGCAGCCAAGAGCCTAAGCCGAACCCGCAGGACCCCGCGTGGCCGGCTGGCGAGGCTGGCGCTTCGGCCGCCGAGCGCTGACGTTCGCCAGCTGCATTCGGGGTTGGGCCGCGCGATCGCGCGCGGCCCTGCGCTTGCCATGCGACAAGCGTGCGTGTCGATGGAGTGCTTTTGGCCGCGCTGGCGGCGGTGGCGGGCGGCGTGTGTGCGGTCTATCCCGCGCCCACGCTGCTCTGCCTGCTCGCCGCGGGGCTGCTGCTGCACTCCGGGCTCGGCTTTCGCACCGGTGGCGCGGCGCTCTTGTTCTTCGTGCTGGCGGCGGCTCGCGGGGCGCAGCAGATCCAAGATTTCGAGGCCACGCGCATCCTGCTGCGGGACGCACTTGGGCCGCCCAGCCGCTGTGATTTGAGCGCGACGGTCGCAGGCTCGCCCGTGTGGTCCGACGGCAGTGCCAGCTTCGTGGCCGAGGTCACGCGCGCGGATTGTGAGTCCCGGCTCTTGCCCGTGCCTTTTCGCGCTCGCTTGCACGGCGGTCCGGACGGCCTGGCGCGCGCGGATCGCGTGCACGTGATTGCGGATCTGGCACCGGTACAGCTGTTTCGTAACTTGGACACGGCCGATCCGACGCCCGCCGCCGCGCGTCAGCGCGTCGTGCTCAGCGGCGGTGTGCTCTCGCTCGACGTGACAGAGCGGCACTTCGGTTTGCGCACGCTGCTCGATCGCGCGCGCGCTCGAGCTCGGCGGCGCATCGCGCTCACTTTCGCGCCGGCCGCCACGGGCATGGCACGCGCGCTGGTGCTCGGCGAGAGCGATCTCGCGCCGGAGGACGCGCAAGCGTTTCAAAAGAGTGGTCTATCGCACATGCTCGCGGTCAGCGGCACGCACCTGGTGTTCGCGGTGGTCGCCCTCGTGCACGCGCTCACGTTCCTGCTCGCGCGCGTCGAGCGGCTGGCCGCGCGCTTCGTCGTGGCGCGCTTCGCGAGCGGCGTGGGCCTGCTCCTGGCCCTCATTTATGCCGATTTTGCGGGCGGCAGCAGCTCGGCCTGGCGCGCTGCGTTCATGCTCTCGATCGCCTTTCTGGCGCGCGCACTGGGACGCAAGCCGCTGACCGTGCGCAGCTTCGGCCTCTCCACGCTGGTCTTCGCCCTGCTCGATCCGCTGTGCGCGTTCGACCTGTCGTTCATGCTCTCGGTGGCAGCGACCGCCGGCCTGATCTGGCTCGGCCAGCCGCTCGCCGCGCGCTGCGAGCGCATCGACTCGCGACCGTTGCGCTTTCTGATCACGAGCTTCGCCACGACTTTGTCGGCGACCATTCCGTGCGTGCCGCTGCTCGCGCTGCTCGCCTCGGGGGTCACGCTGGCGGGCTTGGTCGCCAATGTGCTGGCGGCACCCCTCGGTGAGTCCATCGCGCTCCCGCTGTGTCTGACACACCTGCTGCTTTCGCCGATTCCGCCGCTGGAGCGCGGGGCGGCCTTGGTCGCGTCGGGCGCGCTGTTGGTCGTCAAACGCATCGCCTGGCTGAGCGCGGACGCGAGCTGGCTCTCGCTCACCTTGCCCGAGCCGGGGCGCTTTCAGCTGAGCGTGATCGCCGTCTTCGTCTTGGGCTGTGCGCTGCGTGGCTCGCGGTTCCAGGAGCTCGGTGCGGGGATCCGGCGCCGGCTGCTCTTGGCCTGGGCTGCCGCCTCGCTGCTGGCGTTCTTCGCGCTCGAGCTCGCCGCGCGGCGTGCCGGTGCGCCGAAGGGCGTGTTCCGCGCCAGCGCCCTCGATGTCGGCCAAGGCGATTCCAACTTGCTCGACTTGCCCGACGGCTCTTGCATCTTGATCGACGGCGGTGGCTTCGTCGGCAGCCCGGTGGATCCGGGCAAGGCGGTGGTGCTGCCAGTCTTGCGCGCCCGCCGCCGCAAACGCGTGGACGTGCTGGTGCTCAGCCATCCACATCCGGACCATTTCACAGGCCTGGCGAGCGCGATCGAGCAGCTGGAGATCGGCGAATTCTGGGACTCCGGACAAGGGGAAGCGCAAGGTGCAGGCCCGGGATACGCCGAGCTCTTGCGCACGCTGCGTGCCCGCGGGGTCCCGATTCGTCACCCGGAAGAGTTATGTGGACGGCCGCGTGACTTCGCGGGCGCGCGGGTGAGCGTGCTCGCGCCTTGTCCGTCGTTCTTGCCCGAGCGCGGGGCCAATGACAATTCGCTCGTGATTTCGGTCAGCTATGGGCAGCGCCGCTTCCTGTTCACGGGCGACGCCGAGCAGGAAGAAGAAGCGCAGCTCGTGCGCGAGCACGGGCTCGAGCTGCGCGCGGACTACTTGAAGGTCGGTCACCACGGCAGTCGGACGTCGACCGGCGAAGCGTTCCTAGCGCTGGTTGCGCCCAGCTTGGCCACGCTCTCGTGCGGCGTTCGAAACCGCTTTGGGCACCCGCACTTGCCGACTCTGGAGCGGCTCCGCGCCCACCAAGTGCGCGCGTTGCGCCTCGACCGCAGCGGCTCGGTGGAGGTCACGAGCGACGGGCGATCGCTTTCGGCGCGCGCCACGCGCTGGCGCTCGCCGTTGTGAGCCGAGCTGTGGGCCGAGCACTGGGTGCTTGCCGCGCCCAGCGGCCTACGCGACACTGCTAGCGTGCCCCCCTACACGCCACCCGAAGTCCGACCGCTGATCAGTGCCGAACGCATCGCGACTCGCGTCCATGAGCTCGCCCAGCAAATCAGCCGCGACTATGCCGGGCGCTCGGTAGTCCTGCTGAGCGTGCTGAAAGGCAGCTTCATGTTCGCGGCCGATTTGGCGCGGGCGATCGATCTGCCGCTACGCATGGAATTTCTCGGGGTCCGCAGCTATGGCGACGACACCAAATCGAGCGGCGTGGTGCAGATCACGCAAGATTTGACGCGCCCGGTCACGGGCGACGATCTGGTGATCGTCGAAGATATCATCGATACCGGTCTCACCATTTCCTACCTGAGCGAACAGCTGAAGGGGCGCCATCCGGCTTCGGTCAAAGTGGCCGCTCTGTTGCACAAGCCCGCCCGCATGCAACGGGAGGTCGAGATCGATTACCTCGGGTTCACGATCGACGACGTGTTCGTGGTCGGCTACGGGCTCGACTACGCGGAGCGCTACCGCAACTTGCCCTACTTGGGCGTGCTCGAAGACTCGGCGCCGAAGTGACGCGGTCCGCCAACCGAGTAGGCGACTGTGCGCAGAACGCCAACTCGAAGGCACGGCGAGTCGTACCTCCGAAGCGCGAACTAGCCCGAATTTGCACCAGGCCTGATCTTTGCTCACAATTGGCCTGAGCACGAAATGAAGCGACTACGCGTGGGGCTTTCGATCTTGGGGCTGGGGCTGTTCGCATGCGGGGGCCGCGCCCTGGTCGACAACCCCGGTTCCGCCGGCACGGGCACGACCGCGCCGGCTGCGACCAGCACGGCGAAAGGCAAGCCAGGCAACCCTTCGGACCCGCTGCCGGGCAAGGACCTCGGTGAGTGTACGCCCGGCTTCGACCGTGCTCAAAACCCCGAGCAGCCATGCCGCTGGATCACCGAGTCCGGCATGTGCTTCGACAAGAGCGACGCTGCGTGCGCGTGCATCTGCCCGACACAAGGCCAGAGCGTGTGCGCGCACGGCTTCGATCGCGGGCCCGACGGCGCCGTGCTCGTGGTCTGTGATTGAAGCGTCCGCGTGGGCTCAGTCGCGCGGCTCGGGCTTGGCCTCGCGCTCGCTTTCGAGCGTCGCTGTGGGCTCCGTCTCGGCCTCGCCGCGCAGCCGACGTAGCCGCTCGCCGATTGCCTTCTCCAAGCCTTGTTGTGTCGGCTCGTAGAAGCGCGCGCCCACGAGCTCATCCGGCAGATACGTCTCGCCCGGCACGAAGCTGCCTTCGCGATCGGGCGGGTATTGATAGCCCTGCCCGTAGCCTTCGTCCTTCATCAAGCGCGTGACGGCGTTGCGCAGTTTCTTGGGTACCGGGAGCGCGCCGTGCTCGTCGATCGCCGAGCGCGCCGCGCCGATCGCGCGTTTGACGGCGTTCGACTTGGGGCAGCTCGCCAAATACAAGCAGGCGTGAGACAGCGGAAACATGCCCTCGGGCAGGCCCATGCGGCGAAACGCGCTATCGGCGTTGACCGCCACCTCCAGCGCCCGCGGGTCGGCGTTGCCCACGTCCTCGCTGGCGAAGATCATCAATCGACGCAGCAAGAACAGCGGGTCATCGCCCGCGTCCAGCATGCGAAACAGCCAATAGAGCGCCGCGTCCGGATCGCTGCCGCGCAGGGATTTGATGAGCGCACTGGTGACGTTGTAGTGCTCCTCTCCGGACTTGTCGTAGAGCAGCGAGCGCGCTTCACCGGCGCGCTCCACGGTGCCGGGATCCAGCAGCTGCGAGTCTTCCGGCAGCAACGACACGGCGACCTCGAGCAAGCCGAGGGCGCGCCGAGCGTCGCCCCCCGCGACTTTGGCAATCGCCGCCAGGGCTTGCGGGTCTGCTTGCACACCGCGCTCACCCAAACCCCGCTCGCTGTCGTGCAGTGCGCGCTCGAGCAGCGCCACGATATCGCCTTCTTTCAAGCCTTCCAGGCGGAACACGCGACAACGCGACAAGACCGCAGCGTTGACCGAAAAAGACGGGTTCTCGGTGGTCGCGCCGATCAAAGTCACGGTGCCGTTCTCCACGTGCGGCAAGAACGCATCCTGTTGACTGCGATTGAAGCGGTGGATCTCGTCCACGAACAACGTCGTGCCACGGCCTTGGTACGAGCGCCGTTCCCGCGCCGCTTCGATGATCGCGCGCAGTTCTTGCACGCCACCCAGCACCGCGCTGAACGCCACGAACTCCGTCTTGGTCAGGCGCGAGATGACGTGCGCGAGCGAAGTCTTGCCCGAGCCCGGCGGGCCCCACAGGATCAACGACGGCACTCGATCGCGCTCGATGGCATCGCGCAGCAGGCGCCCACTCTTCAGCAGCGAATCTTGCCCGAGCACTTCTTCCAATGTGCGCGGTCGCATGCGCTCCGCGAGCGGCGCGGGCGGCCCGGCCAAGTGCCCGCGACGCGCCGCGGCCTCGAGCAAGGTCGGTTCGCCGGGGGGAGGCCGAGCACCGCGGCGCGCCATGCTCAGTGCCCCGCTCGCGGTCGCTCGCCGAAAATCGCGGTGCCCACGCGCACGATGCTGGCGCCCTCGGCGACGGCGTAGCTCAAATCTGCGCTCATACCCATGCTCAGCTCGGGCAAGCGCTGGGCGCCACCGTGCTCGTCGCGCAGCCGGCGCAAGCGCTCGAAGTACGGTCGCGACTCGCTCGGGTCTGCGCTGAACGGCGGCACGCACATCAGACCCAGCGAGCGCAGGTGCTGCGCTTCGTCCAGCGCCTGAAGCAGTGGGCCGAGCGCTTCTGGCGTGCAGCCACTCTTTTGCGCCTCGCCACCCACGTTCACTTCGACCAGTACCGAGAGCCGCGCCTCACCGGGGATGAACGCGCGTGCCGCGCTGAGCGAAATGCCGCTCGCGCGCTTGTCCAATTCACGGACGAGCTCGATCGAGTGCACCGTGTGAATCAGCGATGCCAAGGGCGCGACAGCGCGCGCCTTGTTGCGCTGCAGGTGACCTATCAGGTGCCAGCGCAGGTCAGGCAAGTCCGATAGCTCGGCCGCCTTTTGCTCCAGCTCTTGCACGTAATTTTCGCCGAAATCCCGCTGCCCTTCGGCGTACGCCGCGCGAATCGCGCTCGCAGGTTGAAACTTGGAGACGGCCACGAGCCGCGCAGAATCGGGCGCACGCCCACTGCTCTCCAGGGCTCGGGCGAGTCGTTCGCGCACTCGATTCAGGCCCTGGGCAATTTGCTCCACGATGGCCTCAGTTGGGCAGCTTCTTCAACTGGATGCTGGCGGTGCGCACGCGCAAGCTGTCGCCGCTCGAGGCCTCGATGGAGCCTTTGAAGCCATCGCCCTCGCGTGTCGCGACCAGCACGCCGTGCAAGCCGCTGTCTTCCGTGGGCGAGAGTTGCACGCGCAACGTGTCGCCTTCGACCTTGCCGCTGACGTGGCCGGCGCCGAGCGCGCCTTCGCTCGTGCCATCGACCAAGCCCCTGTCGTCGATCGTGAGCTGCAGTTTGCCCGGGCCGCTCGCAAGCTTGCCGTCGTCCTTCGCCCACTCTTTGAGCGCGCCGACTTTGACCTCGACGCTCGCGACCTTGGCCTGATATTCGCCGGAGAAACCCCCGGCGAACCACGGCTTCTCTTTGACCGCCGGCGCGGGCGCGCTGCTCGCCAGCGCAGCGGGCGCGGCCGACGCGCTCGCGTTTGCCCCGCCGCTGGGGGCTTTGCAGCCGACGATCGCGAGCAACACACCCAAGCCAACGAGACGAGCCACGATTTGCCGCTGATTCATGAGCGAACGAGCTCCCGGATGCGCACGCCGAGCTCACCTTCCAAGTTGATCAATTCACCACGCGCCACTTCACGCCCTGCCACGCGCAGCACCACCGGTTCGGCGATGCGGCACCCGCTCTCGATCACATCACCCGGGCCGAGCTCTGCCCACTCGCGGGCGGTCATGCTCACAGCGCCGACTTCGATGCGCACCACCACGGGCGAATCGAGCACTGCATCGGTCAACGCCGCTTCCGGTTTTTTTGGATCTGACATGACCTCACCTGCGTCGGGCACGAGCTGGACGCTGCCTCCCCGTATCACGATTTTGCCATCGCGCGACAGCGTGGCCGTGAGGCCGCGATCGTGTGCCGGTGCGGCGAGCGCCACCGCTCCCGCGCCGTCTTCGTCGAGCCACAGCCCGGGGCCGGGAAACCAGGCGTTTCCCGGCGCAAAATCCGCGAGAGCAGCGCGTTCCGCGAGACTCCAACCGACCACGAGCGGGAGCGCGATCGGCAACTCACCGAGCTCCGCGAGGGTAGGCGTCGGGAGCTCGGGTAACTCTGCCAGCGAAAGGGCAGCCAGCACCTGATAGGCGGCACCTGTGAGCAGCACGGTCGCCTCGACGAACACCTCGCGCGCGAGCCGCTTGGCCTCCGAGGCATCCAGCAAATACAGCACAGCGCGCGCGCCCGAGCGCCGCGCGAGCTCGAACACGAGCGCATGCAACGCACCCGACAGGGCGTCGTCGAGAGCTCCGCCGTGAGTCAAGCCGATCGGCCGCCGGAGCGCTCGGGACAGCGCGTTTGCCGCCAACTCCGGCTCGAGCGAGAGCGCGCAGCGGAGACCGCCGTCGCCGAGCTCGAAGCCCAGTTCGGTCAGGGGTTGCCGTCGCGGCGGTGTGCACGTGATATTGCGCACCACGATCGAGACCTCGCTCTCAGTGAGTTCGGCGAGCGCCGCGGCGAGTCGCAACGGGTCGAACACCGCTTGCACCTGCCGCCGTGCTCGGGCGGCTCGCCGCGCGGTCTCCCGGGGCACATTTTCGAGCGCATTCCAGGGATAGGCGGTCGCTCGGCGCGGACTCATCGCGGCGGATGGTAGCGCGGGCTACCCAGGACTTGTGCGTTGGCTATATTATTCAATAAGTACGGATAGATATGTGTGTTTTCCACAGGCGGTGCACAGGCCTGTGGAAGGTCCTCCGTGGTAGCTTGAGCCATGGTTCAAGGGCTGCCGCCTGCCGCGCTGTTCGCTTCGTTCCTTCTGGTCTCGGCGGGCGCCGCAGCCGAGCCTACAACCGCACCGCCCGCCTCGAGCCCGCCGCCCACCACGACCGCGCCGCCCGCAACCAGCGCGCAGCCAGCCAAGGCCGCCGAGGTGCGCCGCGATCCGCGTGGCCTAAAGGGCATCAGCCCATTCCGGGAAGCGATCGGACGCGGTGATAGCGCGCTGTTGCGTCGCGACTTCGAGGGCGCGCTCGCCGCCTATCGCGAAGCGCTGGCACAGGAGCCCGAAAATGCCTTCGGCCAGTATCGTATCGGCGAAGCGCAACTCCTGAAGGGCGAGCTGCACGAGGCCCAGGCGGCGTTCGCCGCGGGGCTCCGCGCGGTGGCGACGAAAGACGCCGCGCTGAAAGCCAAGCTGCTGTTTGCTTTGGCAGACTTAGCGGAGCGGCAAAAGGCGTACGACGAAGCCATCGCCAAGTGGACCGAATACGAAACCTTCACGACTCCGCAAAAAGAGCCGCAAAAAGACGCGCACGGCTCTTCGCCCTCCGTGGGCTTCGTCGCTTCGGGCGCGGAGCGTAAGAGGGTGGTCGAGGCGTGGAAGAAGCTCAGCGCCGATTCGGCGCAAGTGAAAGCGCGTATCGAGAAGGGCGTGCAATCCGCAGACGAAGCGGTGCGCAAGAGCTCGAAGTGAGCGCGCCGCCGTGAGCGAGCGGCGCGCAC
>DASSMT010000389.1:0-16208 GCA_035688655.1 Polyangiaceae bacterium | reverse complement strand
TCTACCTGCCCGAGCTGGCAGCGCTCACGCCGCCCACGCGCGACTCGCCGCCCGTCTCGCTGCGGCTGCTGCTCACGAACGCTTCGGGCCTCGCTTACGACGACCTGTGGGGGGCGGTCAGCTTCGGCAAAACCCGTGATGAGCTGGCACGGCTGCTCGCTTCCGGGGTGCAGTTCACGAGCACCCCGGGCACGCGCTACTCGTACTCGAACTTGGGCTGGGCGCTGCTCGGACGCGTGGTCGAGAGCGTCACCCATCAGGGTTATCGCGAGTACCTGAACGCGAACGTGCTGCAGCCGCTCGGCATGCGTTCTTCGGTGTGGGGAAGCGAGCGAGGGCGCGCGAATCCACGCCGACCACCGAGCATTGCGCCCACTACACGATGATCATCTGCAGGCGCAGGTCGAGGCGTCTGATGTCCGTGGGATCGGACGTCACGATGCGATGCCCGCGCCGGCGCGCGCACAGGACGGCCGAGGCGTCGATCACGTCTGCGACCCCCGTCACGCCACAAAGTTGGCCGGCCTCGCGCGCCCGCTGGTCGTCGAGCGCTTCAATCTCCACCTCGTTGGAGCCGAGCAGGCGCGCCAAGCGTGCCTGACCGCGCCCATCGCGCCAGACCTGACCGACGACGCCTGCGGGCACAGCAAGCTGCAGACGGTGCTCGATGGCGCGAGCCAGCAGCGCCACGAGCGTTCGATCATTGCGCTCGAAAGCGATCAGCGCGCCGGCGTCCAAGGTGAGTCCGCTCATCGCTGCCGGCCTGGCTTCTTGGCTACCCCAAGGGCGCGGTCGGCAACACGCCGTTCCCGCGCAGTGAGAGGCCCACCCGATTCTTCCAGCATCTCGGCGAGCAGCGTCGAAAGCTCAGCCAGCTTGGTCTTCTCCTCCAGAGCGCTCGCTACGTAAGCGCTGACGCTCGCTGCTTGGCCCTTCCGCACCGCGCGGCGTGCGCGCTCAGCGAGCGGCGCGGGCAGGCTGATCGCGATCTTCACGGTGCTGGTCATACTCGGAGTATGACCAGCGCCCCGCGCCCCGTCCAGCTGGCAGGTTGTCCTGCCCGGTAGACACTGCGCGTGCTGCCTGCTAGTCGTGGCGATCGTGACAGAAATGCGGGCAGAGCAGCGCACGCCAGGCAGCTGGCCGAGGCCCTGCTAGTGCCGCGCTTCGAGTACGTGCATCGCGCGATCCCCGAGCGTTCGGGCGTCAATCCGTTCACGCGCGAGCCGATAGTCATCCCTGGTCGCCCCGAACGCATCAAGTTCTTCGAGGTCGAGCAGCGCGGCACGAGCGTATTGTACGCCAGCGGCGAAGTCGGAGAGGCGGTGAGCGAACGTCGAACCGAGCACCCAAACGAAGACGAGGCGTTCGCCGAGTTCGCGACCGCGGTGGCGAAGAAGCGCCGCGCCGGGTTCCAGTCCGCGGGCCCAGTTCGAGTCATCGAGGGCGGTGTCAGCGTTCGCAAGGGCTCCGCGCTGTTGCTGGACGAATACTTCGCCGCGGGTGATGCGCGCTTTTTGGATGAAGTGCTGTGTTTCGACGGAGCGAAGAAGCTCGCCTCTCTGGCCAAACCTTGGTTCGAGGATTCCAGGGCTTTCGCGCGCCGCGCATTGCTCGCCTACGTCGCCGATGGCTGCGATCGCCCCGGGCACAAAGCGCTGGTCAAGCGTCTGTTCAAACTGGCCGAGAGCGCAAAAGATCACGAGTTGATGGCCGAGTTCATGGTCGCGTTCGACCGCTGGTCGCGACGCCCGTTGCGGCGGGTGAGTTGGGAATGGGATGCCGCCACGCGGAGCGCGCGGCCGGTCCTGGGGCTCACGAACGACCCCACGGTCCGTGAGCGGTTGGGCAAAGGAGCCAACGAGACCGAGGCGCAGTTCACGCGCGTCACGCGCCGCTACCTCACCCGTCGTGCTTTCCGTTACTTCCGGCGCATCGGCTACACGAATCCGGCGCTGTACCGAAAAGCGGTGCTGTTGGCGCTACAGCAGTATCGCGACGAGCACCTCGGCACGGTGGGTCGCTTGTTCAGCGCTTGGGGCTTGCTGCACGTGCTGTATGGCCGTTCGCCGGTGCTCGTTCGCCATCCGAAGGGCGTTCGTCTGACGCCGGGCCGCACGCTTGCCGAGCTGAGTCCCGCGCCCATCTTTCCCAAAGCTTGGCAGGGCGCGTTCGACGACCTGTTTGCGCTGCTGCAATGCGCGAAGAGTCGAACCGTTCGGCAGTGGTCGCTCAGCAGTCTGCGCGACAAATACGCGGCCGAGCTCTCGGCATTGAACCTCCGCCAAGTGAAGGAGCTCGCCCTTTCCGAGCACGAGGAAGCGCAGGTGCTCGGAGTGGAGCTGTTCACGCGCTTGCCGGATCTCGAAAGCGTGGCTCTTTCGGACTGGCTCGAGCTTTTGGGGGCGCAAAATCTCGACTTGCTGTCGCTGGTTTGTGAACGCGCGGCGAGCGTGGTGAGCGGCGCGCGGCTCGAGCTTCCGCAATGCGTCGAGCTTGCGCTTTCTCCGGCCGCTCCCTTGGCCTCGCTCGGGTTCTCCTGGCTCGTGGACAAGCCGGTTGCCACGCCCGCACAGCTCGGCTCACTGCTGCGCCTGGCGAGTGCCAAGGTGGCTTCGGTGCGCGCGGCTGCGGCCGAGCACATCGCACGGCAACTGCGCACGCTCGCTTTCGTGCAGCCGGTGCACGTGCGCGAGCTGTGCGACGCTGCGCACGTCGAAGTGCGCGGTCACGGCCTGGCTGTGGCCGCCGAACGTTTCGGCACTGATCTGCCACTGTGGTCCGCACTGTGTGAGTCTCCGTACGCGGACGTGAAGAGCTTCGTCGTCGGCCGCGCTGCGTTGTTTCACGCGCAGCCGCCCGAGACCCTGGCGCATGTCTTTGGCGCGGTCTTGTGCGCGCTCTCGGGCGCGGCCCGCGACAAGCGCCGCGTCGCCCAAGAAATTGCCAGGCGCGTGGCGAGCGAGCCGGAGCAAGCGCCGGCGCTCTTGCCGCTCTTGCGTTTGACCTTGGCCAGCGTGCATCCGAGCGAAAGAAGCCTTTCGCTGGCTGCCTTGGCGCGCGTCACGATTCGACACGAGCCGCTGCGAGCGCTGATCGCGGCGCGCTTTCCCGAGCTCACCATCAGCGCTCAGGCCAGCGAATGAAGGTCGATCTTCGCTACCAAGGGCATAGCGGCCTGCGCGACGTCGCGGGCGGCCAGGCGCTCGGCTTCGCGCCGAACTTGGCACGCCCGAAGGTCTTCTTCGACGCGCAGCTCGGAAATCCACTGCGCTTCCGCGAAGCCGTCAGCGCCCTGCATGAAGTCGTGATTGGCGATCTGAAAGCGAAGAAGAAAGATCGCTCGGCCTGGGAGGCTTGGAAGGCGCAGCGGGCCGCGGACGAAGCCGCACTGCGCGCTGCCGTCATCGACCACGCCCGGAGCGAGGAATTGGCGCGCATCGCCAAAGAGCCAATTCCCCCCGATCTGGAGCCGGAGTTCCGGCGGCTGCACGGCATCTATTGGCGTGCGCGTCGCAAATGGGCATCAGAGCTGGGCGCGAGCGATCCGGCGCTGTTTCGCGCGCTCGTGCCTTGCGATCCCGTGGTGACGGTCGCACCCGACAGCGTGTTCTTCGAGTGCTTCTCAAAGGACGAATCCTCCTACGGCTGCCTGAGCGTGGACCGCGGCGCGTTTCGCGATGCCACCGAAGCGGGCCTGGGCACCACCAACGTCGATTATTCGCTGGCGCTGTACGAGCATTTTCAAACCCTGCGTACTTATCGTCCCACGCGGCTGCTCGTCGATCCGAGCGGCTTCGAAGTGCAGGCGAGCTCGAGCCTGCGCGAAGAAAAGATCGACCTGCCTTCGTCTTGGTTGCGCGGCTTTGGCCAGCTGCAAGCCGCGATGACGCTGCCCAGCGAACGCGTCCCGCTCTCGGTCGATGCGCTGTACTCCGTGCTGTCGTTGCTCCGGCGCCGTCGCGAAAAGAGCGGCCCGCGCAGCCTGAAATTCCTGCTCACGCCCGGCAAGCCCGCCAAAATCCTGGTCGAGCCCTGGAACACCGAGGTGAGCTCGCGCGGCGCGGCTTACCAAGGCGCGCGGCCCGTGGAGCTCAAAGTCTGGGGCCGGCGGCGCTTGCTCACTCTTGCGCGCCTGCTCCCGCTGGCCGAAAGCGTGGAGGTGATGTTGCTCGGCTCGGGCCTGCCCAGCATGTGGATCGTGCGCATGGGCGAGCTCTGCTTCGTCTTGGCGCTCTCGGGTTGGACCGCCAACGATTTCACGAGCGGCACCAAGTTGGACTCCGCGTTCGCCGCCGAGCGCGCGGATCCGAAGCTCATCGAACGCGTGCGCGGGCAGCTCGAGCAAAGCCGGCTGGCGACGCTGGCAGAGCTTGCGAGCGGCGGGGCGAGCGCCTCTGCGCTGCACTCCGCGTTGCACGTGCTCGCCAAGCGCGGCCAAGTCATGCACGACTTCGCTACCGGGCATTACCGTTACCGGCCGATCTTGCCCTTCGAGCTGAACGAGCAGGCACTCGGACCCGAATCTCCCGAGATTACCGAAGGGATCGCCTTGGCGCGCGCCGTGACCGTGGAACGTGAAGAGCCGCTCGATAGAGGCAAACGCCTGTACGTCGCCCGGGTTCAGACCACGAACTGTGAGGCAGTGATCGATGCCGACGGAGAGCTCAGCCGCGCGCGCTGCAGTTGCTCGTTCTTCTTCAAGACTCGTCTGCGGGCAGGCCCGTGTCGGCACCTGCTCGCCTTGAAGCTTCACGCCCAAGGAGGCCCTTCCATTTTGCGAGCGAATGGATGACGATGCTCAGCGATTCAAAACCTTGCAGGGAGATCCGCACGCACGAGCCCATCTTGCTGCGGCGTTACGCCGTGGTTGCGTCTGCTTCTCTCATTGACAGCCCCACGCCCGATTGGCTTAAGGTCCTAACACCACCGTCTCGCTTTACTAAGGCGACATCGAGAGTCTCGATCGTTGACGGTGGTGTCAGGACCTTGGTGATCGGACGCGGTCGAACGCACGAAGTCGAACGTACGGATCTCCCTGCAGGGTTTTCGAACTCGCTCATGGCAGAACCCTCCCGGGCGGGGGTTTAGCGTGGGCCTTCTGACACGGCTTTTCAGCTGGCTCTGGCGTTGGTCGAAACAGCTCGCGGAACGCCGCGTGCCCGTCCCGCAAGGTTCGCCCAGCTTGCCCGCGCCGAAGACCGCTGCGGCGAGCCCCGCGCTCGCTGCAGCACCCGCGAAGCCGAGCATCGCGCACTTGCCGGACCCTTACGAAGCCAAGGACATCTTGGGGCTTGGCGCTGAAGAGTTGCGCAAGCGTGCGCTCAGAATCAATCCGTTCCGAACGGCCTGGATCGGTCGCGTCGATACCATCCCGCCGCAGAGCGACGAGCGCACGGCGATCATCGATCGCGGCCTGATCTTGCGCGGGCTGCTCAGCGCCGAGCAAATCCGCGAGATCCACCGCGTCGGCGATCAGTGGCAGAAGCATCACGACGCCATCCGCATTGCCGAAACACGGGCGCGCGGGGCGGCGGATCAAGTGATTGCCGAACAGCGCGCGGCCAACGCGGCGAAGAAGGCCGAAAAGCAAGCCGCCGCCGCTTCGCGCCGGGAGGCACTGCGCGCGGCGATTGCCGAACGCAAGGCGACCGACATCGTCTTTGCGGGACGCGGTGTGTCGCACAAACTCGGTGATCGGCGCAGCAACGTCGAGGCGCTGACGAAGGCGGGTTTGCCCGTGCTCTCGACGCCCGCGCAGCTGGCGCGTGCGCTGGGGCTCGAGGTCCCCGCGCTGCGTTGGCTCACCTATCACCACGAGAGCCTGGAACGCACCCACTATGTGTACTTCGAAATACCGAAGCGCTCGGGCGGGATGCGCTTGCTGGCGTCGCCCAAGCAACACCTGCGGCGCGCCCAGCGCTGGGTGCTGAGTGAAGTATTGTCGAAGCTGGAGGTCACTCCGCAGGCCCACGGTTTCGTCGCGCAGCGCTCGACGGTGACGAACGCGCTGCCCCACGTCGGCTGCGCCGTGATCGTGAACCAGGATTTGGCCGATTTTTTCCCGAGCGTCACCTTTCCGCGGGTGCGCGGCTTGTTCGAGTCTCTGGGCTATTCCCCGGCCGTGGCCACGCTGCTCGCGTTGCTGTGTACGGAGTCCTCGCGTGCCGCGCTGGAGCTGGACGGGCGCAAGCATTGGGTTGCGGTGCGCGAGCGCGCACTTCCGCAAGGCGCGTGCACCAGCCCAATCATTTCGAATCTGGTCGCGCGCAAACTCGATCGACGTTTGCTCGGTGCCAGCCGCAAGCTCGGCTTCGCCTACACCCGCTACGCGGACGATCTGACGTTCAGCTCGCAAACCACGGGCAGCAACGTGGGCCTGTTGCTCGCGCGCGTGCGTCACATCGTCGAAGAAGAGGGCTTTGCCATCAACCCCAAGAAGGGGCGCGTCCAACGCCGCAATCGACGACAGGACGTGACCGGGGTGGTCGTGAACGACAAGCTCGGTCCGCAGCGCAGCGAGTTCCGGAAGCTGCGCGCGATTTTGCACAACGCCAAGAAGACCGGACTCGCCGCGCAGAATCGCGAGCAACATCCGCACTTCGAGGCCTGGTTGCGAGGCAAGATCGGCTACGTGATGATGCTCGACGCCGAAAAGGGCCGCGCGCTGGCCGAGGCATTGGCTGCGGTCGACGAGGGCTAGCGCTTTTTTCGCGATTGCCAGCGCGTGGCTCGCGCGCTTGGATGGGCGGCGAGAGCCATGAAACTTAGCCAGGAAAGTGCGCACATCTTCGTGCCCGACCAAACGCCGCTCGCGGACGCGCTGTCACGCACCACGCACCTCGGCATCGGCGCGCACCCGGACGACTTGGAAATCATGGCCGCGCACGGCATCTTGGAGTGCTTCGGCAGTCGCGAGCACTGGTTTACCGGAGTGGTCGTAACCGACGGCGCAGGCAGCGCCCGTTCCTTTGCCTATCATGCTCACACGGACGAGCAGCTGAAGGCGGTGCGCCGCGCCGAGCAGCTGAAGGCGGCGTACCTGGGCGAATATGCCGCCCAATTTCTGCTCGATCATCCGAGCTCCGCAGTGAAGAGCGTCGAGCGCGCCGGCGTGCTCGCGGACCTGGTCGAAATTCTGCGCAATACTCGGCCGGAGCTCGTCTACACCCACAATCTCGCCGACAAGCACGACACGCACGTGGCCGTCGCATTGAGTGTGATCGCCGCCTGCCGCGCGCTCGAACCGAGCGAGCGGCCTCGACGCTTGCTCGGCGGTGAGGTGTGGCGTGACCTGGATTGGTTGTGTGACGCGGACAAAGTGCCGCTCCCGCTCGATCGCCACGAGCACCTGCAGAGCGCCCTCTTGGGCGTATTCGACTCACAGATCGCGGGCGGCAAGCGCTATGACTTGGCCACTGCCGGCCGACGAAGGGCGAACGCCACGTACTCCGAGAGCCACGGCACCGACCAACACACGGCGCTGAGCTGGGCCATGGATCTCACGCCCCTGATGCACGCGGGCGAGCCGGATGCGTATGTTGCGGACTTACTGCGCCGCTTCGAGGGCGACGTGGCCGCGCGCATCCGGCGTTTGCGCTGAATTGAGCTCGGAGCTCAATACCCTTGAATCGGTCGACCCATGCCGCGGTAGGCGAGGCCAGCCGCGGTGACCGCGCTCGGCACGCACATGTTGCGGCCGTCGAAGACATGCCTGCCGCGCATCAGCTCGCGCACGCGCGGGAACTCCGGATTGCGGTACTCGTTCCACTCCGTGGCCAGGAGCAGCGCGTCGGCGCCGCGGCAGGTCTCGTACTCGTTGTCCAAGATCTCGACGCGGTCGAGCAAGCCCATCGAGCTCATACTCTCACGGGCGGTCTCGCGAGCCTGCGGATCCGTCGTTCGCACACGCGCGCCTCGCGCCACGAGTTCCCGGATCATCTTGATGCCGGGCGCTTCACGCACGTCGTCCGTCTTCGGTTTGAAGGCCAGGCCCCAGACCGCGATTAGTTTGTCGCCCAGGCCGCCGAGATCCTGCTCCATGTGTGCGATCAGCGTCTTCGGGGGGACCTCATTGGCGCGGACCGCGGCGCTCGAGACTTCCATCGGCACCCCGTAATCCGCGCCGGTGCGCACGAGAGCGCGCAGATCTTTCGGGAAGCAGCTGCCGCCGAAACCGAGGCCGGGATACAAGAATTGCATCCCGATGCGCTCGTCGGAGCCGACCGCGAGCCGCACGTGCTCGACGTCACCGCCGGCCACGTCGCACAAATGCGCGATCTCGTTCATGAAGCTGATCTTGGTCGCGAGCAGCGCATTGGACGCATACTTGACGATCTCCGCGCTCTTCGGGCTCATGCGCTGGATGCGGCTGCGCTGACGATTGTACGGAGAGTACAAGCGCTCCAAGAGCTCGAATGCGTGGTTGTCGTCCGTGCCGATCACGATCCGATCGGGCTTGAAGAAGTCGTTGACCGCGTCGCCCTCTTTCAAGAACTCCGGATTGCTGACGACGCTGATCTTGTGTTTGGCAAAGCGCTCTACCACCGCGCGCACTTTTTCGTTCGTGCCCACGGGAACCGTGCTCTTCAGCACCAGCACGATATCGTGCTCGGCCGCCTTCGCCACTTGCTCGGCCACGCCCAGCACGTACGAAAGGTCCGCCGAGCCGTCTTCTTGCGGCGGCGTGCCGACCGCCACGAATACGACTTCGCGATTGCGGATGCCGTCCGTCAGGCTGGAGGTGAAGTCGAGTCGATGCGGCCAATTGCGCTTGAGCAAGTCCGCCAAGCGCGGTTCGAAGAACGGAACTTCGCCCGCTCGCAGCTTGGCGAGCTTGGCTTCGTTCACGTCGATACAGACGACATTGGTACCTGAATCAGCGAAACAGGCGCCTGCCACCAACCCAACGTACCCAGAACCAACGACGGCGATTTTCACGGCACCATTGGTAGCCAGGGTGCGAGTCGAAGTCGATCACTTTGTCAATTTCACTACACGCGTACAGTCGCGCGCCGCCGTGGTCGTCGCGCTCGGTGCATGCTCGGGAGGCGCTCGCAAGGCCCTCGCAGTGCGTGCAACGCTCGCACCGCTCGCGTGCGAGCGGAATTACGCTGGCTCGCGATCGGCCTCCAGCTGATCCAAGATCTCCGAAGCGCGCTCGCCGCTGATCCCGAACCATTCGGCAAGCTGGTTGATGAACGTGTTTTCCTCGTCGCTCACCGCGTCGTCGGCGAGCGCGACGGCCGCCGCCAGTGCAAACGCGCCCTCGGCTTCTTGCGGATCTTCGGCGAGTTCGTCTGCGATCTCGTGTAGCCGCGCGTCGCGCCCGCTCTCGGCGAGGCGCTTTTCGTAGCCCTCCAGCATGACGTTGATCGTGCCGGAGCGGAGCAGATTGTCGGTCAGCCCGCGGATCGCGCCGCGCACCGCGTCTCGCTCGACCTCGGCCAGAGTTCCATCGGCCGCCATCATCAGGAACATCGTTTCGGCCAAGGGTCCGACGCGGTGAATAGTGCCGACTTCTTCGGGGGTCAGCAGTCCCTCACGAGTCAAGGTTTCGTAGGCCGAGGACGCGATCAGGCTCGGTCGCCGCCCAGTCTGCAGCAGCGCATCACGCAGACGCTCGATCGTGGCGGTTTGGATCTTCATCGACCGAGAACGTTACTCGCTTCTCGGCGGCGGATCTAGCAGCGCTCTGGTTCGGGTTCGCTTCGGACGCTCCCGGCAGATTCAGACGATCCCAGAGCGAAAGCGCGCACCCGCGTCAGCGTTGACCACGATACCGGTCGCGTCGTCGCGCAGAAAGCGGGCGGTGCTCAGGGCGTCTTGGAAGGCATCATAGAGATCTTCGGTGCTGGCTTGCGCGAGCAGCGCGCCTCGGTTCACCAGATCGAGCTTTTGGCACAGCGCCGCGACGCCATCTTCGCTCAAAGAGCCGTTCACCATGCCGTCCGAGACGGCGAGCCAGCTACCGCCCCAGCGCAAGGGGATCAGCTCGTACGGATGCACTTCGCCGACTCGTCGTCCAACGGCGCTCGACTGAGCGGGGTAGAAATCGAGTCGTCCACCAGGGCTGGTGTTGACGACCGTGGGCATACCGGCATTCAAGAGCTCCACTTTGGCGTCCTGCTGACTGACGCGCAGAATCAGCAAGCCCAGTTCGGCCCCGGGATGAACCGCGAGCTGCATCTCGAGCTCGCTCACGACCGCGTGCAGTGGCGCGTGGCGTTGCAAACCGGCCTTCGCGCTCTGCATCAATCCGGCCAGGAAGGATTGCGGTGACTCGGCGCTGCTGTGGGCATCCAGGAGTGCGACGACCAGGTTTGCGCGATCGTCGACGAAGACATCGAACCAATCACTCGGTCGCGGGCCTTCGACGGTTTCGCCGTTGGCGCGGAGCATGCCGTGAAGGAAGGGGAATTTGGTGAGGTTCGGGTTTTTGTGTGCAGCGGCCACTCTGCCGTCGACTCAATGCGAGCCCCGTTCCAACTGGCGAGCGCAGGTTTCGGAGCTCGGCACCGCACAGAAATGCCTGTGATAACCGCGCATTGTCCATACCCCCAGGGTGCGATACCGGCGCCAATTGACGGCCTTTGCCGTCTCAATCTGATCGGCTGAGATCACTCGCGTCTAAAGGCGGGACCAGATCGTGCGTTTCATCCAACGAACGATGATCGAAGAAGAAACTGGCGCGGTGTCTGTTCAAGGGACCTCGGATTTGGTTGCCGTGGTGGACGATGACCCGACCGCGCGACGCCTGATGCGGTTCTGGTTGGAACGAATTGGCTACCGCGTTGCCGAGCACGACTCGGCGCGCAGCGTGCTGGAGTCGGACGGCGAGCTGCCGACGGTTGCCTGTGTCGACCTCGGCTTGGGCGAGGTCACCGGCATCAAGGTCATCCAGCATCTGCGTGCGCGAGACGCCGAGTTGCCGATCATCGTCGTGACCGCCCAGCGCGAGCTCGAGACTGCGGTCTCGGCCATGCGCGCCGGCGCCTACGATTACATCACCAAACCACTCGATCGCGAGCGCCTCGTGCTCGCCGTCCACCGCGCGCGGGAGCGGCGCGAGCTCGTGATCAACGTGCGCCGTTTGGAGAGCGCGCTCACCGAACGCTCGGTGCTGGGTGCAATCGTGGGCAAGAGCCCGCCCATGCGCGAGCTGGCTCAGCAAGTGCAGCGGGTGCTCGAGAGCGAAGTCGCGGTCTGCATTTCGGGCGAGAGCGGCACCGGCAAAGAGTTGGTTGCGCGCGCGATTCACAGCGGCGGAGCACGCAAGCGCGGTCCGTTCGTGGCCATCAACTGCGCAGGGATTCCCGAGTCGTTGCAAGAGTCGGAGCTGTTCGGGCACGAGCGCGGCGCGTTCAGCGGCGCGACGCAGATGCGCCGCGGCTGCTTCGAGCAGGCCAATGGTGGCACGCTGCTCTTGGACGAAATCGGCGAGATGAGCTTGCAGACTCAAGCCAGCTTGCTCAGGACGTTGCAAGAAAAGACCATCCGTCGCGTGGGCGGCTCCGGTGAAATTCCGATCGACGTGCGCATGGTTTGCGCAACCCATCGCGATTTGCGGGCCGAAGTCGAAGCTGGGCGCTTCCGCGAAGATTTGTACTTCCGCTTGGTCGTGTATCCAATTCATCTGCCCGCGCTGCGCGAACGCGTCGAAGACATCCCGCTCTTGGTCGGGCACTTCTTGCGCACGCTGACCTCGGACGTGGGAAGGCAGGTGCATCGCATCTCGCCCGAGGCGCTGGAAGCCATGTCCCGCCACCGCTGGCCGGGCAACGTGCGCGAGCTGCAGAACGTGGTCCACCGCAGCCTCTTGGCCTGCCGCGGCGACGAGATCAATTTGGCGGACTTGCCGCCCGACATTCGTGAGCTCGGCTTGCCTTCGCTCGGGCTATCCGTGGTGCCGAGCAACGGCGGCGCCGCGAACGGCCACGCGGAAGGCGAGATTTTGCCGCTGCGCGAGCTCGAGCGGCGCGCGATTCAGCGCGCGCTGCGCGCCACCCAGGGCAGCGTCGGCAAAGCCGCGAAGCTGCTCGGCATCGGTCGCGCCACGCTGTACCGCCGCATTGCCACCCTCGATTTGTCGAGGGACGTCGCGTGAGTTCGGGCGGAGCCAGCGAGCCTCCGCTGTCCCTGCCCCCGGAGATGCTGCGCGAGCTCGCTGCTGCGGGCGTCGCGGCTGATCATGTCCCCAGCCTCGAGCAGTGGCAGACGCTGCTCTTGCGCTTGGCGCATCGCTTTCGGGACGAGCCGACGAACCCTCTGCAATTCGCCGCTTCTGCGCTCGGTCACGAGCTCCGGACGCCGATGACCGTGGTGATCGGCGCGAGCGAGCTGCTGCTCGAAGGCCCGCTCGAGCCGGAGCAACGCTTGGCGGCCGAAAACGTGCACCGCTCGGGACAGCAGCTGCTCGGCGTGATCGACCAGATGCTGAGCGACGTCACGGAGCACGCGCAGTCCACGCCGCCGCCGCGCTCGCAGTCGCCGATTGGCTTCCGCTTGGGCGCCGACGACGAAGCTCGTCGCGTGCTGCTGGCGGAGGACAACGAGTTCAACCGCATGTTGATCGAGCGCGTGCTGCGGACGCTCAACTGCGAAGTCGACTCGGTAGCCACGGGTCGTGAAGCCGTGCGCAAGTTCCACCAAGGCAGATACGACCTGGTGCTCATGGACTGCCACATGCCGGACCTCGACGGCCTCGAGGCCACGCGTCAAATTCGCGCGGTCGAAGGCCCGAATCGGCGCGTGCCCGTGCTGGCGGTCACCGCAGGCACCGTGCCGGGCGTGCGTCAGGCCTGTTTGCAGGCGGGCATGGACGACTTCATCGCCAAGCCATTTTCGCTTTCGACGCTGCGCCGCAAGACCTCGCACTGGCTGGCGGTGAGCAGCCCGGAGCCAGCGAGCGCGGTGCGAGCGGTGGTCGAACCCGTGCAGCGCGCCACGCCGAAGCCCACCGCCGGCGCCCTGCCGAACTCCTCGGTCGATTTGAGCCGCTTACAAGATCTGGCCGAGGAAGCGGGCTCGCCGCGCATCGTCGAGGAGCTGTCGCTGATCTTCGTGGAAGACATGGAGCGCCGCTTGGAATCTCTGCGCGAAGCTGCGGCGGAGCGCGGTGAGCGCAAGTTGCTGAGCGTGATTCACTCGGTCAAGGGCGCTTGTGGCAACTTCGGCGCGCTGCGCATGGCCACGCTGTCGGAGAAGATCGAGAAGCACATCAAGCACGGAGATTTGCTCAATCTCGATTTGGAAGTGGGCGAGCTGTGCAATGAATTCCTGGTCGTGCGGCGCGTGCTCGATCTGGAGGTTTTCGGCATTCGCACGACCGACCCCGCTCCGCCCGAGATTTCAGCGCGCCTCGGCTGAGGCCCGTCGCTCGGCCCAAGGCTCGGCGTAGAGCAGCGTTCCGGCCGATAGCCGCAGGCGCCGTCCTTGCCAGCTGACGTGGCGCTTGAACAAGCCGATGAACCAAGCCGCCGGCGCTGAAAGCTCACGCAACGGGCCGAGTAAGAGCGGGAGCCAAGCACGGCCCCAGCCGCGCAGCAGCACCCAACCCCCCAAATCGCGCAGCGCGAGCAGAGCGAAGAACCAGAGCCAAGCGTAATGTCCGAACGCGCGATACGCGAACGGCAACATCAGCAGCGGACTCGTGAGCGGCTCGAGCAGGGCCACCGCTGGTCGCAATCGCCAGCGCAGCATCGACCAGCGCAGCTGGCGCGAAAAGGCGGCTCGCAGCGTGCGGTCGCGGTTCGGGGTTTCGAGCACCGTGGGTGCGATCAGCACGCGTTGTCCGGCGTTCTGGAACATCTTGCCCAAGACGAAGTCCTCTGCCAGCACACACGACAAGCGCGACAGCCCGCCCAGGCGATCCAGGGCGGCGCGTGAAAAGAGCGTCGATTTGCCGACCACGGCCGCGTCCCCGCTGAGCGTGGGCAAGGCCGAACCCGCCGCACAAAAGCCGTTCAGCTGCACGTTCTCCAGCGCCGCTCCGAGCGTGCGCTCTGCACTGCCGGCGAACAAATTGGTCACCATGCCCACGTTCGGCCGTGCGTGCAGGGTCACGAGCTCACGCAGGTAGTGACGTGGCGCGCGCACGTTGCTGTCGCTGATCAGCAGCAGATCGTGCCGTGCATGAGGCAACATGCCGAGCAGGTTCTGCACCTTCGGGTTCAACGCGCTGGCATCGGAGTGCACCACCAGGACACACTCGACCGTTGGGTACTCGCGCTGCAGACGCGCCACGATCGAGACCGCGGGATCGTCTTGCTCGGCCACGCCGAAGACCAGCTGGAGCTCGGGCAGATCTTGCTCGAAGAAGCTGTGCAGGTTTTGATACAGGTCGTCATCTGCCCCATTGAGCGGCTTGAGCACGCTCACTGGCTCGCTCGCCGCTTTCACGCTCCCGTTGCCACCCGCGCGCTTTCGGATCGCGCGGGCGACCGCCAGAAAGCCCGCCGCATTCCAAAGCGAACAGACGACGACCAAGCTCCAGGCAATCACGGCGTGCATGCGCTCGTTCAAAGCCAACCGCGTGCCAAATGATTGACACCTGATTTCAACAGCTTATGCACTCGCCTGGGGACGAGTGTGAACCGCAATACGCAGATTGGTTCAACCAGTTCACACCCCGTCGTCGGGCAAGCTCGCGGTCAGTTCTGTCGCAGCGCGGACAGGATGCCGAGGGGGTTCTCGGGTTTGGGCAAGGCCAGCGCGGCTAGCGCATCTTGCACGTAGCTGACGCTGCGGGCCCCGAGCAGGACCGAGCTGAGGCCGGGCAGCGCGCGCAACGTGAGCAGCGCTTGGCGCGAGAGCGGCTCGGAACGCGAGCCGGGCTCGAGCTGCTGCTGAAGGCTGCTCTGCACTCCGCGCAAACGGCTCGCGCTGCGCTCGGCGGCGAGCTTGCGCATGGCCAGGAACAGGCCCTCGAGATCGCGCAGATAGCGACCGCGAAAATCACGGTAGCGCTCGCCGAGCTCGCCGCTCAGCGCGCCGTCGAGGCCCTTCAGCACTTTGCCGAGCTCGGGAGCGATCACGTGGGCCTCGATCTCCTCCCATTGCACCGAGCTCGACACTCGCGGCTCGATTTCCAAAATGCGATCACCCCAGGCGAACAGATCGTCGGCTTCGAGCCCACCGCCGAGCGAAAGAGCCGGGGCGATCGTCTCGCGAAACTCTCGCTCGAGGGCCAGCAGGTTCGTGCGAACCAGCTCGAATTTCGGCGAGTTTTCGGGGTAAATCGGCTCGACCAGGCGCAAGATGCTGCCCGCGCGGATGGCGTTCAGCGGTCGATTGGCGAGCACCGCCACGGCGCGGGCCTGGGCTTGCTCGAGCAAGCTCGGCGTGCCCCCTTGCTCGAACGCCGCGTTGCTCTCGAGCAGATTGAGCGGCAGCTGGAGCACGCGGAAGTGATGCTTGCCCGGAGACGCGCTCTCGGCGGCTGCCCACATCCGTGAAAACTCGGTCGTGTCGCGCGCGGCGGGCGCGCCGCTCGCGGTGTTGCTGGAGACGCCGTAATAGGCGATGCGACCGCGGGCGACTTCGGTTTCGAGGTGACGAAATGCTTGCTCGACCCGGCGATAGAACTCGTCGCGCACCGTGCTGAGCGGCCCCTCACCGCGCTTGGCCGCGTCGGCCAAGAAGTACTCGGGGTTGTGCAGCAGCAAGACATCGAGGGTCTCGACGCCGAGGCGTTCGAGCGAGAGCGTGAGTTGCTCCGACAGCCACTCGGGGTGGATGCAGTGCCACAAACCCTCGCTATATTCGACCATTTCCGGGAACGGCTTGCCGATGGCCTTGCGCGCGCTGGCAAGCTTTTGATTCTCGTTTTGCACATAACCAATCTTGCTCACGAGCACGACTTCGCTGCGCTCGAGCTCGCGCTTGTCGCTCGCATCGAGCAAGACTTCACCGATCAAGCGTTCGCTGCGCCCGTCCGCGTAGTTGCTCGCGGTGTCGACCAGGTTGATGCCCGAGCGCAGGGCGAGCTCGAGCGCAGCGCGCTGCTCGGGGTGCTGGTCGTCGATGCGGTAGCCGCCAAAGCCGATGCCGCTCACGAACAAGCCCGTGTCGCCGAGCTGCTGTCGCGCCGCATCGCCCAAGCGCTCGGTACGCGCGCGCGTGCCGGCGCTGGTGGCGCGACCCGGGAGTGCCGCGCGCGCCAGGCTCTGGGCCGACTCTGCCGGTGCGACCGCGGCCAAGGCTCGATC
>DASSMT010000366.1:0-13273 GCA_035688655.1 Polyangiaceae bacterium | reverse complement strand
GATCGCCACCAAATCCCCTTTGGCGTTCCAATCAGGGTGCGTCGCGATGGAACCCGACGGCACGGGCACGACTCCGCCGTTGCTACCCACGGTTTGCCCGGTCTCTGAGTCGAGCAGCGTGAGCACGCCGCTCTTGGCAATCAAGATCAGCTTTCCGTCCGGCGAGAACGTGCTCCAAGCGGCTGGGATCCCGCCCTTGTCCATCCCGCCCGGCATCTTGGGAGGCTTCATCATGCCCGGCATAGGACCCATCATTGCTGGAGCACCTCCGGCCGCGGGTGCGCCACCCGCGCTCGTCGAGCCCGCATTCGCAGAGCTCGGGATCAACACCGTCCGTTCAGGCACTGTGACCACCCGCAGCGTCTCGTCGTCGTAGCCCACTGCCAGGCGCTTGCCGTCACGAGACAGCGTGTGACAGGCAACGCAGGTGTCGCTGTCGGCTGCAGTCGGGTCGGTATAGAACTTTTGCGGCACCGGATCCGACACCAGCGCGCGCATCACACCCTTGGTACCCGTGGACCAGTAATAAATGGCGCCATCGACGGCAGCGTCACTGAACAGCTCCGTGATGGTCGACGAGGACCAGGCTTCTTTCGGTTGTGAAGTGAGCAGACCGGTCACGGACAGCTCCACGGCTTTGCCGCGATTGGACTCGGCGATCCAATCCCACTCTTCCTCGCTCGGACTCCAGTCCGCCGCAGTCGTGTACACGGTGACCGTAGTATTTTCGCCTTTGAACGTGAGCCGGAACAGATCGTTTCCGCCCGCCGACCACTCATGCCGAATGTGCGAGACGTTGATCGGAAACATCGTCTCGTGCGAGGGATAAACGATGCCGGGCTCCCGTTTGGCATCACTGCCCGGAGCGTGAATGGTGGAATCCCCGAACAGCGTGCCGGCGTCCGCTGGGGCACCGGCTTCGACGAACGTTTTGGGTCCCGTGTGACTTGCGCAAGGCGTCGCGCCGCACGGGGATTGGGCACCGCCGTTCGCGCCCGGTCCGCCGCCCGAGCCTCCGACACTACCGGAACTGGCACCGGCACCCTGCGTCGGGCTCTGTTGTCCCATGTCGGTGTTCTTGCCACCGCAGCCGACGAAAGCGACCGTTGCGCTGAACCCCAATGAGGCAATCAGCAGCCAATTTCTCGAGTGTCGGTCTTTCAATGGCTGGTTGCGCAATCCGGAGCTCCTCGTTGGGGATTGCGCGAACTGCGCTTACCCTGTCTTGTCATGGCAGCACGGCCGCGCTTTTCTGAGCAGGCGCCAGATTTTCACTGAGCAAGCGCGCTCACCTGCTTGCGATAGGGCGAATTCGGGAAATCGCGTTCGAACTGCGCGGCGCGGGTCAGCACCGCTGTGTGCCGACCCAAGCGAGCCAAGGCGGAGATTGCAATCAGTTCGCGTTCTTGAACCATCGCGCCGTGTGCAAATAGGGTGCGGTGCTGTTCCGCCAGCGCCAGCGCCTCGGCAGGGTTACTACCGAGCGCCAGCCGGGCATCCCGAAGCAAGGCAACCTCCGTGGGACGGGCGACGACACCCGGGCCAATGCTCTGGGGGCTGACATGCTCGCCTGCGGCCGGTGCGACAGGTGCGACCGCGGAGCGAACGCTCTCGTCCGAAGCTGTCGGTGCCGCAGGAACTCGAGCGATCGACTTGATCGGTCCCGGACTTGCCGCGGGCTGCGGTCGATTGTCGCCGGCCGCGGCTTCGCTTGCCTTCGAGCTCGGGGAAGCCGCGCTGGGCGGCGCCTGCTCGTTGTTCGGCGGGCTTGGCGGCAATTGGCGCGCTCCTCTCGAAGCCGCGGCAATTTCGCGTGCTGGGTCCACAGCCGGGGCCAATGCCTCCGCTGTGGCTGTGGCTGCGGGAACGATCGCGGGTGGAACCGCGCTGGGCGCTGCTCGCCAAAGCAAGAGCGCGACCGTCAGCGGTCCGATCACGGAAGCCCCGAGCAACAGCTTGAGATGGGGCGAATGCGACGCCGCGCTCGCGATCGCAGGTTTGGCCGGGGCGACCGATATCCCCATTTGAGACAAGCTCGCAGCGAGCGCTGCCAGCTGCTGCGGCTCGGGGAGTTGCTGCTTCACCGCGTCGAGCGCGCGGTGAAGCTCCGGGGCGTCGGTCGATCGCAACCGTTCCAGGTCCCAATGACCATTATCCGGCTTCACTGATGCCTCCTTTGGACTCGCTTTCGACATGGCTCGCGAACGTGCGCCGCATCTGCTCGCGGGCTGCCTTGATTCGAGAATAGACGGTTTGCAATGGCGCGCCGACCGCTTCCGAGACTTCGGCCAAGGTGAGCTCCTCGATCTCGAACAACACGAAAGCCGCCCGCTTGGGCTCGTCGAGCGCCTCGAGGGCGGTCATCAACCGCCGAGTGTTGCGTTGACGATCCAGCGACTCGGCGAGATCGGCCGAGTCGGCTGCGTCGGGCAAGGTGTCGGTCAAGATCTCGCGGCGCACCCGCGCGCTGCGTCGATAATCAGAGGCCACGCGCACGCAGATGCCATAGAGCCAACCGCGCAATGACGCGCCGTCGAAGCTCGCTAGCCGCCGATGTACGGTGATCATGATTTCCTGACACTGGTCTTGAGCATCGGCTGCCGGTACGCCCAAATTGATCAACGCTCGCCATAAGAACGGGGTGTGCTGCTCGAAAATCTCCGCTAGGCTCGGCGCCTTGACGGTCTGATTCGCAGCATCTGGCGGGCGCTCGTCCACTCCAGGAAATGGGGGCATGACGAAATTTTTCTGATCCCTGTTCAATGCACTCGAAGCGCCGCGAACACGCCGAGCACGAGCGCCGGCGAGGCGACCTCGAATGCCAGGTGGCTTTCGCCAGCAACGTCTCGGTAAACGTAACGATTTCTGGAGATTGGGAACGAAACACCGAGCATAGCACCGACCAACAGCGGTCCCACGAGCTGACGCGCGGCTTGCAGCTGCAGCGCAGGGCTCAAGGTCCAGTCGGTCTTTCGCCGATGCGGCGTCAGATCACTGCCCTCGGCCTGTAGCCACGCGACGTCGACCCCGCCACACAGCGCGAACCAATTGCGATCGCGCAGGGTAGAAAGCGGGCAAAGCGCGGCACCGGCCTGGAGCAAGCGAAAGTCGAGCGCACCGGAACCGGGTAAGTCGGTGTGTGACCCGAGTAGCGCCAAAGCGCCCAGCGAAATCCCCCAAAAATGTCGCGGCTTCAGCTCGAGCTGCAGTCGCGGGCCAACGTTCGGAAAGGGAAGCAGGCCGATGGACGAGCCGACGCCCGCGCTGATCAAGGCGAACCCCGGAGGGAGATTCTTGTCCTCCGGACTGGGGTCGCTCGCGATCGGCTCGGGTTCGCTCGGTTCTGGCGCTAGCACGGGCTCCGGCGCCGGAGCTTTCGCGGGCTCTTCGGGCGGAGCATCGAGCATCAGCGCGACGACCAGCGTCAGCGGGTCGTCCAGCGTTTCGCAGGTCGCGCCTCCGCTCACCGTGCGCACGCCGACGACCTTGCCGTCTTCGTCCAATTTGCTGATATCCGCAATGATCGCGCGGTCGTCCGGGCCACGCCGCAAGCCGATGCGAATGACCAGAGGTGCGTGGGGTTCGAAGGGATCGCGCCCCAGGTACGCGGCCACGTTACGCTCGAGCTCGGCGCTTCGGTCGCATGTGGGACTCACTTGTCCACCGTCCCAGACGAGAACGGCAACAGGAAGCGCAGCGGCGGCGAGCACAGGCACGAGAAAGAGTGCTAGCACGCCTGCACCGAACGGTAGCGCAACCTGAAACTAGCGTGACAGTCCCACACCAGACTTGATCTTCTTCGCGCGTGCCCCGACACTGGGGCGCATGCGTGCTGTAGGCGTCGAGCTCCTAGCGCTCGCGTTGGCGTTCGGTTGCTCGAGCTCGAACGACGGTTCAGGTCGTTCCGATCCCGCATCTGGTTCGAGCGGACTCGGCGGCTCGGCAGCGAGCGCCGCCGGCGCTGTCGGTCAGGCGGGCGCCGCGATTGCGAGCGGCGGCAGCGCGATTCTGAGTGGTGGCGCGAGCAGTGGCGAGCACCCGAGCGGCGGAAACACGGCAGGCGGTGCGAGCGGCAGCAGCAGTGGAGGGTCGTTGCAGTCGAGCGGCGGTACGAGTGCGGGGGCGGGCGCCGGCGGCCGTGCGAACGGTGGCTCATCGGGCTCGAAGGGCGGCAACGGCGGCAACGGCGGCACGGGCGGCTGTGTGCAGAACCTCGCGTGCAAAGTGTCGCCACCGCCCAGCACTGGCGACATCTACCAAGATTGCGTCGATCGCATCAATCAGTTCCTCACCCAGTGCGCGTGCTTGCCCCCGCTCACGCGCCGCAAGGACGGCGAGGCCTGCGCCGATCAAATGGCCGAGTACGATGCCTCGATGAACAGCGCTCATGCCGGGGCGATTGCCGAAATTTGCAAGCCCGGCGGCTCGCAGAATGAATGCCCCGGGTATTCCTCCAATACTCAGGTAATCGGCCTGTGCATGCAACAAATGTGGGACGAAGGGCCACCACCAAGCAACCCCTGCAACGGCAGCTGCTACGAAGAACACGGCCACTTCATCAACATGACCGACAAGGGCGTCACGAAGGTGGCGTGCGGATTTTACACGACCGCACAAGGCAAAGTGTGGGCAGTGCAAAACTTCACCCGTTGAGCTCTTCCGAGCTGCCCGTGGTGGGGCCGTAGGCCGGCCTTCCTGACGACTCGGCGCTGCGCGACCGGGTGTGCGTCGGGAAGAGTCGGCCAAGTTCGGCTGCGCGTTGCGAGGGTGGACGGAGATGCTGCGTGCGTGCGCGGGCCGCAGCCACTACGATTCGGGCCGATGCCGGTGTCTCCCAAGAAAAAGACCAATCGCGCCGTCGCCTCACGGCGCAGCCAAGCCGCCCGGAAGAAGCGCGGACAGCAAGCGGATGCGGGCGACTTGGAGCCTCAGGTGAGTCGGACCGACCTGCACCAATCTTTGGCGCAGCGCGTGCGCGACGCGCGCGCGCGTCGCTTCATGACGCGCAAGGCTCTCGCCCAAGAGTCCGGAATTTCGATCGCCTATTTGGCTCGTGTGGAGCGAGGCAGCGGCAACATTTCGCTCGGTTTGCTGCAACGGCTGGCGCTCGCTCTGCACTTACCCATCGAAAGCTTCCTCGCTACGGAGGAAGCGCCCAACGCAGATTTTACGATGATCGTCGAGTTCTTGAAGCGACAAACTCCGGAACGCCTCGCGCTCATCCGCCGCCAGCTGTTCGACAGTCACGACCCAGCACAGCGCGTGGCGCTGGTCGGCATTCGCGGAGTCGGAAAGTCCACGTTGGGGCCCGCCCTCGCTGAACGCTTGTCGGTCCCGTTCATCGAGCTGAATCGCGAGATCGAGAAAGAAGCCGGCCTGGCCGTCAGCGAGATTTTCACGGTCTACGGGCAGCACGGCTATCGCGTGATCGAGCGACGCTGCCTGGAGCGCATCATCGTCAATCACCCGAAGGTCGTGCTCGCCACGGCCGGCGGCATCGTGGCGGAGACCGCAACGTACGAGATCCTGTTGAGCTCATTTTTCACCATTTGGCTCAAAGCGAGCCCGGTGGTCATGTTCGAGCGCGTGCTCGCGCAACACGACGCGCGCATTGCCAGTCCCGAGCTGCGCAACGAGGCTATCGAGAACATCGAGCGCACGCTCGAGGCGCGGCAGCATCTCTACGAATTGGCGCCCGCCGCCTTCGACACCGGTGGCAAGACCATCGAGCAGGGAGTCAGGGGCCTAGTGAGCCTACTGCCGCTCGGTGCGCGCGCCGAGTCTTCCTGAGGAAGGATCCGCTGTCTCCTCTGGTCTCGAGATCAGCAGCGCGTCCAAGGCGAGCACCCCGCTCGGATAGACGCGCAGCGGATTGATCTCGAACGCTTCCACGCTCGGCTGCTGGCACAGGAAATGGCCGAGCGCGACGAGGCTGCGAGCCACCGCGCTGCGGTCGAGCTTTGCTTGACCTCGAAAGCCTTCGAACAGCTGCGCGACGCGCAGCTGCTCGATCATCTCCTCTGCCTCCGTTACCGTGAGCGGCGCGAGGCGTGTGGCCGTATCGCGCAAGGCCTCGGCGTAGATCCCGCCGAGCCCCACCATCACCAAAGGACCGAAGCTCTGGTCGCGCTTCGCCGAAACGATCAGCTCGAGCCCGGGCGGTGCCATTTCTTCGATCAGGTAGCGGCGCGCCGAGGAGCCGGAGAGGGGGATGGCATCGAGCGCGGCCAGAGCGTCGTCCAGAGTCGCGGCGTCCGTGATGTTCAGCCGTACGCCGCCGAGCTCGGTCTTGTGCTCGATCTCGGGCGCGAGAATCTTGGCCACGACGGGCTTGTCGAGGCGACTCAGCGCTTGCTGGGCCTCGGCATGCGAAGCGCAGGCCGCTCGCCGCGGAGCCTTGATTCCAAGCTCTTCGAGCGTTTGCTTCGCGCTATGCTCGTCGAGCGGCCGCGGCGAAAATGCGGCACTCGCGACGGGGGCGGCTGTGCCGGCGCGCGCCAGACGCGCTTGCAACAAAGCGTCTCGACAGAGCACGCTCGTGGCTCGCGCGAGCTCCTCCGGAGAGTGCGCCACGTACAGACCCTGGGCGCGCAGCGTGGCGCTGTCGGCTTGGACTTCGTCGAGCGGCCCCATCGTTCCAAACAGGAGCGGCTTGCCCGCGCGGCGCTGGATCGTGGACAGCACCTCGCTCGGACGTAATGCAGCAGGCTCGCTCAAGGCGTAACAGGCCACGGCATCGATGTCCGGGTCTTCGGCGACCGCCACCACCACCTCGGGAAACGAAGGTCCGGGGCGCGCCGTGTCCACCGGGTTCTTCTGATAGGTCATGGGCGGCAGCTGGGCTCTGATGCGCTCCTGTGTGGCTGGCGCCAGCGCCGGCACGCGCACGCCTCGTGCCTGCAGCAAATCCAAGATCGCAAGTCCAGCCCCAGCTTGCGCCGTGATCACGCCGACACCCGGCTCGCGCTTGGCTGACAGACGGTGCAAAGAAAGAGCGGCCGCAGCCAGGGCAAGCTCTTCCGTGGACTCGACGAGGACCGCGCCCGCTTGTTCGAGCGCACTTTGGCGGAGCGCGTACGAACCGATCAAATTGCCGGTGTGCGACCGAGCAAACTCGCCGATCTCGGTCCTGCCCACGGTGTAGACCGCGATCGGCTTGCTCGGCGACACGCGTCGGATCGTCTCGTACAGGCGACGGCCGTCGCGGACCCCCTCGAGATGCAGAGCGATCGCGCGTGTCGCGGGATCACGCGCGACGAATTCGAGCACGTCCGCCGCGTCGACGTCGACCGAGTTGCCGAGCCCAACTGCGCACGATACGCCGTAGCCGAGCTTCGCGATCAGAAAGCTCACCGTCAAATTGATGCCAGCGCTCTGCGCGACGACCGCGATCTGGCCGGACGGGATCCGCTGTGCAGAGGGCAGGAAGCTCGCTGTCAGCGAGATGTGCGTGTTCACGAAGCCCGCGGTATTGGGCCCAAGCAGGCGAAAGCCGGACTTTCGACAGGCGCGCTCGAGCTCGGCTTCCAGCGCCGCTCCCTCCGCGCCCGCCTCGGAAAAACCTCCGCTCACCACCAGCCCGCCACCCGCGCCGCAGGCAATGGCTTCGTGCACGGCCGCCACGCAGGCCGCGGCGGGCACGGCAAAGATGACCAGATCGACCGGCCGCGCCAGCGCGCGCAGCGAAGGAAACGCCTTGCGACCGAGCACGGCGTCGACCTTGGGGTTGATCGCAAAGACCTCGCCGCCGAAGCCCGCGAGGGCGAGCATGGCTTGATAGCCGGCTTTCTCGGCTGCGGCCGAGGCTCCGACCACGGCCACCGAGGTCGGCGCGAACAAGCGATCCAAGTTGCTACGAACCGTCGTCATCGCGCTTTTTCCGTTTCAGCCCTTGGCGTAAAAGCCGCCCCCCTCGCGTGCCTTGCGTTCGATGAGCGGGGCCGGTGTCCAATACTCCTCACCGAGCTGCTCCTGGAACTTCAGGATCCGCTCGTGAACGTGCGCGAGCCCCAATTGATCGGCGTAAAACAGCGGACCGCCGCGGTACAATGGAAAGCCCAGGCCTTGCACCCAGATCATGTCGATGTCGAGCGGTCGCGCAGCGGCTTTCTCTTCGAGCACGCGAGCCGCCTCGTTGATCACGGCGTAGATGCAGCGCTCCCGGATCTCGTCGGCGGTGATGCGGCGTCTCACCGAGCCGGGGCGCGGCGTCTGACCCCCGAGCAGCGCTGCCAGCGCTGGGTCCGCGAGCGCCGCTATCGGTCCGACGCGGAAGCCAAACTCGGTGAGAGCCAGGTCGACCTCGCCTTGCGACGCGCCTTCTTCGAGCAGAAAGAAAGCTTCGCGGTAGTACGCGGCGAGGAGTCGACTCATGACGTGCCCACGCACCGATACCGCCACTCTGCCGAGGGCGCGACCGAGCTTCATCATGCTCGCGTGAACGTCTGGCGCGGTGTGGGCGCTCCGCACGTTCTCGATCAGCTTTGCCTCCTCGATGGGAGCTGCGAAATGAAGACCCACCACGTCCGCGGGGCGGCTCGTGCTGGCCGCCAGCTGTGCCAGATCCAAAAGCTCGCTCGTGCTGGCGAGGATAGCGGACGGTTTGGCGATCGCGTCGAGCTGCGCGAGCGCCGTGCGCTTCGCGTCCGGCTCGTCGGCCACGGCTTCGAGCAACAGATCGGCGCTCTTCGCGCCCTCCGGCCACACGCTGGGATCGTTCGCAAGCAGCGTGACGGTGATGCCGGCGTCGGCGAAACAGCGCGCGATGCCGCTCGCCTTCGGCGAGTCGCCCAGCACGGCCACCGATTTGATGGGTCGCGCCTCCGTATCATCGGCCAACCCGGGAACTTTCGCGACCTCGCGTTCGCCGAAAAACACGTGGCGCTGCGCCTTGGACTCGGGCGATGCCATGAGCTCGCGAAAGAGCTCGCGCTCGCGCAGCAACCCTTCGCCAAATGGCAGCTCCAGCGCGGCGCGAACCGCTGCGATGCAGCGAAACGGCGCGAGAAACCCGCGCCAGCGTTGAGCGGTGCGCGTCTCGTAAGCGGCGAACAGCCCGGGGGCATCCAGAGTTGCGGAGAGCGCGCTCGCCCGCCGATGCGCTCGCCGCTCGAGCAGCGCCCGGCGCGCGAATGCGAGCGCGAACTCTGGCAGACCGTCGGCGGTGAGCTCGTCGAGCACGCCCAGCCGCTGCGCCTGCGCCGCGGAGATCGGGGTTCCCGACAAAATCAGATCCAGTGCCGGCCCGACGCCGATCAGGCGCGGCAGCCGCTGCGTGCCGCCCGCGCCGGGCAGGATTCCGAGCGTCACTTCCGGCAAGCCAACCTTGGCGCTCTGGGTAGCAATGCGAAAATCGCAAGCCAGCGCGAGCTCGAGCCCACCACCGAGCGCCGTGCCGTGAATTGCGGCGATCGTCAGCTGCGGCGCGGTGTCCAAAAATTCGATCAACTCCGGTAGATCGGGATCCAGCGGGGGCTTGCCGAATTCCCGGATGTCCGCGCCCGCGATGAACGTGCGTCCATCACAGGCGATCACCAGAGCTTCGACCTCGGGCGTGGCGAATAGCTCCTTCAGCGTCGCCAGCAGCGGCACGCGCACCGCATGCGAAAGCGCGTTGACGGGCGGGTTGTTCAGCGTGATGACGGCAATGTTCTCGTGCCGCGTGACCGTGACTGGGTTTACCATGGGTGAGCTCAGCGCGGCGCCAGCCGTATAGCGCCGTCCAATCGAATCGTTTCGCCGTTCAGCATCTCGTTTTCGACGATTTGCTGTGCGAGCGCTGCATACTCCTCGGGGCGACCGAGCCGAGCCGGAAACGGCACGCTCTTCCCGAGCGACTCTTGGATCTCGGGGGGGAGCCCGGCGAGCATGGGCGTGGCGAAGATGCCGGGGGCGATGGTGCACACGCGGATGCCAAAGCTCGCGAACTCACGCGCGATGGGTAGCGTCATCGAGACGATCCCGCCTTTCGACGCAGCGTACGCGGCTTGACCGATTTGGCCATCCCACACTGCGACCGACGCGGTGTTGATGATCACACCGCGCTCCCCGGCTGAATTGGGGGCATTGCTGGCCATGGCCGCTCCGGCGAGGCGGATCATGTTGAACGCGCCGATCAGGTTGATCTGAATGACTTGGCTGAAGCTTTCGAGCCGATGCGGGCCCTTCTTGCCAACGACGCGCTCGGCAGGGCCGATGCCCGCGCAGTTGACCAGGCCGTGCACGGCGCCAAAGCGCTCGCGAGCAAACGCTACGGCTGCCCCTGCGTCAGCCTCGCTGGTGACGTCGGTCTTGCAGTACGCAGCGTTCGGGCCGAGCTCTTCGGCGAGCTTCTGACCGAGATCGGCGTTGACGTCCGCGATGACCACGCGAGCACCCAGGGCATGAAATTGCCGGGCGGTGGCAGCGCCGAGTCCCGAGCTACCGCCGGTGACGATGAAGGTCGATGTGTTGAATTGCATTTGTCATTCTCGTTTGTTGAACGGTGATCAAACCGCGTTCTGCAGCATGATGGCGACGCCCTGACCGCCTCCGGCGCAAGCGGAAGCGATCGCAAACTCGCCTTTCGCGCGCTGAAGCGCGCGGGCGGCAGTGACGGTCAGCCTCACACCGGAAGCAGCGAGAGGGTGACCGATCGCGATTGCGCCGCCGTGAACATTGACTCGCTCGCGGTTCAGCCGGAGCTCCTTTTCGACGGCCAGGTACTGCGCGCCAAACGCCTCGTTGATCTCGAAGCGCGTGACCTGATCTTGCTCGAGGCGCAGCCGTTGCAGCAGCGCGCGGATGGCAGGCGCAGGACCGATGCCCATCAGCTCGGGCGGCACGCCGACGATGGAGCCGGCGACCACACGCGCCAGCGGCTTCAAGCCATGGGCACGCACGAATTCGCCGGATGCAACCAGGGTCGCCGCGGCGCCGTCGACGATGGCGGAGCTGTTGCCGCCGGTTTGCACGCCGTCCTGGCCGAATGCCGGGCGAAGCTTCTGCAATACTTCGAACGGGCTCGGGTGCACGTGCTCGTCGCGATCGAAGCGTTCGACCTTGCGAGGCAGTGCGATGCCGCGCGGGCGATAGCCCTCGAGCGGCCATTGTCGTGTCGTGACCGGAGCCACTTCGTCTTGGTAGTAGCCCTCGTCCCAGGCTTTCAGCGCTCGTTCGAAACTCGACGCGGCGAAGCGATCCACTTCCTCACGCGGGATTTCGTAGACGCGAGCGAGGTTCTCCGCCGTCTCCCCCATCCGGGTATTCGAAGCCGTGTCGAGCGTCGCTTCCCACAGGAAGTCTTTGAACTCGACTTGCCCCATTTTGAAGCCGCTGCGGTGGGTATAGGCGGCCACGGGGTTTCGCGACATCGATTCCGTGCCGACACACAGCGCGAGCTTCGCCCGCCCGAGCGCGATTTGGTCGGCTGCGTTCAGGATGGTCTCGAAGCCGCTGCCGCACAGGCGGTGAACGAGCAACGCAGGAACGCCGAGTGGAACGCCGGAATACAGCCCGATGTGGCGCGGCAGATAAAACGCGTCGAAGCTGGATTGCGCGACGTTGGCGGCGACGACGGTCCCGACTTCGCGCGCCGGGACGTCCAGGCGTTGGAACAACGCTCGCGCCGCGAAGATGCCGAGGTCCGTCGGTGAGACGTTGGCGAGGGCGCCCATATAGTCGGCAAAGGGCGTGCGCACGCCGCCGAGCAGCCAAATGTCGTCGTAGCGAGCGATGAGCGCGTGCTGTTCCGAAGATTCGTACATGGGTGACTCCAATGTCTGGCTCAATTCCCCGGTCCATCCGCCGCAGCCGTGATGCGGCAAGGGAGCGGCGGTTCTGCGTACAGCGCATCCACCAACGCGGCTCTCCGCGTCAGCACTGCGCGCTGGTTGATGTAACCCTTGTCGGTGATTTCGCCAGCGTCGATGCTCGGGGGCTCCCAGAGCAGCAGCGCCCGGCGCGCATAGGTGGACGAACCCGTGCCGGCGCTGGCCATGACCGCGAGCGCTTGCGCGACCCGAGCGCGCACGGCCGGATGCTCGAGCACCGTGAGCCGAGCGGCATCCGCTGCGAGATCGCTGCAAAGCGTGCGGCAGGCGGCGAGATTCGGAAAGATCAAGAGCCCGATCTCGTGGCGATCGTGGCCGGTCACGACCACGTCCTGTGCAACCGGAGCGAGTGCACTGATGGCCTCGAGGCGCAGCGCGCCCACGTTGACCCAAGTGGCCGTGCTGAGCTTGAAATCCTCGCCGATGCGGCCATCGAACAAGAGCCCCCGCTCGGGCCGCTCCGGATCGACGAAACGTACGGCGTCGTTCGTCTTGAAAAAGCCCTCCTCGTCGAAGCTCTGTGCCGACAGGTCGGGGCGCCGAAAATAGCCCGGGGTAACGTTCGGCCCGCGTACGCTGACCTCGATTTTGCCCCCGTTGGGTGCGAGCTTGAGCTGGCTGCCGGGTAGTGGCAGGCCGATGATCCCAGCGCGATCGGGCTGAAAGTGGCCGATGGTGGCGGTCGGCGCCGTTTCGGTCAAACCCCAAGACGAAACGAACGGCAGATCGCGCCCGAGCGTTTGCCGCGCCAAGCTCCGCAAAGCACCCCAAACGTGCTGCGGCAGTGCCGCCCCTGCATAGAACAACAGCTCCAGGCGACTGAAGAAGTGGTTGCACAGCGCTTGGTCTGCGCGCAGCGCGGGGACCAGCAGGTCGTACGCGCGGGGCACGTTGAGCGAAAGCGTGGGCGCCACCTCACGCAAATTGGCCAACGTGGTCTCGAACTCGCCGGGCAAGGGTCGCCCGCGATCGATGTAGAGCGTGCCTCCGTTGCGAAGAACGAGGTTGAAGTTGTGGTTGCCGCCGTAGGTGTGATGCCAGGGCAGCCAGTCGAGCAACACGGGCGCGTGGTTCACGAACGGCCAGATCTGCGCAATGGCCTGCTGATTCGAACACAACATGCGCTGCGTGTTGATCACCCCCTTGGGTTCGTTCGTCGAACCCGAGGTGAACATCACCTTCGCAATCGTGTCGGGCGTGAGCGCGGCGAACGCGCGCTCGACTGCGTGCTCGTCGTGCGCGCTCTCCAGCACCGCGAACGGGAGCGCGCCTTTGCCCGTGGCGTCGCCGCTCACGACCAAGCCGTGATGCTCGTCACGCACCGCGGCCAACGCCGGCGCGAAGCGCGAGAGCTCGCTCACGTAGATGAGCCCTGGACGCAGCGTGCGCAGAATGCTCTTCAACTTGCCAAAATCCCTGGAAACCAGGGAATAGGCGGGAGAAATGGGCGCAACCGGAATGCC
>DASSMT010000309.1:0-57742 GCA_035688655.1 Polyangiaceae bacterium | reverse complement strand
GCGGTGGCGCTCGATGTAAGCAGAGCCCACGATCAGCAGGATACCCACTGCGATGAGGCTGACCCAACGCAGCAAGTTGTCCGCATGAACGGCGAGCCACACTTGTAAGCCGAGGCCCCAAACTGCGACCAGTGAGCCTGCCACGATGCGCACTGGGGTGCGCACGGAGGCGCCCCACACCGCCACCGCGACGCCGAGCGCGATGCAGCAGAACGCGGCGGCAGTGCCACGATCGAGCCCGCTTGCGGAGATGGCGCTCATCAAAGCCAGGATCGTGCCCAAATTGCGCAGCGCGCTGCGCGCGTTTTTGGCCCGCGTCGCGCTCACGAACAACAGCAAGGCGGCGGGCAGACCGAGGAGCAAGACAGAGAGCGCAACCGAGGACAGGCCATTCTGCAGTTCGGACCAACACAGGCCCCAGCCCGCCGTCGAAAGCGCGCTCGCGAGCCAAGCGCCCGCGTCGCGCCGAACATCGCTCTGTGTGCGCGAGAGCACGAGCCACAAACACGCCCCGGCGATCAAGAGCAGACCACCGACGAACGCGGGGCCGACGTGATACAGATGAAACACGCGGCCGAGCATGATCAAGGGTGGGAAAAAGGGCATGACGCGGGCAAGCTTGCCCTCCAGCGTGCCTAGTTGCGCGGTCACGGAGAAGCGCGTGAGCTCCAAATGCAAGAGCCCGAGCAGCGCGGAGCCCGCCAGCGCCACCACGACCTCGGGCTGACGCAGCGGCACGAGCACCAGCAAATTGGTGCCACAGAAAGCGAGAGTCAGAGCCTTCGCCCGTTTGCGCGCGAGCGCCGTGAAGCTCACCAAGGCCAGCGGGAACAGGACCAGCACTGTTCCGAACAGCGCGAGCAGCGCTGAACCCGCGCTCGGCGCGACCCAGCTCGCGTAGTGTGGCAAGGCGCTCATTTCACCGATGTGAAAGCGTGAATAGAGCAAACCTCCGAGCACGGCGAAGCTGATCGGAATGGTCGCGAGCACCAGCGACAGGAACGTACGCGCCGAGCGACCCTCGCGCACCGTGAGCCCGACGAAGTAAGCGGCTGCGGCGAGCAATAGCGACTGCCCGACCAGCATCGCATAGCGCATCAAGTCATTGCCCGCCTGCCAGTGCTGCAACATGAACGTGGAGGCAGCGGCGACCACCAGCGCTGCGCCGGCGATGCGCAGTGCACGCGTGAAGGCATCGGGATCGAAGCCGCTCGCAATCGGCGCGGGTGCTTGGTTTGCGACCGTTTTTGCCTCTTCCTGCATGATCATCACGCTTTCTCCTGTTGTTTACGCAAGTCACTGAGCTCCAGCTTGAGCGCCGCAAGTTCCTCGGCATCCAGAAATTCCTCGTCGAAGCGATCCACGGGCCCTACCAGGCAACCGCTCGCGATCTCGGTCTCGGCCACGCGCGTTTCCCAACGCTCGAAGATGGCGCCGATCTCGCCGTTCTCCAGGCCCTCCGCGCCCTGCACCATGCTGAACGCCTCGGCTCGGGATTGACGTGTGCGCATGGTGTTGCGTTGTTGGCGCAGCTCGAACAGGCGCTGCTCCAGGGCCTGGACGTCGCGTTTGAGTTGCTGCTCGATCCGCGCATGCTCGGCTTGATTGCGCGTGAGCTCGAGCACGCGCCGCTCGCTACGCTTGTGGCGCCGCAGGCACTCGAGGGCGCGCTCCTCTTGCGCTTCGCGCGCTGCACGCTCGCGCCAACGGATGACTGCCTCGCGCTCCTCGTCGAGTGCTTGTGCCAGTGCCTGCCCATCGCGCTCGACGCGCATCAGCTGCACCTTGGAGCGCGCGACACCTTGCTCCAGTTCGCGCAGCGTGCTCGACACGACTGCCTCGTGGTTTTCTACTTGAACGATCAAATTGTCGATGCTGGCGACCACGCCGTGGGTCCAACGCTTGAAACGCGCCATCAATGGGCCTCCTTGCTCCCGTACGGGGAGCTTGGGTGCACTTGAGCAAAGCCCGGGCCGAACTCGGTTAGGTTGCTAAGCGTTGGAATTTACTAGTGACTCTCGGGCAGCCGGCAAGACTGTGTACATCAGATGAATCAATCGTATACATAGGATGTACATGCTCTTCCGGTCGGAGGAACGCCACTTTGCGCAGGCTGTTTCGCGCATTGCCTACGACAATCCGTTCGCTCCCGAGCGCATCGAGAGCGAGCGAGTCGCGCTCGGGCCTCAGTTCAGCGAGGGGAACCCGGTGTGGTCTGCCGAGGGCGCGCTGATCGATCGCCAGGGTTTCGACCGTGAGCGCCCGAACGTGATTCGCCTGCGCGACCTCAGCTGGCACTCGGCGCTTTCGTTGCGCGCGCGCTTGGACGGGCCGCGGTCCGAGCTGAACGCCGACGAGCTATTGTTGTACGAAGACCTATGCTTGTACGCGCTGTTCGCGCGCTACGAGCTCAGCTTGTACGAGCTCGCGGTGGATGAATCGGGGCAGGCGAGGAAGGCAGGGTTCTATCCGGCGTTCAAGCGCGACTTCGAACGCTTGCTGGTCGAGCCCGAGCTGAAGTTGCCCTCCGGCCTGAGCGCGGCTGGCGCGCTCGCCTTTTTCTTCCAGATTCGGCGGGCTTTTCACTACATTTTCCGGTATCTGCTCGGGATCTCGCGCCCGATCGCGGAGCTGCGCGCCGAGACCTGGCACTCGGTGTTCACGCACGATCTGCGTCGCTACCGCAACAGCGTGTATCGTCACATGGCGGATATCCCGACCTTGATCCTCGGTCCTTCCGGCACCGGCAAAGATCTGGTCGCGCAGGCCATCGGTTATTCACGTTATTTGGCGTTCGACGAGAGCCAGTTGCGCTTCGTCGAGACATTCACCAGTCAGTATCACGCGTTGAACGTGTCCGCGCTGTCGCGCGGCGTGCTCGAGTCGGAGCTGTTCGGCCATCGTCGCGGGGCCTTCACCGGTGCGCTCGAAGACCGCCAGGGCTTTTTCGAGTTGAGCGGGCCCGACGGCACTGTGTTTTTGGATGAAATCGGTGAGCTCGACAACGACCTGCAGGTGAAGTTCTTGCGCGTGCTGCAGACGCGCGCCTTCCAGCGCTTGGGCGAGACGAAATCACGTCTATTCTTGGGCAAAATCGTGGCTGCGACCCACCGCGACTTGGATCACGGGCTTCAGGCCGGCTGGTTTCGCGAGGACTTGTACTACCGCTTGTGCGCCGATCGCATCCAGACTCCTTCCCTTCGTGAGCGCATCGAGGCCGACCCGAGTGAGCTCGTGCTGATGGTGTCGGTGCTCAGCGAGCGCATTGCCGGCAGCGAGTACGGCCCCGAATTGGCCACGGAGGTGCAGGCCTTCGTCGAGCGCGAGCTCGGTACCGCTTACCCCTGGCCCGGGAACGTGCGTGAGTTGGAGCAGTGTGTGCGCAATGTGCTCGTGCGGCAGCGCTACCGACCGGCGCGCCGCACGCCCGTCGCCGAAGCGCCCCAGCTCGACCGCGCCTTGCTCGCGAGTGGCCTGGACAGCGAAGCGTTGCTCGATCGCTACTGTGCGCTCTCGTATCGCGAGACCCAGAGCTACGTCGAAACCGGTCGTCGCCTCGGGCTCGATCGGCGAACGGTGAAGGAACGCGCCGCGCGCGGCGCGCGCAAGCTCAGCTGAGCTTTGGGTCTGCGGGGCAGCTCGAGGGTTGGGGCGGCCTTGATTCACACAGACCGATGTGTGAGAATTCACACATGGCAACCAATCTGGCAATCGATGACCAACTTCTCGAAGAGGCGCGCCGGATTGGCGGTCAAAAAACCAAGCGTGCGACAGTGACCGAGGCATTGAACGAATACATCCAACGCCGCAAGCAGCAGCAGATTGTCGAGCTGTTCGGTAAGCTCGACCTCGATCCGAAGTACGATTACAAGAAGCAGCGGCGGCGCAAGTGAATGTGTTGGTGGATACGTCGGTGTGGTCGTTGGCGTTGAGGCGACCGGCGTCGCAGGGGAGCCGCGAGACCGCGGAGTTGATCGAGCTAATCCGGGAGGGGCGCGTGACGATGATCGGCGCGATCCGTCAGGAGATCTTGTCGGGGATCAAAGCTGCGGAGCAGTACAAGAAGCTACGCGATCGGCTGCGCGCGTTTGGGGACGAGGCTCTGGACGCGCCTGACTACGAGGAGGCGGCGCTCTGCTTCAACCGCTGTCGAGCGAAGGGACTGCAGGGGTCAAACACGGATTTTTTGATCTGTGCGGTGAGTATGCGTCGCGGGCTCGCGATCCTGACAACCGACAAAGACTTTCGCGGCTTTGCCAAGGTTCTTGGATTCGAGCTACACACCACGCGCTGAGCTGACCGACCGGGCCTCTGCTGGCGAGCAGCGGCCGTATCCAGAAAGGTGCTCAACCCACGCGAATGGCTTCGTCCATTTGCCGCGTCGCCTCGAGCAGCAAAGAATTGACCGAGCGCGGCGGCGAGATTTGCGACTCGCTCGGGTTTTGGCGAAACCAGAAGCGGCCATTTTTCCAGCTCAGCACGCCGCGTAACGATTCGACCGGGTCGACGTCGTTCTCGCTCACCCGACTGCCCACGACCGAGCCCTCCTCGAGCTCGAATGCCACGAGCGAGCCGTCTTCACCCTGCACTTTGAGGCGGCCGCTCCGGCGCTCGATCTCCAGCATGGCGAGCACGGTGGACAGTGACATGTCGCCGATGCTGCCGCGGATCGAAGAACCCGAGAGTGAGGCGTCGTCGTCCTCTGCCGGCTCACGCGCAACCGAAAAATCAGGCGTCTCTTCCAGGCGCGCGGGGTGCACGCTGCGTGGCGGCTCGGAGTTGCGCGCTTTGGGCGCGCGCGACTCGCGTCGTTCGCCCTCTTCGCGGGTGTTCGGGCGTTCGAGGCGATCCAAGCGACGCTCGATGCGCTCCAAGGTGGCGCCTAGATTTTCCAAGGCGATCGCCTGGGCATCGACGCTCTCGGCGATGCTCTCCACGAGCTCTGCGGTGCGGCGATCTGTGCGCCGCTCACGGCGTGAACGATGCGACAAGCGTCGCGCGATCACGTCCAGCGCGTCTTCCAGCCCGTGCAGACGTTCGCTGAGCGCGTCGAAGCGCGCCCGCACGTCTGCGCGCCGCTCGTTGCGCCGCTCGCTCTCTTCACGGGAGGGGGGGCGCGCAGGCACTGCTTGCGCCGCTCGCAGCACGTCCGCGCTGGTCTTGGGTGAGTCGAGCCCTTCCTCGCTCGGCCGCAGGTCGCCGACGCGCGTGTCGCTGATCGGCGGCTCGTGCGCGTCGTTGCTCGGCGCTGGCGCGGGTGCGGGCGTGGCCGGGGATTGCTCCACGCCGTCGGCTTCGGGGGCGACGCGAGTCGCGGCCTCGGCCAGATGGCTCGCGATCCAGCGTCGCCAGAGCGCGGCGCGCCACTCCACGTCCAAAAAGGAAAGCGGCCCTCGGCGCCCTGGAGACATAAGTCTAGTTCAGTCGAAAACCCGAGCTTTTGCGAGCCCCGAAATACTCGACGTGCAGTTTTTGTGGCGTCGTCGCGCGTGTCGAGCGCGTTTCGCGGTCAGTGGATCAGCAAGGCATAGGGTAGGGTGACGACCACGTGTTCACGCTCCGAGAGCGGCGAAACCCCGCTCACGAACGTGCGCAGCTCCTGCGGAACTTGCGAGAACAGACGCGTGGCCGGTGCGGCGCTCAGGCGCTCGAACGCGGCAGCGGCTTCGGCGTCGCTCGCGTCGTCGTCGACCAACAAGCTTTCGAGCAGGCTATCGCGACCGCCTTCGACGCTGACGGGGGCGTCCGCCTCCAGGTGCGCGGCCTTGCGTGCTGCCGCCAAAGCCTCGGAAAGACCGCCGATTTCATCGACCAAACCGCGTTCTCGCCCCTGATCGCCGCTCCAGATGTGACCCTCGGCGACTTCGCGCACCTTATCGACTGCGAGCTGCCTACCGTGCGCCACGCGGGCGATGAACAAATCGTAAATGCTCTGCATGTGCGCGCGCACGCGCTCGCGGGTGGCATCGTCCCAGGAGATCAACGGCGAGTTGTACGCGGCACGTTCCTTCGCGCCCGATTCGGGGCTGGCGGCGAATGTCTCCGCATGAATGCCGAACTGATCGAGGGCGGGTGCCACGTTGATCTTGCCCCCAAATACGCCAATCGAGCCGACGATGCTGGTGCGCTCGGCAAAGATGCGCTGGCCGCCGCAGGCGATGTAGTAGCCGCCGCTCGCTGCCATGCTGCCGACCGAGACGATGATCGGCTTCTTCTTTCGCAGCTCCATCATCTCGTGCCAGAGCAGATCGCTGGCCAGGGGCGAGCCCCCGGGCGAATCGATGCGCAGCACGACCGCCTTCACCGACTCGTCGTTTTGCATCCGGCGCAAGGTCTTACCCAAGGCGCGCGCCGTGATGCCCCCGCGCTGCAAAGGTCCACCCGCCTCCATCGTGATGGCGCCTTCGGCGGGCACCACGGCGATGTGCGGCTGACTGTCGGCCGAGCCCGCACCCGAAATCACGCGCAGCAGCTCGCCGATGCCCAGGCCGCCTCGAGACTTGGCACGCGCGCCGAAGCCGACCTCGACCGCGCTGACTTTGGCCGACTTTTTTGCGGCTTCCAGTGCCTCCGCCTCGAAGCCGAGCTCGTCGATCAAGCCGCGTTCGAGCGCCTCGCCTGCGCTCCACGGCCCGTGCTCCAAGGCGCTCTGCAGGGCGTCGCTCTTCTTGAACTCGTTGCTCTCTTCGAGCCAAGCGCCGCGAATCGCGGCCAGGGTCTCGACGAGTGAGGCGCGCGCTTCTTCGCTCGGTCCCTCGCGCGTCAGGGGTTCGGCGCCGCTCTTGAACTTGCCCATGTGCAAGAAATCGACGCCAATCTTCAAACGCTCGAAGATGCCGTGAAAGTACAGCATTTGTGCGGCAATGCCGATGGTCGACACGTCGCCGGCAGGGCTCAACCACAGCCTGCTGCAGCCGCGCGCTCCGAGCAGCGCGCTCGAGTTGTTGAGCGAATGCGCGTGACACACCACGGGCTTGCCCTTGCTGCGCAGCTCGCCGAGCAGGCGGGACAGCTCTTCACTCTCCGCCAAATTGAAGGAAGCTTCACCCAGGCGCACGAACAGCCCGCGCACCTTGTCATCGCTCGCTGCGCGGCCGATGATGCGCACGAGACCAGTGTACGTTTGCGTGGCGGGCGTGCGAAATAGCGCACTGCCATCGCTGCTTTCCGGCGCTCCTGCGCTGAGATCGAGCTCGACGAGCCGAGGTTCGTCCGCCTTTGGGGCGTCGTTTGCCTTGCTCTGCGTGTGCCGTGGGCGCGCAGTGCACGCAGCGAGCAGCAGCAATAGCAGCGAAGGCAGCAACAATCGGCGGCGAACCGTCATTTGCCCTCGGGCAGATCGCTGCGATCGATGTACGGCTCGGCGGCGGGGGCCCCAGGCTTGCTCGGTGCGGGCGGTTTGATCGGTGCACCGGTCTCTACGGGTGCGTTGGCGCGGGCCGGTGCGGCTTCGCTTTGGGCAATGCGCGCCGCGGCTCGCGCCCCGTACTCGGAATCCGCCCCAGCTTGCTCGACCAGACGACGGTAGAGGAGCAGCGCACCCGGCTTGTCACCCGCATCCCACTTTTGATCTGCGCTCGCCAGCATCGCAGGCCAGTAATTGGGGTTCTCCGAAAGCACGCGATCGTACATCTTGGCCGCGAGTGCGGGATCGTGACGGGCCTTGGCCACGTCTGCCAGACCCGACAATGCTTCGGTGTTGCGCGGTTGTTCGGCCAACACCGAGTCGTACAGGCGGGCCGCGCGATCCAGCTCGCCCTGACGCAGCGCGGCCGACGCTTGCGCGAGGCGCGAGCGGAAATCCCCGCCGGGGGGCCGCGCGTCTTCTGCTGCGGGCGACGTATCGAGCTTGGGTAGCTTGTTGGTGTCGACCGCGTTGAGCTTCGCGGGAGCTTCGCCCGGCGTGCCTTCCGAGCGCTTGGCGCGAAGCAAGAACGCGCGCAACTCTTCGAGCAGCGGGTGCGGCTTGGCCCGGCCATCGATCTTCGAGAACTCCGCCTCGGCTTCGCTCAGGCGGCCGGCTCGGGCCAGGGCGTAGATCAGCGCGGCGCGTGCCCGGCCCGGGTCGCGCTCAGCGGCTGCCGCGGTGCGCAAGCGATCGATCACCGAGGGCCAAATCGGAGCCGGATCGGCCAAATCGAGCGCCGCCAAGACGTAGGCATTTTCCGGCACGCTGGCATTCGCGCTGAGCGGGCCCAGCCACTCACGCGCTTTGTCGGCTTCGCCGTTCAGTCGCAAAGCGTCGACGCGGGCGCGCAGAACGGCTGGATCTTCGGGCGAAACGGCGAACGCGCGATCGACCGCGGCGTGCGCCTTGCCTACGCGCCGCCCGAGCTCGCGATGCGTGGCCTGCACCAGATCGGTCGAGGCAGGATCGATGATCCGCAATTTGAGCCAGGATACGTCCGCGCGCAGCGTTTCGAGTCGTGCCAGGGCAGTCAGCACGGCAGGGTCTTTTTCTGCCAGCGCGGCGGCCTTGTCGAACTCTTCCTTGGCACCTTCGAAGTCGCCTTCGTCAGCTAGGCGCGCTCCTTGGCTCAAGAACTTGGCCACGCGCGCGTCGCTGGAGCTGCTCACGACCGCGGTGCCGATCAGCTGCGCAATGTAGCGGCGCCCGACCGTCGCGCCGAACAAACCGAGCACACCGACCACCACCACACCTGCGATCCAACGCGAACGCACCAAGCGCGCGTGCAGATCCTCCGGCAAGTGATCCAACTGCAGCTCGTCGTACGACTTGAAGCTGTCCCGGATGTTGGCGACTTCGATCGGCGGCAAGTTGCGCGGTGAAGAGACCGGCGCGGGCGGGATCGGGATATCGCGCATGCTGTCGAGCCTGGCTACCAGCGGCGACATCGGTGTGCCGACGAGCGAGCGCGGTGAGTTCGGTACGCTGTCTGCCGGCGGCCGCGGCTTGGCGATTTCGCGAGCCGAATGCGGCTGCAGCTCGGGATTGCTGGCGCTTCGAGCGGAGGACGAGCTGGTCTCGGACGCATCTTCGCCCGCCATCGACACGGGCTTCGGTTCCGAGAAAGCGACCGACTGCGAATGCGAGCCCGCCGCCGTCGGCTGCAGTTCCCCGAGGGCAGGGGCAGAAACCGGAGCCGCAAGTGGTGCTACTTCCGGCGGTTCGAGCGTTCCGGAAGTAACGGTGGGCGGGATCGGTGTTGCGACTCCGTTGGCTGGCGCGGCTGCGGGCGGCGGTGTGGAGTGCGCGGCCTGCGCGGGGGGTGGCGGCTGACTGCCGCGATAGCCACGGAATTCGGCTTGGGGTGGCGCGACGCCATGCAGCGTGCGCTGGACGCGCTCACCCGAGCCCGACTTGCGGGCTGAGCTCGTATTCGTGACCTGAAAGAACGGTTCCAGCTCGGCGATCGAGCCGAGCGGTCGCGGAGTCTGCTTGCCGCGCGACAGCAGATCGCTGGCCAAGACTTTCTTCTCGGCGATTCCTCGCTGCAGCTCACGCAGGGACGTGTAAACGAGCTCACGCCCCGAAGCGGTGCGCACGACCCAGCGCTCGGGCGCGAGCCCTCCGCCCTTGCCGGGATAAATCTTGAATTGAAATCCGCAGTTCGTACACTTGACCGTCGTGCCCCGCTCGGAAATGAGGGCATCGTCGAACTCATACTCCGTGTCGCAGCGGTTACAACGAACGTCCATATCGGCTGGGCTGAACTGGGCGAAAAACGTAGCATGCTCGCGCTTTTCCCAGCGACATTCTTTGCCGCGAGCGGCTTTTGCTGGCGATACAGCCTTGTCTCGGGCACGTTGCTTGCTAGCTTGGGCAGGCAGTGCGCGGTCAGCGTGAGCTTGTTCGGGTGAGGTCTCGATGCGATTAGCGGTCACCGCAGTATTCCTGGTCGCGCTGGGCGCGTTTGGCGGCTGCCAGTCGAGCAGCATGGACGAAGGCTGCATCGACGACAGCGACTGCGCGCCCGGTTCGCAGTGCGATTACTCGAGCGGTGAGTGCCGCACGCCGCCGGACGGAGGTAATGACTCTTGCCGTGCGCCGAGCGATTGCGCCCCGAGCTACACTTGCGGGGAGAAGGGCACCTGCATGCCAGGTGACTGTTACTTCAACGGTTGCGTGACTGGCTTCGACTGTCAGTCGAGCACCGGCACCTGGGAGTGCTTGCCGAGCTCGGGGGGCGCTGCAGGTGCCTCCAACGAAGACGGCGACAGCCAAGCGGGCAGCGGCGGTGTCGCCGGAGCCGCTGGTTCAGCCGACTGAAGTTCTATTTCACGACCCGTAGGTAGGGCGGCAGCTCGCGCTTCGGCTTGTTTATCTCGCTGGCGGTGCGCGCAGCTTCGGCTTTGGGCGACGCGGGCTTCTTGGCGGGAAGCGCTTGCCGCGCGGCGGGCTCGGGCTTTGGCGTGGGTGCGGCGGGTTTCTTGCTGGCGCTCGCGTCCGCGCTGCCCTTGCCCACCACGGCTCGTGACTTGCCAGCGGCCTTGGAGCTGGTCTTGACCGACTTGGGTGTGGCGGCCTTGCCCTCGGCTTTGGCTTTGCCCTTCGCGGCGCTCTTGCTGGCTTCAGCCTGGTCAGCGCCGGCCTTGGCCGATGGCTTGGCTTTGGCCGCCGGCTTCTTGCTCACCGCGGGCGGGGCTGCTTTCGCGGGTTCGGCCTTGGCAGTGCTCTCGGCATCGCCCACCGAGCGCAGATGCGTGCGCGGCTTTTCAGGAGCCTTCTGCGCTTGGGCTTGGGCCGCGACTTCAGCCGGAATGTCTTCGGCCCAGACCATGGCTTGCCCATTCTCGCCCACCAATGCGAACACTGCGGGCCAGGGAATGATGCAGAAAAACGGCGTGCGGTTGAAGCTCAACGTGCACGACAAGCCTTGATCATCGACGTGCAAATCCGGGATGGCGACGGCCATGTTCAAGCCGACCTGCAGCACCAGCTGCGGCTGATTCTTGAACGATGGAGGCACCTGCACCGAACCCGCGCGCGGATCGAGGTGGATGTACATCGACGCTTGTTCGAGCAACGCCAATGCGACGTCCTTCTTCGGTGGAAGGCGAGCCGTCGGAGCCATATTCTGCCCGTTACTTAGCGCTCTCCGCGCCAAATTGCTAGCGATCGAGCGCTCGGCCGCCGCATCCCAGGGGGTCCGGGCGTCGGTGACCTGCCGGTACGGCGGCGCCGGCTCACTCTTCGAGCGCCGAGGGCACCGCGAACCTTTGCATTTTGCCGCGAACCCGCGGCGTGAGCTCGGCAAAACTCGCGATCGGCAAGCTGCACACGACGAGACCCGCCGGGGGCAAAGACACGGGATCGCCGGTCAAAATCAAGGCCAACGCCTCGAGGCTCGGATTGTGCCCCACGAGCAGCACACGCTGGGCGTCCGGTGCATCCCGCCGTACGGCCGTTATATAACCCTCCGGCTCGGCCAAATACAGCTCCTCGAGCTCGTCGACCGCGCCGACGAAGCGAGCGGCCGCGGCCGCGAGGCTCGCGGTCTCGCGGGTCCTGCGCGAGCTGGAGGCCAGGATGCGGTCGGGCACGAGCTGCTCGCTCCGGAGCAGCTGTCCCATCTGTTCGGCCTCGTGCTTGCCACGCTTCGTGAGCGGCCTCTTGGCATCACCGCCGCCTTCTTCGGGGGCGGCCTTGCCGTGGCGCAGGATGAGCAAGGTCTTCATGGGCTCATAAGATCGTCGGATTGCCGCTGGCATGCAAGAATGAGCGTGGAATGGTGCCGCGGATTCTTGTCGTCGAGGATGAGCCAGCGATCGCCGAGTCGGTCGCCTACGCACTGGGGCGCGATGGCTTCTCGGTCACATTGGCCGCGACCGCGACGGACGCAGCGGAGCTGGTGGAAGCCGCTGACTTGGTCGTTTTGGACCTGATGTTGCCGGATGGCAGTGGCTTCGATTTGATCGGGCGCTGGCGCAAAAATAAGCACATTCCGGTGATCGTCCTGTCCAGTCGCGATGGCGAGGCGGATCGCGTCGTGGCGCTCGAAGCCGGCGCTGACGACTACGTCACCAAGCCCTTCTCCCCGCGTGAAGTCGTGGCGCGGGTGCGCGCAGTGCTGCGCCGCTCGCAAGCAGAGCTGGCCGCTGGCGCGCCCGTGCCGGCCATTTCGCTGGACGCGGCCACGCGTCGCGCACGGGTCAATGGCTCGCTGCTCGAGCTCACGCGCGTCGAATTCGACGTGCTGTCGTGCCTGCTGGAACAGCCTGGCCGGGTGTATAGCCGCGGCGAGCTGATTGCTCGCCTGTGGGGTGACGGCTTTGCCATCACCGATCGCACGATCGACTCGCACGTCAAAGCATTGCGCAAAAAGGTCGCGGAAGCGGGCGCTGAGCCCGGGCTGATCGAGACGGTGCGCGGCGTCGGCTACCGCGTGACGGACGCGCCGAGCGCGCTGAACGCGATGAAAGAGCCGTGATTCGCTTGATCGTCGTCGCAGCGGCCTCCGTGGGGCTGATGCTGTTCGTGGCCTTCGTGGTCTCGCGCCTGCTGCGCACGCGCACGCGCGGCATGTCGATCCGCATGCAGATCTTCTTGGCCTTGGCCGTGATCGTCGGCGCGTTCGCGTTCGGTCTGGGGTTGATGGTGATCGATCGCATCGAGGCGCGCGCGGTGCGTCTGTCGTCACAGGCGGCAGAAGACGAAGCCGTCGCTCTGGCGGGGATGATGGCTGGTGAGCTCGATCGCACCGGCGTCAGCATCGTCGATTTGGCGGCGCGCTTGGAGCACGAGCGCGGGCGTGGCGCGGACCTGCGCCTGATGCTGCTCGACGACAGCGGAGCGCGTTTGTTCCCCGCGCAGGCGCCCGCCGAGGAGCACGGCGTGGTCTCGGTCGATGCACCAATTCGCGTCCGCTCCGTGCGCGTGGGCGCCGTGCGCGTCGTGAAGCCGACCATCGCCATGCGCAACCTATTGGCTGATTTTGCGCCCACCGTGCTGGTGATAAGCTTGGTCTTGGGCACTGCGGCGGCGCTGGCGGCGGCCTGGATCGGGCGCGCGATCGCCGCGCCGATCGAAGCGCTGAGCGTGTTCGGGGAGCGCGTCAGCTTGGGTGAACGGCGCGGCGCGCCGCCGCAGGCGTTTGGTCGCGAGGTCACCCGTCTCACCCGCGCCATCGACTCGATGCGGCGCGATCTGGAGGGGCGCCCCTTCGTCGAAACCTTTGCCTCCGACCTATCGCACGAGCTCAAGAATCCAGTTGCCGCCATTCGCGCCAGCGCCGAAGTGTTGGAAGAGAGCGCTTTGGAGGAGCCGGTCGAAGCGCGCCGCTTCGTGGCTCGCATCCGCGAAGCGACCGCGCGCATCGAGCGTTTGCTGAGCGAGCTGCTCAGCTTGGCGCGCATCGAGGCGCGCGGCGTCGAGACGTTCACGCCGGTCGATCTCGGCGAGCTCACGCGGCGCACGATCGAGTCGCTCGGCGACAGCGAAAAACGCATCACCTTGCACGCTTCGGGGGACACGCGGGTGCGCGGCGACGAGCTGTGGATCGCCCGCGCCTTGATCAACCTGATCGAAAATGGTTTGAGCCATGGCGAGCGCGGATCCCCTTTGAGCGTGGAGGTTTCGCGCAGCGAAGAATGGGTGAACGTGCGCGTGGTCAGCCAAGGCTCGATCTCACGCCACGTGCGGGAGCGGCTGTTTCGACGCTTCGTGACCACGCGCGCGGACAAGGGCGGAACGGGCCTCGGGCTGGCCATCGTGCGGGCGGTCACCGAGGCCCACGGTGGCCAGGTCGAGCTGCTGAATGCCGGTCCGCCCGAAGTGGTCTTTCTCGTCAGTTTGCCGCCCGCCCGCCGTCGCGCCGCGCTGCAAATCCTGAACGCGGTTCAGGAGGCGCGCGCGCTCCGGGGGCCTGGGACGGCCAAAATAGATCAATAAAATCGTAAGGTTAATGGCTTGGCCGCGGAACTCCACGAAAGCTCCATAATTGCGCGGCCCGCGCTGTGGGAAAAACGAGCCCTGACGCGAGAATTCCGGCCATCTGGAAAGCTTGCGGATTCGCTTGAAGTTTTACAGTGTGCATCGCCCGGCTTGTGCCGGTGCAGCGGAAAGAGAGTCTTGAGTGGTCAGCGGCAAGAACGGGTCGAACGGCGCTTCGCTTCCTCGTCACGTGGCGATCATCATGGACGGCAATGGTCGTTGGGCGAAAGCCCGAGGGCTCGACCGCGCAGAGGGGCACGCTGAAGGAGCGCGCGCCGTGCGTGACGCGGTGGAGACCGCTACCCGCATCGGCGTGAAATACCTCACGCTGTACGCGTTCAGCGTGGCCAATTGGGCGCGCCCGCGGCCCGAGGTGGAAGCGCTGATGCGGCTGCTCGTGGAATTTGCCAAGAACGAGCGCGCTGATCTGCGCCAAAACGGCATTCGCGTGAACGTGATTGGCGCGCTCGAAGATCTGCCCACCACCACGCGCCACGCGGTCGAAGACTTGATGGCGTACACGCGCGACGGCGATCGCATGACGCTGACGCTCGCGCTCTCCTACGGCGGGCGCCAAGACATCGTCGAAGCCGCGCGCTCGCTCGCCGTGCGCGCACGCGCCGGCTTGGTGCTGCCGGAAGAAATCGACGAAACCTTCTTCCACCGCCAGATGACCACGCACACGCTGCCCGACGTCGATCTCTTGATCCGCACCGGTGGTGAAACGCGCGTCAGCGACTTCCTGCTCTTCGAGTCCGCCTACGCCGAGCTCGTCTTCCTCCCGATCATGTGGCCAGATTTCCGCCCGGAAACGCTGACCGCCGCAGTCGCCGACTACGGCCGCAAAGAACGCCGCTTCGGCAAAACCTCCGAACAAGTGCAAATGGCCCAAGCCGCCTTCGACCCGCTCGATCGCGTCGGCTGACTCGGCACGCGCGGAAACATCACGCGCGAAAGCGAGAGTGGGGCGCTCGCGCTCCAGCCACGCACCTCACAGCGCGCGCCGTTCCGCGCGCGGACGCCCGCGCCGGAGGATATCAGTGGATGTCTGACCGGGCACATGGGTGACCGGGCCTCGGCTGACGCGTCGACCAGGGCACATGGTTGACAATTGGGGCCCAAATCGGTGAGCGGCACCTACGATTTCGTTCTCGTTCGCACAAAAACTGCACCTAGCGCCGAGTAGCCGAACTTTGACGGAGTGCCCAAACGTCGTGCTCGCGCGTTTCCATGTGCCGCACTGAGCAAACCCCAAATCTCCTCTCCCTTGGCGTCTTGGCGGTTCAAATCAGGGAGCGCACCGCGCCGGTAGCCGCGCGTCGATCTTCCCCCGCGCACGCTGAGTTACATCGAATATTCGACGGTGTTCAGCGAGGGCACTTTTGCTGACCAGGTGAGCTCGCGGATGCGGCCTTTGAGGCATTCGGCGAGCTTCGGGTTTTTGGGCGTGGTGGTCATGTCGATGGCGACGGCTTTGCCGCGCCAGACGGCGACGCGAAAGGTGAAGTGCGCGGTGCCTGGCTTGCAGGGGGCGTACAGCGCCTCGTCCTGCAAGGGCTTGCTCATGGTCTCTTGGTCCACGTTCATGCGCTCCGTCGACTTCGTGGCGTTGATCGCGTCGTCGACCGACATGTCCGAAGTGAAGGTGGGTTCGGGGGCTTGTTCTTTGGGCGCCTTCTTGGGCGTCTCTTCTTCCGCCTTCGGAGCCTCGTCCGCGGGGGGAGGGGCTTCGGTCTTGTCGGGGACGACGGGCTCCGTGTTCTCGGATGGCGCAGCGACTGGGGTGGTCGAGCCAGCACACGCCACAGCGAGCAGGAGGGTCGAGAGCAAGGCCGCGGATTGGTAACGGAGACCCCTTATCATGTGTCGACAATACCACACGTCGCGCATTCCTCAGCTCGCTGAGTAACTAATTGACCCGTTCTCGGCGGACCTCGATCGAGCAGCGATCGACGCGACTGGGCGCGATTCAGCCGTTCTGAGCGCAAAGATACTCGGTCAGCGAACTTGGGTCTTCGGGTTCTCTCCCCCTCGAGCCGGAGCGCGACGCCGAAGGCTGTGACGCACCCGGCCGTGGCGCGTGACCATCAACTCAATCTCCAGGCACGCCGCGGGCGATCGCGCCGAGCCAGCGGGCGAGGATATCGCGTCCGGTGTCCAATAGCGGCAGCTCGGTCCATTCGTTCTTTTGGTGCGCTTGGGCGTTCGTGCCGGGACCAAAATTGACGGCGGGGATGCCCAGGCCTGCGAAGCGAGCGACGTCGGTCCAGGCCTGTTTCGGTTCCACCGCGACCACGCCGCTCTCGGCCAAGGCGCGGATCAAGGGGTGATTGCGCAGTGGCGGCGCCGAAGGCGAGACATCGATGAATTCGACCTCGGCGTCGTCGCCGACCAGCGCGCGGACGTAGGCTTGTGCTTGTTCGGCGCTGCACAACGGGGGGAAGCGATGATTCACGTTGAGCTCGAACAGATCGGGGATGATGTTGCGACCGCGACCGCCGCTGGCCATCGTGGCGCTGATCACCGCGCGCCACTCGAGTCCGTCGATCAGGTGCGAGCGTGGCTGTTCGGCAGAGAGCCGAGCGAGTACGCCGGCCGCTTTTTGGATCGCGTTCTCGCCTTGCCAGGGGCGCGCGCTGTGCGCGGTGCGACCGCGAAAGCGCAGCGTGGCGTGCAGTGAACCGCTGCAGCCGAGCTGCAGGCGATTGTCGCTCGGTTCGAGCGCGACCGCGACATCGGCATGGCTCAGCTCCGGATCTTGGGCGAGCACGGGGCCGAGCTCGTTTTCCGCATACGGCCCCTCTTCTCGCGCATAGAATACGAGCGTGAGATCGACGTCGGGGCGAGTGGGGTTCTCGGCGATGTCGAGCATCAATGCCAGGCCGCTCTTCATGTCGGCGGCGCCCGCGCCGTACAACTTATCGCCCTCGATGCGCGCGGGGCCTTCGTGCACCGTGCGAACGACGTCCAAATGGCCGGCGAGCGCGACGTGTGGGCCGCCGCTGCCGCGCGTCAGCGGCACCACGATCGACTCACCGTAGCGCCGGATCGGCGCCGCCAGCCGAACCTGGTTCAGGCGCTCGGACACGCGATCACAAATCTCGCGCTCCTCACCGATGGGTGAAGGGATCTTGCACAGCCAGAGCAACGTTTCTGCGAGCGACATCGAAGGCTTGGAGATCAGACCGAAACGTTGAAGTCGCGGAGTGCGGAGTTCAAGCTCGTTTTCTTGTCGGTGCTCTCTTTGCGTTGACCGATGATCAAGGCGCAGCCGATTTGGTATTCGCCGGCAGCGAACTTCTTCGTGCGCATCCCGGGAATGACCACGCTGCGCGCGGGCACGCGGCCGCGATACTCCACCGGTTCCGGACCCGTGACATCGATGATCGCGGTCGAGGCAGTGAGCGCGACGCCCGCGCCGATCACCGCTTCGCGCTCGACCAACATGCCCTCGACGATGATCGCGCGTGACCCGATGAAGCAGCCGTCTTCCACGATCACCGGTTGCGCACCCGGCGGCTCGAGCACGCCGCCCAAGCCCACGCCGCCGGAGAGGTGGCAATCTTTGCCGACCTGCGCGCACGAACCCACGGTGGCCCAGGTGTCGACCATGGTGCCGGAGCCCACGTACGCGCCGATGTTCACGTAGCCCGGCATCACGATCGCGCCCGCTTCAACGAACGCGCCGTAGCGGATCGTGCCCGGCGGCACGACGCGCACGCCGGCCTGGTCCAAGTCTTTCTTGAGCGGGATCTTGTCGTAGAATTCGAACGGACCGACCTCGATGCGATCCATCTTGGCGACGGCGAAGTAGAGCAGGACCGCTTGCTTCAGCCAGGCGTGCGTCGTCCACTTACCCGGAGCGTCCTGGGTCGCGACGCGGAATTTACCCTGATCCAAGTCGGCCACGACCTGCGCCACGGCGGCCTTGTATTGGTCTTTCGCGAGCAGCGAGCGGTCGGCCCACGCGGCTTCAATCAGCGGCTTTAGTTCGGACATGAACTGCCCAATACCGGTGCTGCTCGACGGTCGCAAGAGCGCGTTCCAGTCTCGTGCCAGCAGAACGCGGAAAACTCAGCCCGCTTCGTTTTTGCAATGCAGCGCGGCGCAGATTGGAAACGACAATTGCAGACTGGGCGTTCGCTCGTCCCAGGCCATGGACACGCTCGAGACGCGCGCGACCGCCGAAAGGCAGGTCAGCGTCGGCTCGATCACTCCGCGGGCGGTCAGCACGACGTCGTCGCTGCCCGCAACCGTGCGGCGATCGATGTGCACGCGACAGGCACCGGTTTGATCGCGTTCGACGAGCACGTGCGGGGTGCCCGAGCGGCCACGCGCGACCAGCTCGACACCGAGCGCGAGCAGCGCCGTCGCGATGCGAGGGTTGAGCTCCAGCTCGACGTCGGCTTCGACGAAGCTCATGCTGGCCGTGATGTGTTCACGGTTCCACGAGCCGCCGCTCGGCGGACCCGCAAAGCTCTCTTGCAAGAGTCCGGCGAGATCCACCAGAACCGAGCGACCCGAGACGGCTTCCACCAACAGATCGAGCAGCCCGCGCGCGGTGTCCAGCTCGAGCGCCAAGCGCGTGATCACCTGTTCCAGCCCCAAGCGCGATTTTGCGCTCAACGGGCGCTGAGCGGCTGCAGCCAGCTCTTGGTCGAGCTGCGTGAGGCGCGGCGCAAAGTAGCATTGCAGCGCGCGGCTCGCTTCCGCCAAGTCCGGCCGAGCCGCCACGGTAGCGAGCAGGACCTCGACGGCGGCGCGCATGGGCGCGCAGCCCGCCGCCACGTCCGGCAGTACCGCAATCAGCGCCTTCGAGCCGACCCGCACCGAGTGCAAGAGCTGCGCGAAATTGCGCAGTGCGCTTTGCGCTTCGCGCAATGTTCCGCGCGCGGCGTCTAGCTCACCGCTGCCGAGAGGATCGGTGCGGGATTCTGGGGGAGGCTTCCCGCTGTGCATCGAGGCCCGCTAGGCTAGACCAGTTCTCTCGGGGTTGGGTGAGAAGGTCGTTCGGCCCGACGCCTTTGGCGCGTGGGCCGCTCCGTCCAGTTCTCGCCCGCCCGGCCGGCAGCCGCGCGGTCGACTAGAGTAATTCGGCGCCTTGGAAGTAGTAGCTGGTTTCGATACGGCCGTTTTCAGGCGAATCGGAACCGTGCACCGCGTTTTCGCCGACGTTGGTCCCGAACTGTTTGCGCACCGTGCCCTCGGCCGCCTTGGCTGGATCCGTGGCGCCGATCACGTTTCGCAGGTGTTGCACGGCGTTCTCTCGCTCGAGCGCGATGACCACCACCGGGCCGCGAGTCATGAACGTGCACAGCTCGTCGAAGAACGGGCGCTCGCGATGAATCGCGTAGAAGCCCTCGGCTGTCCGACGCGAGAGCTGCGTTTGGCGCAGACCGAGCACCGCGAAGCCCTCTTCCTGGAGGCGTTGCAGAATCGCGCCTTGCTTTCGTTTTTCGACGGCGTCGGGTTTGATGATGCAGAGGGTGCGCTCGAGGGCCATATGTTCTCTTTTCCTGCCAAAAGGCGTGTTAGTTCCGCGCACTCATAGCAAGACTTCCGGCATTGACAATGCCGATTTAGCGCGCGCGCTTGCTGCGCGAGCGGTGGCTCAAGGTGCAGCACCGTAGATTGGGATTTGAGCGCTGCCCGCGTTGTTGCCCTGGCCGCCGCCGGGGCTAGTGGGCGGAGCGCCCCCCGCGGGAGCGCCGTAGACGGGGATGATGTTCGAACCCGCGCCTGCTTGCGCGGGGCCTGTTTGCGCGCCGCCTGCTTGCGCGCCGCCCGCGCCGCCCGCTGTTGCTGCTCCCCCGCTACCCGCGCCGCCCTTTCCGTCGTCGACATCCGCTCCGCACGCTGCCAGAGCGCTGACGGAAGCCAACGTTGCACCGAATGCGAAGGTGGCGGCGCGAGACAAACGCGTGCGCGGCAGCTCGGGCTCGGGTGCGCTGCCGAGGTCGAGCGGAGCCTTGCAAAAGGGACACGCGACTTCGCTCACCCGTACGTGACGACGGCACCCGGGACACGGCAGCAAATGTTTCATCGACTCTCCTCGTTCCTAGCTCAGACCACAGAGGGGATGTCCATGACCCCCCAGAACCGAGCCAAGCGTAGCCGAAGTGTACAGCAGGCGCCATCGCCGTCGCGGAGCGAGCCAAAGCGCGAGGCTCCCCGCACTTTCCTTTCGCTGGCTGTCAGTTACGCTTGTACCATGCGCGCAGGGTTGCGAGAGGGATCGCTCTTGGCACTGACCATGGCCGTCGGGTTCGCGGCGTGCGCCTCGCGTTCCAGTGCCGGTAGCGCTGCGAGCCGTGGACAACGCGAAAGCTCTGCGGCGCTTCCGGCGCTGCCGCCCCGAGCGCCCATGAACCTGGAACAGGCTCGGCGCTATATGCTCGAGCTCGTCAATCGAGATCGCGCCGAGCACGGTCTCGGTCCCGTCGCGATGGACGACGTCGCCAATCGCGCCGGCCAACGCCACGCCGAAGACATGGCGCGCGTCGGCTACACCGCCCATTGGGGCAGTGACGGCTCGGTGCCGGAGCAACGCTACTCGGAGGCCGGCGGGAGTGACTTCGTGCAAGAGAATGCAGGCTGTCTCGCGGACGGCAAATCTCGCAAATTGGAGGTGGCGCCGCACTTCGAAGCCGCCGAGCTCGAGCGCGTCGAACGCTCCTTCATGGATGAGGTTCCACCGCATGACGGTCACCGCAGGAACATCTTGAAGGCGTCTCACACTGGGTTCGGCGTGGGCGTTGCCAAGCCCAGCGGGCTCGGAATTGCGTGCTTGTCGCAAGAGTTCGTGGACGACTACGGCGACTACGGCGCATTGCCGAAGACCGCGCGCGCGGGCGACGCGATCGTGATCGCGGGCGACGTGAAGGGCGCGGTGACCTTCGGCGGCGTGGGCATCGGTCGCATCGATGCCGCCGCACCACTGAGCGCGCTGTATTTGAATACGACCAGCACGTACGCGGTGCCCACACCGAGTGAGTTGTATTTTCCCAAAGGCTTCGTGACCAAGAAGCCGGTCGAAGTGAATGGCAAGCACTTTCGCATCGAAGTGCCGCTCGGTAAGCGCGGTCAGGCAGGGCGCTTCGAAGTCAGCATCTGGGGAAAATTTCCGGGCGCGGGGAAGCAGCTCGAGATGATCAGCCTGCGCGTGATTGATGTGCGCTGAGCTGGTGCGCAAATGCCGTAAACCACATGTGCACGAAAAGTGGTCGCGCCGTCCGCAACGGAAATCGACCGGCTGTGGTGCCGCGCTCGTCGTTTTCCCGACGGTTTGCCTGATCGATTGGCGACTCTGTTACCATTAGTCAGGATCGCATTCTTAGAGCGAGTCTCGTCTTGGGAGCGCACATGAAATTCGCGGGTGGTTTTGGAGTGGTGCTTGCCTGCTGTCTTCCGCTGGCCAGCGCCTGCGGGGGCACGACTGAATATCCGAATTTCTTTTCCGAGCTAGGCGGTGCGCACGACTCGGGCAGTGCCGGAACGAGAAACTCGAGCGCTGGGCGTGCCGAAGGCGGCGCGGGCGAGCGCACGGGTGGCGGAGGCACGCTCGGCGGCAGCGCCGCTGGATCGAGCAACAGCGCCGCCGGCAAAGATGCGGGCGCCGCGGGTCAGGCTGCCGTCGGGAACACTGGCGCTGGCGGCTCTGCCGGTGCAGCGGGCAGCGCTGGTGGCGCGAGCGGCGCTGGCTCGGCTGGGAGCGCCAGTGCCGGCATGGGCGGCAGCGCAGGCAAGAGCGGCAGCGGCGGCGTGAGTGGCAGCGCCGGCGCGAGTGCTGGTTCGAGCGGCAGCGCCGGGACGAACGCGGGCTCGAGTGGCAGCGCGGGTTCGAGTGGCAGCGCGGGCGCGAGTGGCAGCGCGGGTGCGAGTGCGGGTTCCAGCGGCAGCGCGGGCGCAAGCGCGGGATCGAGCGGCAGCGCGGGCGCGAGTGCGGGTTCGAGCGGCAGCGGCGGGGCGAACGCGGGCAGCGGTGGTGCGAGCTCCGGCGCGGGTGGGGTTTCCGGTTGGAGCGGTTGGAGCGGTTCGAGCGGCTGGATGGGATGGGGCGGTTGGGGCGGTGCCCCGGCGTGTCCCGTGACCGCCCCACAGAACAATGAAATCTGTGGCGGTCCGCAGACCTGTTATTACGACGCCGGTCCGGCCCACACGACAACGTGCACGTGCTCGAATGACGCGCACTGGTCGTGCCAGACGCACCCGAAGGCCTGAATACTATCGGCGCGAGCCAACGCGACCACCGAAGCGGAGCCGCGCTGCGGGCTCCCGATCGTCAGCTCGCGTTCGGTGCTGGCGCGGGCTCGAGCGAGGGCGCGGGGTCATTGAGTCGGATCGTGCTCACCGGGTGCGCGAGCGAGCTGCCGGCCTCGTCGACGATCTCGATGATGCCGAGCAGCAAGCCTTGGCGAACCTCCAGGAACTTGGCGTTCTCCGAGGTCTCCAGCATGGCGACGATTTCCAAGTTCATGGCCGAATCGGTCACGCCGATCAAACGCACGCTGATGCTGCCGCTCACGACCAGCGTGTGGCTCCCGAGCACTCGCTCGATTCCCTGCAAAATGCGCGTGATTTGCGGAGCAGGTGAGTGCGTGACGCCGAGCACGCAATAAAAACGCATGCGGTCACGAGCCGTGAGCGTCTCCACCCGCATTTCGGCAAGCTTCCCGTTGGGAATGGTGATCAACGTGCGGTCCGGGGTGCGCAGTCGCGTCGAGCGCAGCCCAATCGATTCCACCGTCCCAGTGACGCCATCCACTTGAATCGTGTCGCCCTCGCGAAACGGCTGATCGATGGCCAACGAAAACGCACCGAACAAATTCTCGACCGTCTTCTGGGCCGCCAGCGCCAAGCCGAGCCCGCCGATGCCGAGCCCCGTGATCAGGCTCGTGACCGGGTAGCCCAGCTCTGCGAGCACCGCCACGAACGCGAACGCGGCCACGACGAACTTGCCGAGTCGCGCGCCCAGCATCATGAGCGATGCCGCGGTGTGTGAGCTCTTGACCCATTGCGCGTTGCTGAGCGTGTGGCGAGACAGCTCGACCGTCTGCCAGAGCGCCCAAAAGAACGCCACCAAGAGCGCCGCCGACAAGCCGCGGTGTACGAAGGCCTCTGCAGGTTCGTACAAGCCGAGCCAGGGCAAAAGCGCGTAGATCGTGAGCACCGCGAACGCCAGCGTGGCGGGTGCGCGCAGCTTGCGAAATGCCTCGCGGTTTTGCGCAGGCAGCCAGCGCTTGATCAGCGAGCGCGACACGCGCGCGCCGGCGACGCCGACCAAGAAGCCCAAGAGCAGCAGCGGTCCGAGCGCGAGCCACTGCCACCAACGCAGCTCGTGCGGCCCGAAGCGCAGGGACCACTTGGGCAGGTGCTCGAGCAGCCAGCGATTTTCGAGGTGATCGTACCAGTCGTCGATGCGGGCCACGGTGCTTGCCGAGAACACCCAGCGCGCGCCCCTGCGGTCGACGCGACGTACGATCACGACGGGCTCCGGTTTGCCGGCGGCGCCCGGTACGCTGCCGAGCTCTTCGCGATCCGGCGCAGAACCATCGTCCGTGTTGCCGTGCGGCTCCGGCGACAGCTTCTCGATATCGACGAACAGGTGCCGATCGAGCACGTCCCGCAAGCGCTTGGCCAGGGCGGGGCCGTCGGCGGGGTCGACGCTGGATAGATCGAGGTAGTGCGCGGCCTGCTGGTAGTCGCCGCGCTGCGTGAGACGCGTGAATTCTGCCATCGCGGCGTGAGGCGAGTCGCTGGCGACTTCCTCGGCGCTCAGGCGAGGCGCGCTCGCGAGCAGGCACAGCGCGAGTGCGAACGCGAGCAAGGCGGACGCGAGGCGTCGTGGGCGGAGCGAGAAGCGCGGCTCGAACGGCATCACCGTCGAGACTTCGACCAAAACCCCGGCGCGGCAAGGGGGCCAGAGCCCATTCCACTAGGCCCAGTCGTCGGGCGGCCTACCGGAACAGGCTCTGCGCGAGTGACGCGAGCCCCCTTTTTTCGGTCCGCGTCTGCTATTTCAGCAGACTCTTGAGCGTCGTGCCCATGTCACTCGGGGTCGGTGCCACGCGCACGCCGGCGGCTTCGAGCGCCGCGATCTTGTCTTTGGCTGCACCCTTGCCGCCGCTGATGATCGCGCCCGCGTGGCCCATGCGCTTGCCGGGCGGTGCGGTCGTACCGGCGATGAAGCCGGCCACCGGCTTCTTCATGTGCTTTCCGATGTACTCCGCGCCGCGCTCTTCGGCGTTGCCGCCGATTTCGCCGATCATGATCACGCCTTCGGTGTTCGGATCTTCGTTGAACAGCTTGAGGACGTCCACGAAGTCCAGGCCCGCGACCGGGTCACCGCCGATGCCCACGCACGTCGATTGACCCATGCCCAAGGCGGTCAGTTGCCCGACCGCTTCATAGGTCAAGGTGCCTGACTTGGAGACCACGCCGTATTTGCCGACGCGGTGAATGTGACCGGGCATGATGCCGATCTTGCACGCGCCGGGCGTGATGATGCCCGGACAATTCGGCCCGATCAGGCGGCCCTTACGGCCTTCGATCGTGCGTCGCACGCGCACCATGTCCATCACCGGGATGCCCTCGGTGATGCACACGACGAGCGATAGCTGTGCGTCGAACGCCTCCAGGATCGAGTCCGCCGCGCCCAGCGGCGGCACGAAGATGCAGGACGTGTCCGCGCCCGTCTGCTTCACGGCCTCGGCTACCGTGTCGAAGACCGGCACGATCACTTTCTTGCCGTCGGGACCTTCGGCCTCGAACTTCTCGCCGCCGCGATTGGGCGTGACGCCGGCGACGATCTGCGTGCCATAGGCGATGCATTGCTTGGCGTGGAAGGAGCCTGCAGAGCCGGTGATCCCTTGGACCAGGACCTTGGTGTTTTTATCGACCAGAATTGCCATGCTCTTGTACCTTCTTCACGCAGTGCGCACGGCGGCGACGATCTTCTTGGCACCGTCGGACATCGTGTCCGCGGGCTGAATCGCGAGCCCGCTGTCTTTGAGAATTTGCTTGCCGAGCTCCACGTTCGTGCCTTCCAGACGCACGACCAACGGCACCTTGAGGCCAAGCTCTTTGGTCGCAGCCACGACGCCTTCGGCGATCACGTCACATTTCATGATGCCGCCGAAGATGTTGACGAAAATGCCCTTCACCTTGCTGCTGGAAAGGATCATCGAAAACGCCTTCTTGACTTGATCTTTGGTGGCACCGCCGCCAACGTCCAAGAAGTTCGCCGGGTTTCCGCCTTCGTGCTTGATGATGTCCATCGTGGACATGGCCAGGCCGGCGCCGTTCACCAAGCAGCCGATGTCACCATCGAGCGAGACGTAGCTCAGGCCCGAGTCCTTGGCTTCGAGCTCGACCGGATCTTCTTCGGCCTTGTCCATCAGCTCGAGCCATTCTTTGTGGCGGCCCGAGGCGTTGTCGTCGAAGGTGATCTTGGCGTCGAGCGCCACGACCTTGCCGTCTTTGGTCACGATCAGCGGATTGATCTCGCACAGCGAGCAATCTTCCTTCTCGAACAACGCACCGAGCTTCGTCACGAGCTTGACGAAATCGGCGATGGTGTCCTTCGGGCTCGGAGTGCCCTTGCCGATGTCCAGCGCGTAGGCGAGCTTCCGGGCTTGAAAGCCGCCCAGGCCGATCACCGGATCGATGTGCTCGATCAGGATCTTTTCCGGCGTCTGTTCGGCGACGGTTTCGATCTCGACGCCGCCTTCCGTGGAGGCCATGACTGCGATGCGGCGCGCTTCACGGTCGACGACCAAGCCCAGGTACAGCTCACGCGCGATGTCGAGCCCCTGCTCCACGTACAGCCGCTGCACCTTTTGTCCTTCCGGACCGGTTTGGTGCGTGACCAGTTGCATGCCGAGCAGCTTCTCGGCCACGGCTTTGGCCTCGCTCGGGCCGCCCTTCACGACCTTCACACCGCCGCCCTTGCCACGGCCGCCGGCGTGAATCTGCGCTTTGACGACGACGACCGGGATCTTGGTCTCGTCGATCAACTTCTTGGCGGCTTCTTCGGCCTCCGCGGCCGTGAACACCGGATAACCCTTGGGGGTTGCGATGCCATACCGCTGGAAGATCTGTTTTCCCTGATATTCGTGGATTTTCATGGGGAAGTGCTCAGGACTTGGATTTGACGAAATCCACCACTTTTTGCACGCTCGCCGCGCTGACCTTGAGCATGGACTTTTCGGCCTCGCTCAGCTCGATCTCGACGATCTTTTCCACGCCGCCGCCGCCGATCACGACCGGCACGCCCAGGTACAGGTCCTTGTAGCCGTACTCACCATCGAGGTACGCGGCGGCCGGCAAGATGCGCTTCTGATCGTACAGATAGGCTTCGGCCATCGCGATCGCGCTCGACGCGGGCGCGTAGTAGGCGCTGGTGCCCATCAGACCGACGATTTCGCCACCACCCGTGCGGGTACGGGCGACGATCGACGCCAGCCGTTCGGCGGAGACCAACTGCTGCACCGGAATGCCGTTGATCGTCGTGTAGCCGAGCACCGGCACCATGTCGTCGCCGTGTCCGCCGAGCACGGTGGCGCGCACATCCTTCACGCTGGCGCCCGTCTCGCGCGCCAAGAACAGCGAAAAACGCGCGCTGTCCAGCACGCCGGCCATGCCCACGACCTTGGCTCGCGGCGCACCGACGCGGCGCCGGTATTCGTAGACCATGGCGTCGAGCGGGTTGCTGATCACGATCACGAACGCGTCCGGGCAGTACTTCTTGGCGTTGTCGGCCACGTCCTGGATGATCGGCAGATTCGTGCCGACGATGTCGTCGCGCGACTGGCCGGGTTTGCGCGGGATCCCCGCGGTGATGATCAGCACGTCAGCGCCGGCCAAGTCCTGCCAGTTGGACGTGCCGGTGACCTTGGCATCGCTTCCGGAGAGCACGCTCGCCTGCTCGAGGTCGAGCGCCTTGCCCTGCGCGAATTTCTCCTTGGCGGGGATGTCGAACAACACCACATCGCCGAGCTGCTTGGTTGCAGCGAGGTTTGCGAGCTCGCCACCGATGTTACCCGCGCCGATGAGGCCAATCTTCTTTCGTGCCATGGTCGAATTGCTCCTGAGTGACTTCGGCGAGAATGCCGACCGCGTGGGGCTACCCACTGCTCTGGAAAAGGCTTTCCGGTGAGCGGAGTAGACCAGCAGCTGACCCGCGGCAACAGGTCAGCCGCTCAGGCTGAAAGCGGCTGCGCCAGCGGGCATTTCGAGCCGCGCCGGCCGCGGGGTCCCGGTGGCACTCGGTGTATGGTCGCTGGCTGAAGCGGCTGAGTGCGACACTGCTGGAGGCGCTCACCGGCGTCTGCGCATGCGGCTGCGCAGCGAGCTGCTCGCGCGCAGCTTCACCGGCGACGCAGGCAAGTCGAACCAACACGGCCGCGGCGCCGCAATCTAAGCGCTGTCAGCGCGAAAATTTCGGCTGGCCGCGGTTTCAATGCAAAATCAACATGATCGATGTGACGGCCACGGCCGATGCTCTGCGCTGCACAGCGTCGAGGTAGGACAAGTTCGCGCTGCAGACTGGCCGGTTGCACGAAATTTGGCGTGCTGCGGCCCGCGCTGGCCGTACTGCTCAGCACACCCTACTTACCAGGAGCGAGGATATGCAGAGTGCGCGTTTCAGCGTGTTTGCGATCACGCTGTCGGCGAGCGCACTGCTCGCTGGCTGCAGTGGATCGCCCAGTGACGATCAAAGCACGATTTCAGATGCGATCGATGTAGCGGGCGGCGCCGGCGGCTCTGGCGGCCAGCCCGGAGGCGGTTTGATTCTGGACAAGCCGCCTGAAGACGCGGCAGGCGCAGCGAACATCGGCGTCGGGGGCTCGGCCGCACAACCGTACCCGGACACGCTGCCCGAAGGCTTCACCGCCGCGAACAGGTTCGGTGGCTACCGCGTGGGCGAAGAAATCACCGAAAAGGGCGGCTCGGCCGACGGTGTTCCGGAAAGCGAAGAGGGCTGCGGGACTGCCATTTTGGCTGTGATCCGCGACTTCAAGGCCGACGGCAAAAACTTCGAAGGCCCGAAAATCGGCGATGATCGAAAGCTGGTCCTGCCCGATCTCGGCCCGGATCGTAAACCAGTGTTCGCCCCCAGCGGGCCGACCCTCACGGTGAAAGATCCCGCACAGTTCGCCAATTGGTACCGAACAGTCGACGGCCTCAACAAGGCTTACAAGTTCGAGCTGTGGTTCGCGCCCAACAATGGCGTGAAGAGCTTTCAGAGCACCAAGTTCTTCCCGCTCGACGATACGGGTTTCGATGAGCGGACCATGGGTCACAACTTCCACTTCACGACCGAGATTCACACGCGCTTCAAGTACGAAGGGGGTGAGTCCTTCAAGTTCACCGGCGACGACGACGTCTGGGTCTTCATCAACGGCAAGCTCGCGATTGATCTGGGGGGCGTGCATGGAGCGCAAAATGCGGCGATCGATATCGACGCGCGCGCAGCCGAGCTCGGTTTGGCAAAGGGCGGGGTGTACGACTTCGACATGTTTCAGAACGAACGCCATACTTACGAGTCGAACTTCCGCGCCGACACCAACCTAAATTTCGTCGACTGCGGCACGATCGTTCCGGAAGTCCCGATCCCGAAGTAGACAGGCCAAGTCGGGCGCCGCTCCGCAATGCAGCAAGCTGAAACTGCGGAAATCATGGTTTTCCGCAGTTTCAGCGCAAAATTATAATGACGGATCTGATACCCGATTGATCTGCGGTGCACGGCGTGGGGGTGCGACAAAATCAGCGCTCAGCAGGGCCATGACAGAAAAATGAGCGTGCCTTCAGCACACTCTAGCCGTAGAAGTCGGCACACCTTTTTTTCGAGGAGGCGAGATCATGCAGAGTGCGCGGTTCAGCGTGTTTGCGGTCACGCTGTCGGCGAGCGCGTGGCTCGCAGGCTGCGGTGGATCGCCCAGTGTCAATCAGAGCTCTGCCCCCGGCGCCATCAATGCGGCCGGCACGGCGGGTTCGACAGGCGGTGCTGCGGACGCGCCGTTGCCGGAGAGCGGCGGCACTGGGGGGCAGCCCGGCGGAGACCTCGTCCTGGACATGCCGGACGACATGGCTGGGGCCTCGAACATCGGCGCCGGCGGCTCGGAGAGCGAACCCTACCCAGACAAGCTGCCGGACGGCTTCACCCCAGCGAACATGTTCGGCGGCTACCGAGTGGGGGACGAAATCACCCCGCAGGATGGCACGACCGAGGAAGTGCCTGACCTCAGCAAGAGCTGCGGTACCACGATTTTGGCCGTAATTCGTGACTTCAAGGCAGACGGGTTGAACTTCGAAGGCTCGGGTATCGGTTCCGATCGCGGTCTGGTCTCGCCCGATCTCGGTCCCGATCGAAAACCGGTCTTCGCCCCCAGTGGGCCAACACTGACGGTCAAAGACCCCACGCAGTTCCCCAATTGGTATCGAACGGTGGACGGGCTCAACAAGGCGTACAAGCTCGAGATGTGGTTCGCTCCCAATGCCGGCGTGAGCAGCTTTCAGAGCACCGCGTTCTTCCCGCTCGATGACAAGGACTGGGACCAGCCGACCAACGGTCACAATTTCTTTTTCACGACCGAGATTCACACGCGCTTCAAGTACGACGGCGGCGAGACCTTCAAGTTCACCGGCGACGACGACGTTTGGGTGTTCATCAACGGCAAGCTCGCCATCGATCTGGGAGGCGTGCACGTGGCGCAAGACGCGTCTATCGACATCGACGCACGCGCAGCCGAGCTCGGGCTTTCCAAAGGCGGCGTGTACGACTTCGACATGTTTCAGAACGAACGGCACACGTTCGAGTCGAACTTCCGCGCCGATACCAACCTGAATTTCGTCGATTGTGGTACGATCATCCCGGACGTGATCCCGAAGTAAGAGTCAGCTTGGCCAAGAGCGCGCACGATCCGGAAGGCTATTTGTTGTTCGTGTACGGCTCGCTCAAGCGTGGGCAATCCAATCACCAAGAGCTCGCTGCGGGGCAGTTCGTGTCGACGGCGCGTACCGCCCCGCGCTTTGCATTGCGAATCATCTCCGGCTACCCGGCGTTGGTCCCCGGGACGAGCGCCATCCTCGGTGAGCTGTATCGGCTCGACGCCGGTGCCTTGGCTGGCCTCGATGAGTTCGAGGGCTCGGCCTACGTTCGAAAGGAGATCGAGCTCGCTGATGGCGAGCGGGCGCTCGTCTATCTCGCCAGCGTGCCCGACGCGGGTGTCCATCATCCCGGGGATGAGTGGCCGGCGCCGGGAGCTTGAGCCGACGACGCATGTGCGTCTGGGTATGACACGGCTCTCGCGGTACGCGCTCGATCCCCTCGCCAAGCGCACGCGCTCTCAACCCGAGCGAAGAGCGGCCGTTTGTCGCTATTGCCGGGATGGTCATTTTCTCCGAAGCCGCCAAAATCGCAGTGGATACCTTCGTCACGCCGGTTTGGGTGATCGAGCTCGAGCGTGCCGCCGTCGTTTGGGCGAATCGTGCGGCGCTGGCGTTGTTCGCGGCTGACACGCTGGAGGAGCTGCTCGCCCGGGAGCAGACGGGCGCGGCCAACGCCTTCTTGGTCGGCGAGCTCGCTCGACTGAAGCTGGGAGCGCGGCTCGAGAGTGAGTTTCGCGTGCGACAGCCCGGGGTCGAATCGATGGTCACTTGCACCTTCACTGGCATTCGCGGCGAGGTCGACCAGAAGCTTTCGCTGGTCGAGGCTCACGTCGATCGTCACTCGCCCACCTCCCTGCGCGTCCCCGAGTTCGAGCAACGTTTGCAGAGCCGGGATCGCATGGCCTCGATCGGGACGCTGACGGCCGGCGTGGTGCACGGCATCAACAACCCGCTCTCGTACGTGATCGCGAATCTAGAGTACGTGAAGCGCTTGCTCTCCCCGGGCGCGGAGCCGCTGCAGGCGAAGGCCTTGGCGGAGCTCAGCGACGTGGTCGACGACAGCTTGGACGGGGCTGAGCGAGTGCGTCGCATCGTCTGCGATTTGGGCAGCTTTTCTCGGACCAACGACGGTCAGGTGATGGCTGTCGAGCTGGAGCGCGCGGCCGAGCGAGCGCTGAGCGTCGCGGCCAACGAGATCCGCCATCGCGCGCGCATCGTACGCGAATACACCCGCATTCCGGCGGCGCTGGGCACCGAGGCGCAGCTCGCGCAAGTGATCCTGAACGTGCTGATCAACGCCGCCCATTCGATCGAAACCGGTGCGGTCGATCGCAACGCGATCACGGTTCGCACGCTGCTCGACGCCCAAGACCGCCCGATGCTGGAAATCGAAGACACCGGTTGTGGCATCGCCAAGGAGAACCTGAAGCGTGTCTTCGATCCGTTCTTCACCACCAAACCGGTGGGCGTCGGCACGGGTCTCGGCTTGTCGATCGCGGATCGCATCGTGCGCGAGCTGGGCGGCGAGATCGCCTTGGAGAGCGTGCACGGTCTGGGCACGCGCGTGAGGCTCGCGCTGCCGGCCGCACCGCTCACGGCGTCGGTGCTACCGGTGGTCGAAAGCGTGCCGCCTCTGCTCAGCGATCGGCCCCGCGCTCGCGTGTTGGTCATCGACGACGAGCCCGCCATTTTGCGGGCATTTCGCCGAGTATTGTACGCGCACGACGTCGTTGTCGCCTTGTCCGGTGCGGAAGCAATGTCCAAGTTCGCAGACGGTCGTGGCTTCGACGTGATCTTCTGCGACGTGATGATGCCGGAGATGTCGGGCATGGAGGTGTATCGGCAAATCAGGGAGCGTCACCCCGGCCAGCAGCGCAAACTGGTGTTCATGACGGGAGGCGCCTTCGTCGAGCCCGCCGCGCACTTCATCGAATCGGTGGCCAACCCGACCTTGAAAAAGCCGTTCACCGGCAGCGCTTTGCGAGCGCTGGTCGCGGCGCTGACGCGGTCTCCGTTACGTTGAGCGCGTCAATCGCGCGACTCGTACACGTTCATCGCGGGCAGCTCGAACGCGGTCAAGAAGCCGCCGTTGCCACAGCCGGTATCGATGCCGACCACGTTCTCCCCCGCCCAGAGATCGGTGGGATCCTCGGGCGTGTAGCCGGAGAGCTCGGGCGGCAGATATTCGGTGCGGGTGTGCCCGAACACCACCAGCTTCCCGCGGTAGTTGCGAAAGAAGTAGTCGTCGCGCAGCCAGAGCAGCACGATCGGGTCAGACACGGCGCTCGGGTGGACGAAGCCAGAACTGCCCCGGGGCAAGCCGGCATGCACGTAGATCGCGTGCTCGTCTTCGTACCAGTAGGGCAGGGCGCGGAACCAATCCACCACGGCTTTCGGGAAAAATTCTCCCAAGGTGAAGCTCTGTGCCTCACTCTGTTTGGGCAGCTCGTCTTCTTGCGGCACCGGGCCACCCACGAACGAGCGGTAGGCCGCCAGGCAGCCGTTGCGTGGTGGGGTCACGAATTCATCCCAGCCGCGGTCGATCACGCGTAGCCAGGCATCTTCGTGGTTGCCGCGCAAGGCCACGATCTTGGCCGGCGTTCTCTGGTGCAGCGTGCGCACGTACTCCACGACCTCGGCCGATGCTGGCCCGCGATCGATGTAGTCCCCGAGGAAGACCAGCGTGTCTTCTGCGTCGAGCTTCGGCAGGCGACTCATCAACTTGTACAGATGCTTGGTCTCGCCGTGGATGTCGCCGATTGCAAACGTGCGCTGCGCCATTTGTCACACTCACGCTATCATCAGCACGCGGTCAGCGTCATCCCAGATTGCCACCGAAATACTTCGCGCCATCTCGTTTGCGCTGCACTAGCGTCGGGCCGTGCCAGCGCAGCGCATACGGGTCTTGGCGGTTTGTTTGGCCACGGCGAGCGTCGCGGCGGGCTGCGAAAAGGCAGAGACGCGAAGCTCGGGCGGCGCGCAATCGGTGGCACCGCTGGCGATTGCGCCGAGCTCGCTGTCGGCAAGCGATCAGCCACCCAGCGCGCCTGCGCCGAGCGCGCCTGCGCCGAAGCCGCTGCCACAGCTCGACCTCGATGGTGATGACGACGTCGTGAGCGACGAGGCCGGGGCGCCGCCGCTCGGGCCCGGCAAGTTCGAACGTGTCGGCCGCGCTCCGCTGGCGCTGCAGCGCATTTGTGACTTCGCGCCGCTCGCCGATGCACTTTATGCAGCTCACGCGACGCGCCCGCTCGGCTTGGACGGCGCGACCATCAGCCGCTTTCGCCCGGGGGATGCTCGCCCCTGGTCGGTCGCTTTCGATTGGAATCGAAGCGGCGAGCCCAGCAAGGGTGGCGGCGCAGGCCAGGGTTTCCTGCGTGTGCACGCGCTCGGCGGACGCTTGTTCGTGCCGGATGCCGACCCGCCCTACAACGGCTTCGGTCTATCCGAGCCCGGCACTGAGGGCTACGTGTTCGTGTCCACGAAAGAGGGAGAATTCGCCAAGGCGCGCATGCCCGGACATTTGCCAGCGCGCGCGCCGGACGCCTCCGGCAAAGCGGGCGCGGCCGTGTTGCCGCGTGCTTACCACGTGATCGACGTGCTCAGTTTTCGCGGCAACCTGTATGCGGCAACGGGGGCCGTGCCACCTGGGCAGCGCGCCTGGCATGGCGCCTCGCCCGGCGCGCTGCTGGTCGAAACCGAGCTCGGTGCGCGCTTCACCTATGCCGCTGACTATCCACGGCCGTATCAGGACGGCACTTGGCGGCTGACCTTCTTGGTGCGCTTTCGCGATCGCTTGTATGCGGGGCTTCAGGACTATGACCAGCGTGAGCCGAACGACTACGTTTATTTCGCGCCCCCGCGCGAGCGCGCATTGATAACCCAAGAGGATGTGCACGCCGTGCGCGTGACCGAGGCCGGAACCGCGCAGACGTTGCGCTGGTATGCGGATAGCGGCAAATTGTACTGGATTGCTTGGAACAGCCAGGGCGTCGCGTTGCGCGTGAGCAGCGATGGAGACAGCTGGGCGCTGGTCGCCTTGCCTCGCGACGTGGGCGTCCCCACCGACATCGTTCGCTTCCGCGGCGCGCTGCACGTGCTCACTTCACGGGCCTTGTTGCGTCTGGACGACGCGGGCCCCAGCGTGCTCTGGCGCGCGCCGGACAAGCGTTCACCCTTCGAATTGGACGACAGCTTCTGCGCCGCGCCCTTGGCCGTGTTTCAGGGTGAGCTGTACGCGGGCGGGCAGCGCGACGGCGCGTTATACCGTTTCAAGCCGGATATTTAGCGCTGTTTCTAGAACAGGCAGCGAGCACGGTGTAGGCTCCGCGCCCTTCATCGTGTCTATCGTCACCGCACAGAACGTTCATCGCGCTTTTGGCACCCATACCGTCCTGCGATCCGCAGACGTCTCAATCGCTCCGGGTGAGCGCGTGGGCGTCGTCGGCCTGAATGGCGCGGGCAAGAGCACGCTGTCACGCATCCTCGCAGGGAGCGAGCCGGCCGACTCCGGAACTGTCTCCCGAAGGCGCGGCGCAGTCATCGCGTATCTCGAGCAGGTGCCGCATTTCGAAGGCGATCCGACGGCCTTCGAAGCCGTGACGGCTGGCCTCGTCGGTTGGTCGGAGGCCGTCGCGCGGCACGAGGCGGCGAGCCGAGCTCTGGCGCGCGGCGAAGGCAATTTGGAGTTCTTGCTCGAGCAGCAGCACGCCGCCCAGAGCGATGTCGAACGCTTGGGCGGCTGGGATCGGCAGCACAAGGTCGAAGCCTTCTTGGATCATTTGGGAATTCATCGCAGCGACGCCAAAATCTCGAGCATGAGCGGTGGCGAGCAGCGGCGGGTGGCGCTGGCGCGCGTGCTCATCTCCAGCCCCGACCTGGCGATCCTCGACGAGCCGACCAATCACCTCGACGCGGAAACGATCGAGTGGCTCGAGCAATACCTGATCGAAGAGTACACGAACGCGATTCTGCTCATCACGCACGATCGCTACTTGCTCGATCGCGTCGCGGAGCGCACCGTCGAGGTGGCGGGCGGAGAAGTGTACAGCTACGACGGAGGCTACGAGCGCTACCTCGAGCAAAAAGCCGAGCGCCTGGCGCACGCAGAACGCACCGAGGCCAATCGCCAGAACTTCCTGCGCAAAGAGCTGGAATGGTTGAGCCGCCAACCGAAAGCTCGCAGCACCAAGCAAAAGGCGCGGATCGAGCGCGCCGAGGCCGCCAAAGCCGTGACCGCGCCACGCGCGGAGCGCAGCGCGGCGCTCGAGCTTTCCGTCGTGCGCAGCGGGAAAACGATCCTGGAAGTGCGGGATTTGCGGGTCGAAATCGCGGGCCGCACGCTGATCGACAAGCTCAGCTTGTTCCTGACGGAGGGTGAGCGCATCGGCATCGTGGGTCCGAACGGCAGCGGGAAAACCACCCTGCTCAAAACGCTCTTGGGTGAGCTTCCGCCCGCGGGCGGTTCGATCGTGCTCGGTCAGAACACCAAAGTCGCGTACTTCGATCAGCGTCGCTCCGGCCTTTCGGACGACAAATCCATTTGGGACAACGTGGTCGGTGACCAGTCCAAGATCGAGCTCGGCGGGGAAATCATCGAGCCGCGCTCGTACCTCGAGCGCTTCGCGTTCGACTCACACAAACAGCGCCAGCAGGTGGGCTCGTTGTCTGGTGGTGAGCGTGCGCGGGTCGCGCTGGCGCGGCTGCTCCGACAAAGCGCGAACCTGGTGGTTCTGGACGAGCCGACCAACGATCTCGACACCGCTACCCTGGGCGCGCTGGAGAGCATGCTGGTCGATTTCGGGGTCACGGCGCTCGTCGTCACGCACGATCGCTGGTTCTTGGATCGCGTAGCAACCAGCGTGCTCGCCTTCGAGGAAGGTGGCCACGCGGTCCGTTATCCCGGCAATTACGAGACCTACCGCCGCTTGAAGGCCCAGCAGCAGAGTGAGCGGGCTTCGCAGCCAGCGCCTCCGGAGAAGCCCGCAGAAAAGCCGGCGCCCACTGCGCAAGCCTCGCGCAGCGCCAAGAAGAAGGGCCTGAGCAACAACGAGCAGCGTGAGCTCAACGGTTTGCCGGACGCGATCGAGCGCGCCGAACAGCGCGTGGTCGAGCTCGGGGCAGCGCTGACCGATCCCAAGACCTACGCCGCGGGCGGTAAAGAGATCGCCCGCATCACGGCCGAGCTCGAGCAAGCCAAAGCCGAGGTAGACCAGCTCACCCTGCGCTGGGAAGAGCTCGAGCTCAAGCGGGCCGAGTGATCGCCGAGCTGTATGCTCTCACTCATCGCGGCAATCCCGGAGATGTCGCTTTTTATCGCGAGGTATGCCGCGGAGCGAGGCGCGTGCTCGAGCTCGGTTCGGGTGCGGGCCGGTTATTGATCGCGCTCTCCAGCGCGGAGCGCGACGTGGTCGGGCTCGAACTCGATCCGATGCTGCTCGCGCTTTCTCGGCGCAATTGTCGCCGCCTGCCGCATGCAGCCCGCAAACGCGTGCGCATCGTGCCTGGCGACATGCGCGATTTCGAGCTGAAGCAACGCTTCGATCGCGTGTTGCTCCCGTACAATGCCCTGTATTGCCTGCTCGGTCGACGCGCGGCACTCGCTTGCTTTCGTGCGGTACATCGCGCGTTGGTCGAGGGCGGCACGCTGGCTTTCGATGTCTGGAATGCCGCGCCTTTTCGGCGCAGGGCCGCGCAGGCCGGCCTGGACACCGACGAAGTGATCGTTTCGTTTCGCCACGCACGGCGCACCTGGGACGTGTTCGAGCGCTCGCGGGTTCGAACCGCTCGGCAGCGCTTGGACGTGACCTACAGCTATGTGCCGCGCGAGGGCGGGACCACCTACCAGATTCCGATCGCTCAGCGCTATTTCTTGCCCAGCGAGATCTCTCAGCTCTTGACGCGGTCGGGCTTCGTCGTAGAGGCGCGTTACGGTGACTTCGAGGGTCGGCGCTTCGCTGCCAACTCGGCGCAGCTGATCGTGCTCGCCCGTGCGATCTGACGTTCGTTCGCGGCTCAGCTCATGGCCGGCAGACTCGCCAAAATCCCGGGCAGGGACAGGCTGGGGCTCACGATGCCGCGTTTGATGCCGGCCATGGTGCGCAGCATTTCTTCGCGCATCAGCGGCAATTGGCAGGCAAGCCTCATCAGCGCATTGCGCAGCGGCCCGAGCGGTTGCAGATCGGATTGGAAGAGCGGCGTGAGCCAGCGCGACGCGAACTGGTAGTAGTCGATGTGCTGCTGGCGAACGCGCGAGTAGCGCTCGAGCGCGACCGCCAATGGCACGTCTTCCAGGAGCGCGGCGCACAGCGCGCTGGCGTCCAGCAAGGCCAAATTCGTGCCCTGTCCGAGCTGCGGGCTCATGGCATGCGCGGCATCGCCGATGAACACTCGGCGTTGCGTGTGCCAGGGCCACATCACCACATCGTGGTAGCTTGCGCTGAGCACCTGCTCTTCGCTCTCGATCTGTTCGAGCACGAAGGCGGCATCCGGCTCGTAGCGCAGGATTTGCTCCTTCCAAGAAAGGAAGCCGGTCCGCCGAAAGTCGTCGACCCGATCCATGCGAATACTCCAAAATAGGCTCACTCGATGCTCACCTTGGCGTTCGGCGCGGGGCCCGAGCCCGGTGGGTAACAAGCCGAGCATGTGACGGGTGCCATCGCTGATTTGACGCAGCCGGTTACGGTAGAAGTGCGCCTGATCGCGAGCCACGAACCAAAGCGCGCCCCACGGATACGGGCGTTCGCGGCGCACGAGCCCGCTTCCGCGCCGCAAGTCGGAGCGTGCGCCGTTGGCGATCACGACCAAATCGTGTTCGGCGATCGGCAGGTCCGCATGATCCAGCACGAACGCCTTACCAGGTCGCTCGAGCACTCGGGCCACGCTGGTCTCGCAGCGCAAGCGGATGCCTGCGAGCATCGCTCGTTCGTGCAAAATTTGGAACAGCGCGCCGCGATGAATGCCCAAGCCGAACAGGGCAGGATGCAGCTGTGCGTAGTCCAAGCGGAACACGTCCTGTTGCTCGGGAGTGACGCAGTGCAGGGTCTGGAGGCGTGCTCCGCGCTCGATGACCTCGCCCAACACACCGAGCTCGGCGAGTACGGACATGCCCGTCGGTTGCAGCACGATGCCCGCGCCCACCGCCGCTGGCTCGGTGAACTCTTCGTAAACGGTGACCCGGTGCCCCGCGCGCGAAAGCAGCGCCGCCGTGGCGGCGCCTGCGAAGCCGCACCCGACGATGCCGACGTCCAAGGGGCGCATCGTGGCGGGCCTCAGCGCATCGTGACCAACTCTTCGGACGCGGTGGGATGAATCGCCACGGTACGATCGAAATCCGCCTTGGTCGCGCGCATTTTCACGGCCACCGCGAAGCCCTGGATCATCTCGTCGGCGCCCCGACCGATCACGTGGACGCCGACCACGCGCTCTTCCGGGCCGACGCACACGAGCTTCATGTGCGTGAGCGCCTTGTGCTCGGTGACGGCATAGAACATGTTGGTGAAGCGGGTGCTGTAGACTTTGACGGCATCGCCGTGGAGCGCGCGCGCGTCCGCCTCACTCAGGCCGACGCTCCCGATGGGAGGGTGGCTGAAAACCACGCTCGGGATGTCTTGATAGTCCAGCTTGGCTTGAGGTTTGCCCCCGAACAAACGATCCGAAAGGCGCCGGCCTGCGGCAATCGCCACTGGCGTCAAGGTGGCACGACCGGTGACATCGCCGATCGCATACACGCCAGGCGTGCTCGTGTTCTGCCATTCATCGACCAGCACGTGGCCCTCGCGGTCCGTGCGCACCGCGGCCGCTTCCAAGCCGAGACCGGCCGTATTCGCGTGGCGCCCGATGGTCCAAAACAGCACTTGTGCCGGGGGCAGGGTCTGTCCACCCTCCAGGGTAGCGACACGCTCGCCGTTGGCATTTTCGCTGACGCTCACCACGGTCGAGCTCAGACGCACGTGAACGCCGCTGCTTTCCAGCGCTTCGCGCAGCGCGTCCCCCAGCATGGCATCGAAGCCGCGCAGTGGCCGGTCGTGGCGCATCGCCAAGGTCACCTCACAGCCCAGCCCGCGCAGCACTCCCGCGAGCTCCACGGCGATGTAGCCCGCTCCGACGAGCAGCGCGCTGCGGGGCACAGCGTTCAGCGCGAAGAAGCCGTCGGAGCTCGAGCCCAGCTCCGCGCCGGGGACGTCCGGAAAGGTCGGCGCGCTGCCGGTGGCGATCAGCACGTGCTTGGCGCTGAATACCCGCTCCCCCACTTGCACTTCATGCGCAGAGAGCAGCGAGCCGCGGCCATGAACCAGCTCCACCCGATCCTTGGCCAGGTTCCGTTCGTAGACGCCGCGCATACGCTGAATGTAGGCCTCGCGGCGCTGGCGTAGACCCGCGAAATCGTGCCCGTGCAGGGTGAGATCGAAGCCGTAGCCGGCGGCGCTGTGCAGCGCGTCCGCGATCTCGGACGCGTTCCACATCACCTTCTTCGGAACGCAGCCCAGGTTCACGCACGTGCCGCCGAGCTCGCGGGACTCGACCAGCGCGACCTTTGCGCCGTATTCGGCCGCGCGGCGCGCCGAAGCGAGGCCGCCGCTGCCGCCACCAATCACGAAATAGTCGAAGCTCTCCATTGGGGTTGCCTGGTTGCTAGGCCTATCGTCATCGGGCTTCACGCCCAGTTTTGCAAGTGTGGCCGCGGAAAGGCATGTCCTTGGCTCGGCGATGGTAGTAAATGCGAGCGTGCCTCGCGTCACCCGGAAAAAAGCCAGCTTTCGCGCGCTGTTCTGGTTCTGCTCCGGCTTGTTGATGCTCGGCCTGTTTGGCTGCGGTTTTCATCGTGAGAGCGCCGCGGCCGAGCGGCTGCGCGCCCGAATTCAGGCCGAGTTCGGCAGTGCAGCCAGCGTGAACGTTCGCTCCGCCTACGGCTCGACCACCGTGACCATCCGACTCGAACCGCTGCCCGCCGGTGATTCCAAGCTGCTCCAAGCGCGGCTCGAGGCCATGACCCAGGCCGAGTTCCCCCACACCGAATACGTGGTCGTGCTGGGCAAGCCATGACGGGTGCCCTGCGCATCGCCGTCGTCGGCGTGGGAAACGTCGGTAGCTCTCACGCGCGTGAGCTTTCGTCCGGCAAGGTGCGCGGCGCAACGCTGAGTGCGGTCTGCGACACGAGCGCCGAGGCGCGCAGCCGCTTTCTCGACGTGCCGAGCTTCGGGAGCCAAGCGCAACTATTGAGTGCGGGGCTCGCGGACGCCGTGCTGATTGCGACTCCCCACTACGCTCACACTCCGCTCGCCATCGAGGCGCTCGCGGCCGGCCTGCATGTCCTGGTCGAAAAACCGCTGGCGGTGCACAAGGCGGACGCACAAGAGATGCTGATCGCCTACGAACGGCGCCCGAATGCTCGGCAATTGTTCGCAGAAATGCTGGTCTTGCGCACTGACCCGCGTTTCTCGCAGCTGCGTGCGCTGATCCAACGCGGGGAGCTCGGGCCGCTCCGGCGCATGCATTGGGTGATCACGGACTGCCTGCGCACGGACGCCTACTATCGCAGTAGCAACTGGCGTGCGACTTGGCGCGGTGAGGGTGGCGGGGTGCTCCTCAATCAATGCCCGCATCAGCTGGATCTGTGGCAATGGCTGTTCGGCATGCCCGCGCGCGTGCACGCGTTCTGCGGCTTTGGCCGCATGCACCCGATCGCGGTCGAGGATCAGGTGACGGCTTACCTGGAATACGACTCTGGCGCAAACGGCGTCTTCGTGGCGTCTACCGGCGAAGCGCCGGGCAGCCATTTCCTGGAAGTCGTAGGAGATTTGGCCAAAGTCGTGGTCGATCGCCACGGCCTGAACATCACACGCAACGACCGGTCGACGCTCGAGTTGCTGCGCAGCGGACCCGTGCGCCTGCCAGCGAGCAGCCCCAGCAGCGAGCTCATCCCGCTGGCGCACGGCCCGAGCCCGCTCACGGGCATGATTCAGAACTTCGTCGACGCAATCCTGCGGGGTGAAAGACTGGTGGCCCCCGCCGTCGAAGGTCTCGCCGGCGTCGAGCTGGCCAACGCCATGATTTACTCGGGTATTACCAAGCAAACGGTCGAACTCCCACTCGACCCTGCATTGTACATGGCGGAACTCGCACAGCTGATCCAGAGCGAACGCCCTTAAAGTTGCCGACTCGCGAGCCGTACATCCGTAGCGCCCGAGCGCATGACATGAACGGACCGCTGGATTTGACGAATGTGCGCTCGCGCTCGGTTCGCGAATTGCGCGACGCGCAACTCGACCAGCTCGCGGACGAAACCGAGGTCTTCAAGCTGTTCGAGGCAGCAGTCCTGGTGCTGGCGAGTTCCTCGGCCGAACTGCGCCCCGCATTCACCGAGCTGGAGGGTGCGGGCTTTTCACTGATCGTGGTGCCCGACGCGGAGAGCGTCGAAAAGCTGCCGTTCTTGCCGCGCTTTGCCCTGATCGAGACCGCGCTGCCCGGTGCTCTGGAGTTGCTCCGCCGCATCAATGTGCCCGAGCCGGTGATGCACGTGCTCGCGCTGCTCGAGCCGAGCGAGACCGAGGGTCCCGCGCTCCGCGCCGGTGCAGCCCAAACCTTGCGCCTGCCGCTCGACGTCGGCAGCGCGCTCGTGTGCCTGCGGCGCTTTCGCGCCCAGGACGAGATCTCGCGTCAGGCGAGGCACGTCGTCGATCGGCGCGATCGCAGCGACGTGCCAGCGACCGTGCTCGAGTCGGTGCTCGCCGCAGTCGGGCACGAGATCCAAAATCCGCTGGCGGCTGCGCTCGCGAGCGTCGAATGCTTGCGAGAGCCGGAGCTCGCGCGCCGCCTGGGTGAGGACGAGCGGTTGGCGGCCGTCGACGACGTGGCCATCGCGCTGCGGCGGATTCGTGACGTCATGGGCGCAGTCACCTCCATGGTGAAGGGCACGGCCCCTGATCTCTCGCGCTTGAGCTTGTGGGAGTGCGCCGAACGAGCGGTGGACGCGATGCGCTCGCCCAACGTGCGCATCGAGCTCGCCGGAGACGAACGAGTGCGCGGCTTTGCCAACGGCTCTCTGCTCGAGCAAGTGATCGTGAATCTGGTGCAGAACGCGATCGAAGCCACCAAAACTTCGGCAAATCCGCAGATCCTCGTGCGCGTCTATCGCGCTGGGCTCGAAGCGCGCATTTCCGTGCGCGACAACGGGCCGGGTGTGCCGCTCGAGCTTCGTCAGCGGATCTTCGAACCGTTCTTCACCACCAAGGGCGAGCGTGGCACTGGGCTCGGCTTGGTGTTGGCGCACCACGCGGTGGGCCGAATGGGCGGCGCAGTGACGCTCGGGCCGAGCCAAGCCGGCGCGGTATTTCGCGTGCGCTTGCGCGCCGCGTGAGCCGCTATTCGGCGAGCAGCTTCAGAAAACGTTCCCCATAGTGTTCGAGCTTGGTCGGCCCGACACCGGAGATGCTCAACATTTGCGCATGGGTTTTGGGGCGAGCGCTGGCCATCGCCAGCAGCGTCGCATCCGAGAACACCACGTACGGCGGGACGCCGCGCTCGCGCGCGATTTCCTTGCGCAGCCCGCGCAGCCGATCGAAAAGCGACAGATCCGGATCGAGCACGGCCGCCGACGGCGAAGAGTCGAGCCGGTCGCGCTTGCGCGCGGCGCGCGCTTGGGCGCGCTCTTCCGGCGTGGCGCGTGGCCTGTGCTTGGAGAACAGCTCGAAGCTCTGACATACGTCACAAGCACTGCCGCATGCGGCCAAATCCTCGCCGAAATACTGGGCGAGCTGGGCGTGCCGGCAGCTCTGCGCTTCGGCCATGCGAAACACTTCTCGCGCCTGCGCGCGGGTGCGCTCGGCTTGCGCTTGGTCTTCGCTGGCGTCGGCGAAGCGATCGTATGCTTTCACCTCCGACCAGGAGTAGAGCAGCACGCAGTCGCTGTCCAAGCCGTCGCGCCCCGCGCGACCGAGCTCTTGGTAGTAGCCCTCGACCGAACGCGGCATGTCGTGATGCACCACGAAACGCACGTTGGACTTGTCGATCCCCATTCCGAAAGCAATGGTCGCGACCACCACGTCGATCTCGTCGTTCTGAAATGCGTCCTGCACTTTCGAACGCATCTCGGCGTCGAGCCCGGCGTGGTAGTGGGCCGCGCGCACCCCGTGTTTCTTCAGAAACTCGGCGGTCGCTTCGACCGTTTTGCGCGATAGACAATAAATGATCCCGCTCTGCCCCGGGCGCCTCTGCGCTATCGCGAGAGCGGCCTCCTTAGCGGTGCGGCCCAGTGCTTCGCCCTTGGCGTACGCGTGCAGCCGTAAATTCTTGCGGAAGAACGAGCCCCGGTAGCGCGCGGGCGAACGCATGCCGAGCTGCTCGACGATGTCCGCCGTGACTTGCGGCGTGGCGGTAGCGGTCAACGCCAGCACCGGGACCTGCGGGAAGCGCTGTTTCAACCCGGAAAGATTGCGGTACGCGGGGCGAAAATCATGGCCCCACTGGCTGATACAATGGGCTTCGTCGACCGCGATCAAGCTCAGCTTGAGCTCACCGAGCGCGCGCCCGACCGAGGCTTCGAGACCTTCGGGGGCGCAGTACAAGAGCTCGTAGCGTCCGAGGCGGAGCTCGGAAACGCGCGCCCGGCGCTCATCCACCGACAAAGAGGAATTGAGGTAAGTGGCGCGCACCCCGACCTCGGTCATGGCGTCGACTTGATCTTTCATCAACGCAATCAACGGTGAGATGACCAGGGTCACTCCGCCCAAGATGCGCGCCGGGATCTGGTAAGTGATGGATTTGCCGGCGCCGGTGGGCATCACCCCGATGCAATCCCGACCGCTCAGCACCGTGTCGATGATTTCGCGTTGCCCGGGCCGAAAAGCCTCGTAACCGAAGCACTCTTTCAAGACCAGAGCGGGATCGCTTTGCTTGTGCGCGTCTGCGCCCGCGGCGAGTGAGCTGGCAATTCTCTTCAACATCTCCAGCAAGTCGGGCGAGAACGCGCTCGGGTTGCGTTTCCACGCCAACCGGAGCTCCGAAAGTTCCGCCTCACAGGTGCGCTGCTCACCGACCGAGAGCGCTTGGCCCGCAACTTTCCGGGCCAGCTCCTCGGCCGCGGTCTGCACCGCTTCTTCGTTCATTGCGCTCGATCGGGGGCACCGGACATGGGCGGCGCGCATTCTGCGCTGGAACCCTCGGTTCCGCCATCGCTGTCGCGGCCAGCTTTGCAACGCTCAGTGAACGCTCGTTTCCGGCGCGGGTTTGGCAGCAGCTGGCCCCGATCTTCGTGTGCAATTTCGCTCAGGCGCCAGCGCTGCCAGCGGTTCCGGCGCTGCCAGCGGTTCCACCCGTCCCGCCGCCACCGCCGCTCTTTCCGGCGGTTCCGCCGCTTCCGCCCGCGGAGGCGCCGCTCGTTCCTCCTGTTCCGTTGGATGCACCGCTGCCTGCGCTGCCTGCGCTGCCTGCGCTGCCTGCGCTGCTGCTACTGCCCCCTGCGCCGCTTCCAGCGCCTGCCGCGCCACTGCTGCCGGCTGAGCTGCTACCGGCGCCGGCTGCACCGCCACTGCCAGCTCCCGCAGAGGCACCGCCGGCTGCACCGCCACTGCCAGCGCTCGCCGAGCCGCCGCCCGCGCCGCTCGCCGAGCCGCCGGCTGCACCGCCACTGCCAGCGCCCGCGGAGCCGCCGCCCGCGGAGCCGCCGCCCGCGCCGCTTCCAGCACTGGCCGCGCCGCTGCTTCCAGCACTCCCCGAGCCGCCGCCCGCGCTGCTTCCAGCACTGGCTGCGCCGCCGCTACCTCCGCCCGCCGAGCCACCACCTGCGGAGCCGCCGCCCGCGCCGCTTCCACCGGCTGTACCGCTGTTCGGCGTACTTGCGCTACTGCCGCCTCCGCTACCTGAACCGGCCGCGCCATCGTCGTTCGCCGCGCCGTAGGTCGCGCAATCCTGTTGCTGAAACGTCAGCCCACTCGTCGGCGGGCCGACGAGTGCACCACCGGAGACCGACCAATCTCCAAAGAGATACTTGGTATCCGCCACACACTTGCTGCCGAACTGGTTGCTGACGCAGTAGGTATGAGTCTGCTCAGCGTACCAAAAGTGGTCGGGCTCGACGGTCACGTAAGAGGAGTCGCTCACGTCGCCGCTCCCTGTTTTGTAGTAGCTACCGACGAACGCACATTCGGCGGCTTCAGCGGGCTCACCTCCCAGGGGGCAGTTGGCCACGACGCCATCACGATAGAAGCGCGTATTCGAGTAGCTCAGGATTCGGCAGTTGCTCGTAAACTCATCCAGCGAGACCGAGCCACCGAAAGTGCCGCCATCCAGCACGAGCTTGTCATTGACCACCGACCACGTTCCCGGGGAGTTGTCGCAGCTCTTGCAATAGAAGCCCGTGTAGCTGCCGTCGGCCAGCAGAGTGATGGATTTTTGGCCATTCGAGATGTTGTCCTCCACGGCGCCTGGGTCCGTGTACGTGCCAACGAGCCAGGAAGGATGCGGAGTGGCAGCGGCGTTGCCATCCTGACCGACTTTGGAGGGGTTGCTGCTTCCCGGGACGGCCGGATTCGTCGACATGCTGCCGAAGGAGCGGGGAGGCGCGCTGCAGCCCACGCTGACCAAGGTCGGCGCCAGCAACGAAGCAAGTAAGCGTCTCAGGTTATCGTTGGAACTACCCGCCATGCGATGACTCATGTCGCGGCCGAATGCAGAAAGCGGGCCACGGCCGGAAACAGGCAGCCAATGGCGATGAAATGCTGACAGCACCCTCAGGTGTCTAGGAAATTGAGCACCTTGTATGTCTAAGAAGTTGAGCACCTTTCCAGCCCGAATTGCGCAAACCCTTTGCGCAGCAGTTCGCCTCGAGCGACCGAGCCCCGGGCTTTCCAAAACTTCTCACGAGCGAGAGAACTTTTCGCACGACGGGGCGTCTGAACACGCATGTTCGTCGTCACCCCGACGCGCTCGGCGCGCCGTTTGATCCAGTCCCGAGTACTCGGCAGCGCGAGCCTGCTCTTGTTCGCGCTCGCGTGTGGCTACTCCGAAACCAAGCCGCGGCACGACCCAGCCGAAGCGCGAGCGACGGCGAACACTTCGGAGGCTCAGGCCGCGCACGGCAACGCCGATGCCCCGAGCCAGCCTCGAAAAGAGGCAACCACTCTGGATGTCGCGCCGTTTGCACCAGCTACGCCGCCCGTGCTGGCCCCCAGCAAACCACACGCTGTCGCTCCTTCCGCTCCGCCAATGGCCGCTCCGCGCGTCGCCCTCCCGAAACAGGCAGAGAGCTTCGGGATGATCGGCTCCGCCCCCGCTGGCGGCGGGCTGTCAATGAGCCAAGACATGGCTGCGGGGCCGGGCGTGGGCGCGGGTCAGGGCCGGCTCGGTGGATCGCACATGGCGTACGCGCCCAAGATGCGCGTGGCCGCGCCGCTGCGCGCGCTGCCAGCCCCGACCGAGTTCAACACGGAAAACTATGCGCACGTTACGGACAACGCATTTTTGAACGTCGTCGATCAGCCGCTTTCGACGTTCTCGATCGACGTCGACACGGCATCCTACAGCAACGCTCGGCGCTTCCTGAACCAGGGCACGCTGCCGCCGAAAGACGCGATCCGGATCGAAGAGTGGTTGAACTACTTCAGCTACGATTACCCGGAGCCCGTCGCGCACGAGCCGTTCTCGGTGACCAGCGAAGTCTCGGCCTGCCCTTGGAACGCCTCGCACCGCTTGGTGCGCTTGGGCCTGCAGAGTCAGCATATCTCGCAAGCCGAAACGCCCGCGCGCAATTTGGTGTTTCTGCTCGACGTCTCCGGCTCGATGATGCCCGAAAACAAGCTGCCGCTGCTGAAGCGCGGGCTCGCGCTCTTGGCCGAAAATCTACGCGCGAAAGACACGATCTCGATCGTGGTCTACGCCGGCGCTTCGGGCCTGGCACTGCCCGCGACCAGCGGGGCCGAGCGCGCGCACGTGCTCGATGCGCTCGGCCGACTCGAGGCGGGCGGCTCGACCAACGGCGGGGACGGCATTCGTCTGGCCTATGCGACCGCGCGTCAGCATTTCGTGAAGGGTGGCATCAATCGCGTGCTGCTGGCGACCGACGGTGACTTCAACGTCGGCACTTCCAGTGAGGGCGAGCTGCAACGTTTGATCGAAGAGCAGCGCAAGTCGGGCGTTTTTCTGACGGTGCTCGGCTTCGGTGAGGGCAACGTCAAAGACAGCACGATGGAGATGCTCGCCGACAAGGGCAACGGCAACTACGCATACATCGACTCGATCGCCGAAGCCCGCAAAGTGTTGGTGCGCGAGGCGGGCGCGACGCTGATCACGATCGCCAAGGACGTCAAGCTGCAGGTCGAATTCAACCCGACGCAGGTCCAAAGCTACAAACTCATCGGCTACGAGAATCGCCTCTTGGCCAAGGAAGATTTCAACGACGACAACAAGGACGCCGGCGAAATCGGGGCCGGGCACGCCGTCACCGCTTTGTATGAAATCGTGCCCAAAGGCGAAAAGCCCACGCTGCCGAAGGTCGACGCGCTCAAATACCAGACCGCACCAGCAGTCTCTGCCGCCGCCGCCAGCAACGAGCTACTCACCGTGAACATCCGCTACAAACAGCCGTCGTCCGACACGAGCAGCAAGTTCTCGCGGGTCGTGATCGACAAGGGCCTGTCACTCGAGCAGACCTCGGCCGATTTCCGCTTCAGCGCTGCGGTCGCGGAGGCCGCGCTCGTGCTGCGTGGCGCTCCGGATCTACCTTCGGCGTCGCTGGAAGCCGCGCGCAGTTTGGCTCAAGGCGCGCTCGGAGCGGACCTCACTGGCGATCGTCACGAGTTCATCTCGCTCTTGGCCAAGGCGCGCGCGCTCGGACAGTCCAATACGCCAGTCGCGAGCAACGCACAGCTCGCGACTGGTACGCACTGAGGCTCGACTCAGAGCTTGGGCTTGAACAACAAGCTCCGGTAGTACGAAAGCTCGGCGATCGAATTCTTGATGTCCACCAGCGCGTCGTGTTCGCCCACGGTCGGCTTGGCGAACACGCCCGCATCGCCATACCACAGCTTGGCCAGAATCTTGATCGAGGTGACGTCCACCGTGCGATAGCTCAAATAGCCGCTCAAGCCGGGCAACCAGCGGTCGACGAAGCGTTTGTCCTGACCGATGCTATTGCCGCACAGAACCGCGCCGAAGCCGCACCAACCGGTCACGCGCTCCATCAACTTGCGCTCCGCCGCGCCCAGGTCGATCTTGGAAGCGCGGACGCGCTGCGTGAGCCCCGTCGCTTCGTGCATGTCGCGCACGAACGGGGTCATGCGCGCGAGCGCTTCCTCGGGCTGCCAGACGTCACACACGAACTCTTCCAGCGGCACCAGGTCCGAATTGGTGATGATCAGCGCGGCTTGCAAAATGACGTCGTTTTGCGCGTCGAGGCCCGTCATTTCGAGATCGAGCCAGGCCAAGTTTCCGTCTTTCTGGGTGCGTACGATGCGCTCGGCCATGGTGCTCACTTGCTCGCTTTCGCGGTCTTGCTGGCCTTCGCGGTCTTGCTGGCTTTGGTTTGCTCCTTGGGCAAAATGATCGCCGGGTCCTTCTTGCGCCCGCGATACACCACGAGCGTCTTGCCGATCACTTGAGCGACGGTCGAGCGCGTGCCAGCCGCGATCTCGAGCGCGAGCTCAGCCGCGTCGGCGTCTTCTTGGCCGGTGATGCGCACCTTGATCAGCTCGTGCGTCGCCAGGGCGCTGTCGATTGCGGCGAGCACCGCGTCCGTCAAGCCGCCATGGCCGATTTGCACGACCGGCTTCAAGGGGTGCGCCAACGCGCGTAAGAAATTTCGTTGTTTGCCCGTCAGCGGGGCCGGGCCGGCCGTCACTCTCTGAATCACCGCCGCATCCTACTCCAAGGCCGTGCGCGTGCTGGAACGAGCCCCGTTTGCTGGGGATTTTGCGAGATTTTACCGGGCGGCAGGGCGCGGGGCAGAGCTGTGGCATGCTGCGGCACGGAGCAACCAGCAGTGCGAATTCTGTACGGAGTCGTGGGCGAAGGGATGGGACATGCCACGCGGAGTCGTGTGGTGATCGAGCATTTGCTGCGCGCAGGGCACGAGCTCCGGGTGGTGGTGTCGGGGCGGGCTCACCGCTTCTTGACCGAGCGGCTCGCGGGTCAGCAAAACCTCAGCATTCAAGAAATTCACGGGCTCACCCTGAGCTACTTCGGCAACTCCTTGGATCGTACCAAGAGCTTGTTCGAGAACCTGCGCAAGGCGCCGAAGGGCCTCAAGAAGAACATCGCCGTTTATCGTGACGTGGCCGAGAGCGGCTTCGTCCCACAGTTGGTGATCAGTGACTTCGAGTCGTGGGCGGCGCTGTACGCGTTGAACCACCGAGTGCCGGTGGTCAGCATCGACAACATGCAGGTGATCAACCGCTGCAAACACGATTCCAGCGTGACCCGTGGCAAGGGCTTCGATTTCGATCTCGCCCGCCTGGCGGTGAAGATCAAAATGCCGGGTGCTTACCACTACCTGGCAACCAGCTTCTTCTTCCCCGAGGTGCGCAAGAAGTACACCACGCTCGTCCCGCCGATCTTGCGCCCGGAAGTCATCGCCGCCAAGCGCGAGCCTGGCCAGCACGTGCTCGTGTACCAAACCTCACCCACCAACCAGAGCTTGGTCCCCACGCTCAAAAAGCTGCCGTATCGCTTTCGCGTGTACGGCATGGGCCGCGAAGGGCAAGAAGGGAATGTCACCTTGTGCGGCTTCTCGGAGTCCGGTTTCCTCGACGATCTACGGACCGCTCGCGCAGCGGTGGCAGGCGGCGGCTTCAGCCTGCTCAGCGAAGCGGTGAGCTTGAAAGTGCCTCTCTTGTCTGTCCCCGTCGCACATCAATACGAACAAGAGTTGAACGCGCGCTACCTGGAGAAGCTCGGCTATGGCGCTTGGGCGCGGCGGCTGGAGCTCGAACCCTTGCTGCATTTCTTGGACAAGGTGGACGTCTACCAAGAGGCTTTGCAAAGCTACCCGTCGCGCGACAATTCGATCCTGTTCGCCTGTGTGGACGAGCTCGTCCGGCGCGTCCAAAACGGCGAGCCGCGCCCGGTCGTCTTGGACGCTGACGCGCCCGGAAAATACGTGCGAGACGACTGAGCGTCAGCCGAGGTCGCGCGCCGCTGCTTCGGCCGCGTTGTAGCCGCACATGCCGTGCACGCCGCTGCCTGGGTGCGTGTAGCTGGAGCACAAGTACAGGCCTCGGATGGGTGTTCGATAGCGAAAATACGGGAAAACTGGCCGAAATAGCAGTTGCTGGTGCCAGGCGTTGCCGCCCCCACCCAGATCCCCGCCAATCAAATTGGCGTTCACGGCCTCCAAATCCGGAGGAGCAGAAATGTGTCGTTCGAGCACCAACTCGCTGAACCCGGGTGCGAGACCCTCGATGCGCTCCGTGATGCGATCGGCGAAGTCCTCACGAGCCTTAACCCAACCACCCGCGACGTGCGAGGGCACGTGCGTGTAGCAATACAGCGTATGCTGGGCGTGCGGCGCGCGAAACGGGTCGGCCAGACTCTGCTGCCCGACCACCAGATACGGTTCGGCGGGTAGCTTTCCTGCGCGGATTTCGCGCGTGAAGCGAGCCAGATCGGCCAAGCTCTCGTTGACGTGCACGACAGCGCTTTTTCGGGCTTGCTCGTTCGACCACGGCACGGCGGACGAGAGCGCGAAATCCAGCTTGAATGTGCCGAAACCTTGCTGGAAACGCCGCATGCGACGGACCAGCCAGCGGGGCAGCAGCGCTTCGTCCAGCAGCTTCAGATACAGCGTCGGCGCGGCAGTGTCGGCGAGCACGCCCAGGCGGGCTCGCAGCTCTTCGCCGTTTTCGAGGCGGACCGCGGCGGCTCGCTTGCCGGCAACGACGATGTGCGCGACGCGCGCTCCCAAACGCAAGCGTCCGCCACGGCTCTCGAGCAGCGTCACGAGCGCGTTGGCGATGCTCTGCGCGCCGCCTGCCGGGAATGCATACCCGCCCGTGGTGGCGGTCATACCGAGCATGTAGCTGAGCGCAGAACCGAACCAATCATCGGGTCCGACATCCACGTGCAAGCCAAGGCTCGGTAGCACGCGCCGCGCCGCCTCACTCCGAAACAGCGAGCGCGAAAGATTTCCGCTACTGCGAGCGAAGCGCCACACGAGCTTGCTCAGGTTGCCGAGACCCAGCTTCAAGGCCGGCGCGAGCGATGGAAACGGACCGAGCAAAAGCCGTAAGAGCTCGGGTTCCATGCGCGCGTGGGAGGCGGCGAGCTTGCGAAAGGCCGCACCATCGTGGGCGGTGCCGAAGTGCGCCGCACTCAGCTCCTCGTCGCGCGCAATGCATGCGTAGCTGCCGTCGAGCGCCGGATGGCAACTCTCGAACGGTAGATGCAGCCACTCGAGCCCGCTTTGGCTCAGCTCGAGCTCGCGAAATGCGGGGCTGCTCTTGGCGAACGGAAAAAACGCCGCGCCCACGTCATGCACGAAGCCGGGCCGAGTCAGCTCTTCCGAGCCCAATGCGCCGCCCGGACGACGCGGATTCGCCTCCAGCACCAGCACGCGAAAACCGCGGCGCGCGAGGACATTGGCTGCCACGAGCCCGTTCGGGCCCGAGCCCACAACGATCACGTCCGGGTCGCGCACGGAGCTCAGCCTACTGGTTTCCGCGCTGCCGTGCTTCCTTTGTTTCCATTCCTGCCGGGACGCGCTATGTGGATCCAGTGCTCGCGCTCGGCGTCGATCCCGGTACACTTCACCTCGGTTGGGGCGTCGTGTCGCGTGAAGGAAATCGCCTGCGCCATGTCGCGCACGGCGTGATTCATTTGGACGGCAAAGCGACGATCGCCGCTCGCTTGGCGCGCATCGAGCTCGAGCTGGGCGCGGTGATCGAACAGCACCGTCCCGAGGTGGGTTCGGTCGAGAATTTGTTCTTCCACAAGGACGCCCAAGCGGCGTCGAAGCTCGGGCACGCGCGCGGAGTCGTGCTGCTCTTGCTCGCGCGCGCCGGCGTCGAGATTGCCGAGTACCCGCCGGCCCGAGTGAAAAAGACGATCGCGGGCTCCGGGCAGGCAGACAAGTCTCAGGTGGCGATGATGGTGCGCGCATTGCTCGCGCTCGATCGGCTGCCGCCCGCGGACGCGGCGGACGCCCTGGCCCTCGCCATCACGCACCTGCGGATTGGCAGCCTGATCGAGGCGCTGCGTCCGAAATCCGCTTCGGAGCAGAGTAAAATCAGCGCACCCGGCCTGCGGGCACTGCTGGGCAAGAAGCGTCGCAGCCGCGCGCCTGCCCTGAAACCGGCCAAGCTGTCCAAGATCCGCTAGCACGCGCCTTCAGCGCCGCAGCGTGGCGGCCGTGGCGCTTTGCTTACAGTATTCATGAAAAATGGCTGGCTCGATTCGAAACTTCGATTCGAAAGAAAGAAAGCTTCGTAGGGTCGAGCGCGTATCAATCGTCTGAAGGATTGCAAGGCCCGAACTTCGGAAGCAAGGTCCATTCTCCATGATTCGCCGCTCGCTCGTGCTCGGTTCCCTCGGTCTTTTGGCGCTTACGTTGCCAGTCGCCTCCGCGTTCGCAGACGCGCCGAACGACAAGGCGCGCGCTACCGCCAAACCCGCGCCGGAGCTGACCGCCGAACAGATCGCCGAACGGGTCCAAGGCTTCTACGATCGCTCTCACACCTTTCGCGCCGGCTTCAAGCAACAGTATCGCGTGAAGGCGTACGACAAGACCATCAACAGCCAAGGCTCAGTCGTCTTCGAGAAGCCCGGCAAGATGAGCTGGCGCTACACGAACAACGGCAACCGCGTCGTCTCCGACGGCAAGCTGGTCAAGGTCTACGAAAAAGAAAACAAGCAGATGTACGAGACGCCGCTCGACAAGAGCCAGTACCCCGCCGCGCTCTCGTTCCTGGTCGGCGGCGGCAATTTGAACGCGTCGTTCAAGTTCAGCAAGCGCGACGCCAAGCAGATGGGCTTCGAAGGCGGCTACGTGATCGTCGGCGATCCACTCGAAGCTTCGCCCTCGTACCAATCGATCATCTTGTACGTAGACGCGAACACCTACCAAGTGCGACGCGTGCTCTTGCTCGATGCCCAGGGCAATCGCAATCGCTTCGATTTCCTGAACCCCGAAATCAACACCAAGAGCCCGACCGGTGAATTCAACTTCACCCCGCCGCCCGGCACGCAAGTCATTCGTCCCTGACTCGCTCGGGTTTCGCGGAAGGTGAGGGAAGATTGGGGGGCGCTCCCGATCCCGCATCGCAGCTCGTGCCGCGCCGTGTTCCGGGCGCACGAAGTCGAGCGCTGTGCGTCGCGAGCGAAAAGGTCTCACGCGTGTGCACCAAACACACGTTTTGCGTGAGGAGGAACTCATGAAAGCCCTAACTCCGGCGCGAAACCGAACGGAGGCGCGGCCGAGGCGACTCCCGCAGTAAAGAGCCATGTTCGTGCACGAACATGATTGTCGGGACAGAAACCGCACCCGAGCCACCGATTGGCGGTCACGTTTCACGAAAACGTTGCTCGAGGCACGCCGCGCCTCACTCTCTCGCGGCTACGCGCGTTCCAGGCGTTCGAGGCGCGGCGCGCCGGTCGCATCGACGCGGACATAGGGTCTGCCGTAGCGTGAGTAGCCGAACGAGCCCGAGTTGGCATAGCCGGGCACTTCGTCCACCTGGTGCGTGTGGCCGAAGATCACGACTTTGGCGTTGGTGAGCTCGCGCACGCGCGTCGCAGCGGCGCGCAGGCGCTCGACCGGCAGATCTTCGTAGCGATTGCCAGTCCGCTGCACGGATTGAATCAAGTACAGCCCCGAAAGCAGGCCGACGATGCCCGCGGCCCGGCTTTTCCACGCCAGATACGCGGCGCTGCTCAATAGTAGGCCCGAGCTGGCAAAGACCCGATCGAAGTACAGACGCATGAACGTTTTCTGAAAATCGCGGTGGGTGGGTTCGGCTCCGGCCTCGAGCAGTGCGCGCAGCACCTCTGGATCCAACTCGACCATGCGCGCGAAGTTCGAGAGCGCAGCCTCGCCCCGGCCGCGCTCGACGTCGAATCGGGCGGCGTGGCGAGTTTCCAAGCACAGCTTGCCCGCGACGCGGAACCATTCGGCGATGATCAACGGGGTGCGCGCCCCGTACACGCGAAAGGCCTTGCTGATGCCGGCGAGCGGCGTGGTGTCGTGCGCGTGCAAGAAATGGTCGACCCCTCGCGGTCGCACGAAGCGACGCGTGATGGCGATGCCGAGCGGCTCGGTACGTGGGCTCCACTCGGCGAGCGGATGCGCTGGAGCGTTGTCCGGGTCGTAGAAGTGCCCGTGCTCGATGTGTACTTCCCCGCGCCGCGCGAACCAGGGTGTGATTTGTAGCGGGGCCTCACCCGAAACGTCGAGTTTGTGCAGCAGGGCTTCGCGCATCTCGTTCGACATCAAGCCGGCGTCGTGGTTCCCCGCGATGAATGTGAGCGGCGAGCCCGCGGCGAGTTGCGAGCGGAAGGCGCTCGCCAAATCCGGTTGTGCCGTCATCAGCGAGAGCACTGCTTCCACCGCCGAGCGGCCGGGCGCTTCCCATGACAGATTGAATACGTCACCCGCAAGGATGAACTCGTGGCCCGGATTGTCGCGCAGTAGGCGGGCGAGATCACGCACGGTGCTGGCCGAAGCATCCGCCGACAAGTGCAAGTCACTGGTGACGATGAAGGGCTTCATTGACGGAGCGCGACGAGAGCAGACACTGCGAGTCGAGCTCAGCCTAGCATCGTCTCGAGCAGCGCCCGAGCGCTTCGCGCCGGCCGCACGCGCATGCCGGCGAGCACTCGTCAGCGTGGCAATTTGGCAGGAAATCCTGCAGCTGGCGCAGCGACCGAGGCTCAAAAGGGCTCTTGGTGGGGGCCTCGGTCCGTGTATGCTCTGGGCTATCATGCACAAGGCTTTGGAACGCATTACCCTCGAGACCGAAAAGCTCGTGGGCAAAGCGGTCAACCGTGTCTGGCCGTTGTATCAGAAGTACAATGAGCGCTTCCCCGGCGGTCGTTTCCAGCCCAAGTGGGCACCGGCACCGCTCTTGCGGAAGAAGGAACGGACCGCGCCGCAACTCGGCTGGCCACGCCGCACCGACTCGCTCTGCCCCCGTTGTGTGAAAGAAGTGCGTGACGCCGTGCTCTCGGGCGCGCGAGACCTGCGCGAGTTCGTGGAGGGCAACCCGGGCGAAATCAAGGCGGACATCGTGGAGCGCGACGGTCAAATCGTGATGCAGAAGACCTGCCCCAAGCACGGTGAATTCACGGACGTGATCAGTGTAGATCCCGCGTTCATGGCGCGCATCGAGGGCTTGTTTCCCGGTCGAGACTTCGAAGCGCCCAAGAGCGAGCTGCGTAACCACGGTAGCTCGACCATCAAGTACGGTCGCGGCTCCGTGCTCACCGTCGACCTGACCAATCGCTGCAACATGATGTGCGATCCGTGCTTCATGGACGCCAATCAGGTCGGCTTCGTGCACGAGCTGGAATGGAGCGACATCAAGCAGATTTTGGACGATAGCCTGAAGATCAAGCCGCGCCGCCAGCTCAGCGTGCAATTTTCGGGTGGCGAACCCACGCTCAGCCCGTTCTTTCTGGACGCGATCAAATATGCGCGAGACGTCGGTTATTTCTGCGTGCAATGCGCCAGCAATGGCGTCATGTTCGCGCAAGATCCGGAGTTTTGCCACGCCGCCAAGCGCGCGGGGCTCAGGCTCTGCTACCTGCAATTCGACGGGGTGACCAATCGCGCCAACAGTCACCGCAAGGTCGGTAACCTGTTCGACGTGAAGCTCCGGGCAATCGAGAATCTAGCCGCGGCAGGTATCGACGTCGTGCTGGTGGTGACGGTCGTGAACGGCGTCAACAACGAGCAGGTCGGGCCGATCTTGCAGTTTGCAATCGACAACGCCGATAAGGTGACGGTGGTCTCGTTCCAGCCCGTGAGCTTCACCGGTCGTGACGAAGAGATCGACGACGCGCGTCGCCTTCGAGAGCGCTACACGCTCAGTCACCTGGTGCGCGACTTGCGCGATCAGCTGGGCGTCACCGAGCCGATGCGAGATTGGTTCCCGCTTTCGGCGATGAACCCGTTCAGCGACGTGGTCGACTTGCTGCTCGGTCAAAGTTCGGAGTTTGGCGCGCTCAAGTGCGGCTGCCACCCGAACTGCGGGATCGGCACTGCGTTGCTCGTCAACAAGCGCACCAAGCAGATGGTGCCCGTGTCTCAGTTCCTGAACCTCGATCAGGTATTGCTGGACATGCAGAGCATCGCCGACGCAGGCCAGACCAGGGCACAGACCATCACCGGTATCGCGCTCTCGCTGCTGCGCAACTTCGACCCGGAAAAAGCGCCCCCGGGTTACAGCTTCACCGAGTTTGCGCGCCAGTTCTTGAGTCAGATTGGCGCCAGCGGTTCGAAGGTGGGCGAGAGCGAAGGTGACGCCCACAAATTCGAATGGCGCTTCCTGTTCGTGGCCGGCATGTGGTTTCAGGATCTTTTCAACTACGACTTCCGGCGCACCGAGATGTGCATCATCCCGTACGGCACGCAGATGGGTGAGATCTCGTTCTGCGCTTACAACACCGGTGTTGGCTTCCGGCAAATCATCGAGAAGATGAAGCGCACCGCGACCGTTGCCGAATGGTACAAGACTCGTGGTCGGCACCCGGTCTACGCGAAGAATCAACATTTGCCGTTGCCCGAAGGCCCGCTGACCGTGATTACACGTGAGGCAAGCGCGACCGATGGCGCCGCTCCGGCGTCGCCGTTCGCTGACGGCCGAAAGCGCCTGCGCCTCGTGTCGTAGTCAATTTCCTACGCGACCTCGCGAGGCTTCGAGCGTGAAGCCGCGCGAGGGCGTAGCCCTTCGGCGTGCAGCTCGCTGAAGGCGTTGCAGAACTGCTGCTGCGACAGCAAGCACGCACTCACGCGAATCGCTCGCGAATCACTCGCGATCACCCGCCAATCACTCTGAGGAGTTGCTCCAAAACAAATGCCCATTGGCGCAGCCAGTGTCGAATCGTTATTGTCTGCAGAACCGAAAGATCAACCTGCTCGCCGGTCGGTGTCGACTCAGTTCGGCGCTACGGCGTTACCGCTTTTCGCCGCAATTCGAGCGTTCGGGCGGCGTTGCGTTTGCAGACGAGGGAAGTGGCATGAATTCGACGGAAAACAAGCGCGAAGCGCCGGCCGCGGCCGACGATGGCAGCGAAATCGACGCGCTGATCAGGGCGCTGTACGAAGTGATCTCGTTCGACCAAGACAGCGAGCCCGACTGGCGACGTATGCAGTCGCTGTTCTCGCGACACGCGCGCATCACGCGCATCACTCCGGATGGGACGGACTATCTCGATGTCGGTGGCTTCCAAGAGCTTGCCAAAGAGACATTCGATCTCGGAGTCTATACTCGCTTCTTCGAAATCGAGGTGCTGCGCGACGAGCGCAGGTTCGGCGGCCTGGCCCATGTGCTCAGCGCCTATGAAACGCGCCATAGCCCGAGCGCGCTGGAGCCGTTCGCGCGGGGGGTGAATTCACTGCAGCTCATCAAGGAAGACGAATCCTGGAAGGTTCTGAGCCTGTTCTGGGACGAGGAGCGCCTCGATAACCCCCTGGAGTTGCGAGATTTGTTCGCTAGCGGAGAGACCAATGGCCAAACTGACACGTGAACGCAAGCATCAGACCGTCAACCGCATCCTGGAGGAGGCGCGCCAACAGGGTTTGATCTGTAACCGCGCCGAGTCCGCGAACGGGCCAAAGTGCACGATCCGCGGTAAAGCACTGAGCAACTTCGGTTCCTGCAGCTACATGGCGCTGGAAGCACACCCGGCGCTGCGAGCTGGAGCCGCGGCCGCGTTGGAACAATACGGGACGCAGTTCCACTTCTCGCGCGCATACCTGGAAGCGCCGTTGTATGGCGAGCTGGAGGACGCGCTCGACGTCATCACTGGTCGTCC
>DASSMT010000306.1:0-6018 GCA_035688655.1 Polyangiaceae bacterium | reverse complement strand
GGCGTCGTCGAGTTCCTCGAGCTGGTCGAGCATCGTCGGGTTCACGCGCTTGCGGAAGTCGCCGGCCTCGTCGAGGACGAAGGCCAGCCCGCCGCTCATGCCCGCGGCGAAGTTGCGCCCGGTCGCGCCGAGGACGACGACGCGCCCACCGGTCATGTACTCGCAGCCGTGGTCACCCACGCCCTCCACGACCGCGGTGGCACCGCTGTTGCGGACGGCAAAGCGCTCACCGCCGCGACCGTTGAAGAACGCACGACCGCTGGTGGCGCCGTACAGCGCAGTATTACCGACGATCACGTTCTGCTCGGCTTGGAAGTCCGCGCCGCGTGCCGGACGAATCGCGAGGATACCGCCGGACATGCCCTTACCCACGTAGTCGTTGGCTTCACCTTCCAAGCTGAGGGTCATGCCGCGCGTGACCCACGCTCCAAAAGCCTGACCAGCCGAACCAGTGAAGCGCAGGTCGATCGTGCCCTCCGGCAGCCCCTCTTGCCCGAAGCGTCGCGCGACTTCACCCGCGACCATGCCGCCGATCGTGCGGTGGGCGTTGCGCACCGGGATATCGAGGCGAACGGGTTCGCGCCGCTCGAGCGCCGGCTTCAGACGATCGATCAACATCACGTCGAGCGTGGCGCTCAGGCCGTGGTCTTGTTCGATGGTCTTGCTCACCTCGACACCGGGCTTGGCGGCAGCCGGCAGCAGCACATCTGCGAAGTCCAGCTTGGAAGCCTTCCAGTGGTTGATGTTTGCCCGCGTCCGAACGCGCTCGACTTGACCGACCATCTCTTTGATCGTGCGGAAGCCGAGCGAGGCCATGATTTCGCGCGCTTCTTCGGCGACGTAGAACATGAAGCGCACGACGTGCTCGGGTTGTCCGCTGAATTTGGCGCGCAGCACCGGGTCTTGAGTGGCAATACCCACCGGGCAGGTGTTGAGGTGACACTTGCGCATCATGATGCAGCCGGAAGCGACCAGCGGCGCGGTCGCGAAGCCGAACTCTTCGGCGCCGAGCAGCGCGGCGAACACCACGTCGCGGCCGGTGCGCATCTGCCCGTCCGCTTGCAGAAACACGCGGCTGCGCAGATCGTTCTTGACCAGCACTTGGTGCGTTTCGGCCAAGCCGAGCTCCCAGGGCACGCCCGCGTGCTTGATCGACGTCAAAGGCGAGGCGCCCGTGCCGCCGTCGTGCCCGGCGATCAGGATCACGTCCGCATGGGCCTTGGCGACGCCGGCCGCGACCGTGCCGACGCCCGCCTCGGCCACCAGCTTGACGCTGATGCGCGCGCGCGGGTTGACCATCTTCAAGTCGAAGATCAGCTGCGCCAAATCCTCGATTGAGTAGATGTCGTGATGCGGGGGAGGGGAGATCAGCGTGACGCCCGGCGTGGAGTGGCGCGTCTTGGCGATGATCGCGTCCACCTTGTGACCGGGGAGCTCGCCGCCTTCACCGGGCTTGGCGCCCTGCGCGACCTTGATCTGCAGTTCGTCACAGTTGACCAAGTAGTAGGTGGTCACGCCGAAACGACCGGAGGCCACCTGCTTGATCGAGCTGCGCCGAGAGTCGCCGTTGGGGTCGAGTTGGTAGCGCTCTTCACGCTCGCCGCCCTCACCGGTGTTGCTCTTGCCACCGATGCGATTCATGGCGATGGCCAGGGTCTCGTGAGCCTCGCCGCTGATCGAGCCGAAGCTCATCGCGCCGGTGGCGAAGCGCTTGACGATTTCGCTGGCCGGTTCGACCTCGTCGAGCGGAATGGGTTTGTCGCTCTCGACCAAATCCCACAAACCGCGCAGGGTGATGGGCCCGCCGCTGGACAGCTGCGAGTTGATCAAGGCCGCGTATTCCTTGTAGCTCTTGACGTCGTCCATGCGCACGGCGCGCTGCAAGGCGGCGACCGTGCCCGGGTTCCACAAGTGGCGTTCGCCCTGCGCGCGGTACGCGTAGTTGCCGCCGATGTCGAGCATGGGCGAGGCTTCGGTCATCTTCGGGTAGCTGCGCTCGTGACGCAGCCGGCACTCTTCGGCGAGCACGTCGATGTCGATGCCGGAAATGCGCGAGGCGGTGCCGGTGAAGTAGGTGTCGATCACCTCCGGCGAGAGCCCAATGGCTTCGAAGATCTGAGCGCCTTGATAGCTCTGGAGAGTGCTGATGCCCATCTTGCTCATCACCTTGAGCAAGCCCTTGTTGATGGACTTGATGTACTTGGCGTGCGCGGCTCCCGGATCCTTGAGGTTCGGGAACGTGCCCTCGTGCACCATTTGGCTCACGGTTTCGAGCGCCAGGTACGGGTTGATGGCGCCCGCGCCGTAGCCGAGCAGGAGCGCGAAGTGATGCACCTCGCGCGCGTCGCCGGCTTCGACGATGATGCCGATCTTCACGCGCGTGCCGTTGCGCATCAAATGGTGATGCACCGCGCCCGTCGCGAGCAAGCTCGGCACCGGGGCCATCGCCTCGTTCGAGCCGCGATCGCTCAGGATCACCAGGCTGTGGCCATCGAGCACGGCTTGCGACGCCTGACGACAGATCTCGTCGAGCGCGGACTTCAAGCCCTCACCGCCCTCCTCTACGGGATAGAGCATGGGGATGGTCGGCGGCTGACGCACCTGCTGCAGGTGCGTTTCGCGCAACTTGGCCAAGTCCATGTTGGTCAAGATCGGATGCGGCAGCTCCAGCATCTGCGCTTGATCCGGTAGCTCGAACAGGAAGTTGCCCTCGCCGCCGATGTACGCCTTCAGACTCATCACCAGCTCTTCGCGGATCGGGTCGATGGCGGGGTTCGTCACCTGCGCGAAATGCTGCTTGAAGTAGTTGAACAACAGCTGCGGGCGATCGCTGAGCACGGCCAGCGGCGTGTCGGTGCCCATCGAGCCGCGGGGCTCGTCGCCGTTTTGCGCCATCGGCGCCATCAGGAAGCCGAGATCTTCTTGCGTGTAGCCGAAGGTCTTCTGGCGCTGCACGAGCGAGGCGTATTCACGGCGCGTGGCGCTGGGCGGCGAGGCGTCGATGTCTGCCAGCGAGATCTTGTTCTCGCTGAGCCACTTGCCGTACGGCCGCGCCTTACAGACGGCGTCCTTGATTTCTTCGTCTTCGACGATGCGACCGAGCTCGGTGTCGACCAGGAACATGCGCCCGGGCTCGAGCCGGCCCTTGCGCAAGACGTTTTCCGGCGCGAACTCCAAGACGCCGGTCTCCGACGCGAGGCAGACCAAGCCGTCTTTGGTGACGGTGTAGCGTGCGGGACGCAGACCGTTGCGATCGAGCATGCCGCCGATGCGCTTGCCGTCCGTGAACGCCAACGCGGCGGGGCCGTCCCACGGTTCGACCAAGCACGAGTGGTACTCGTAGAACTCGCGCTTGTGCGCGGGCATCAGCTCGTCGTTTTGCCAAGCTTCCGGCACGAGCATCATCATCACGTGCGGCAAGCTGCGCCCGGCGTGGAGCAGCAATTCGGTGACGTTGTCGAGGGTGGCTGAATCGCTGCCGCCGGGGGTGATGGTCGGCAAAATGTGGCGCACGTCCTCGCCGAACACTTCACCGTCGAACAGTTGTTCGCGTGCGGCCATCCACGCGGCGTTGCCGCGCACGGTGTTGATTTCGCCGTTGTGGGCCAGCGTGCGGAAGGGCTGAGCGAGCTCCCAGGTGGGGAAGGTGTTGGTGCTGAAGCGCTGATGCACCATGGCCAGCGCGCTGACCATGCGCTCGTCCTTGAGCTCGACGTAGAACTCTGCGAGCTGCTCGGCCAAGAGCAGGCCTTTGTAAATGATCGTGCGGCACGACAAGCTGGGGATGTAGAACGAGCCTTTACCGCTCAGGTTGCTCTCGCGCACCGTGCGCTCCGCCCACTTGCGGATCACGAACAGCTTGCGCTCGAAGGTCGCTTCGTCTTCGCAAGTCGAACCAATGAACACTTGGCGGATCACTGGTGCGCTCTCGCGCGCGGCGGGGCCGAGCACGCTCTCGTTCACCTTGACGTCGCGCCAGCCGATCAAGCGCTGACCAGTGCCGAAGATCTTGTCTTCGAGGATCTGCTGGCAGCGACGACGCTCTTTCTTGTCGCGCGGCAAGAACACACAGCCAGCGCCGTAAGTCCCAGCCTCTGGCAAATCGATGTCTGCTTCGTCACACGCGTGACGGAAGAACGCGTCCGGGATCTGCAGGATGATGCCCGCGCCGTCACCGGTCAGCGGATCGCAGCCGGTCGCGCCGCGGTGCACGAGATTGAGCAGGATATCGATGCCCTTCTTGACGATATCGTGCGACGCCTCACCCTTGATGTTGGCAACGAAACCAACGCCGCAAGCGTCGTGTTCGAATTTCGGGTCGTAAAGTCCTGAGCGAGGCGGAAGTGTCATTTCGGTAGCTCTGTGTCGGGGAGTGAGTTGAAAGGTGGGGGAACCACCTGGCGGGCGTCGGTCTGATTTGTCTCGGGCAGAGGGGGTAACCCGGCCAGGCGCGAGTATATGGCGATCGAAGGGCCGGGACAGGCGAAGCTGCGCTAATTTTCTGCCATAAATTAACGCAACGCGCAACAGGTCGCGTGGCCGGTCAGCCTAATGCAGCTCACGAAATCTACACGACTTTTTCTGGTGACGCTGTTGACGTCTGTAGCGTCGATTTGGCAAATTTTCAAGTCCCCAGCGGCCGGCTAATCGTTTTGTTGGTCGATCGGCCGCATGTTCCCGGAAACGTTTCGGCCGTGACAGGCGGAGATGAACCCACATTGCGCCTTGCGGCAAGCGGGCTCGGCGATGGCCGGCCAGAGGTCGTGAAAGCGGGCCTCGATGAGTCGTGTCCCGAGCTCGAAGAAGTCGAACTCGGCAGGCGTCTGCCAATCGGGCTCACTGTTCTCACCCAAGAGGTGTACGAGGCCGGTGCGCACGCGCTCGATCCCGTAGTGGAAGCGAGCGGCCTCGCGGTAGGCGGCGAGCTGAAACGAATAGCGGTCCTCGTCGCCCCCTCGGGAGCGCTTGTAGTCGATGACGTCGATGCTCCCATCCGGGCGCTCGATCACCAGATCCAGCGTGGCTTTGAGCACGACGGTGGCCGAGAGCAACTCCGGGTCGGGCGCGTTGCTCCTGGGTCGAAGCGCGAACAATTCCAGCTGGCCCGGTGCGACGCGCCGACCGCGGCTGCGGGACGGACTTGCCGCTGGGACGTTCGCGATTGGCGCGGCGTGGCGAAACGGGATGCCGAGCGAAAGCTCTCGCCGCAGGCGCGAGCCGTCTCGTTGCACCGAGCGCGCGTACTCGCCGGACAAGAACTGCGCGATGCCGCGCGCAGTCGCGGCGCTCGACTCGGCCTCGGCGTCCAAGCCTTCGCGCGCGAGTGCCTGCAAGATCTCCGTGGCCTCGATCGCGCTGCCCCAGCGTTCACTCGGAAATGCTTCGAGCACGCGGTGCGCGGCGCTGCCCAACGCGCGCGGGTCCTCCGCGCTCGGCGCAGCGACACGCGCGCCGGCGCGTGGCTCGGCCAGGTTCCACAAATGCGACAGCTCGAAACGGCGTGCACACAGCGCGAAATCCGACAACGCAGTCACGCCGATCGTGGCCAACGTGACTCGCGGACGCGCGGGGCGCTCGGGTGGCGGTGACGGGCTGTGTGCGACGGCCGCGGTGGAGAACGCGGGCTCCGCGAACAAGTCGCGAGCGGGCAAGCGCGTGACCCCTGGGATCTGATCGAGCCGCGCGCCCACGCCGACGATCGACGCGGCCAGAGAATCCGCCCGCAGTTTGCCCTCGGGCAGCACGATCGCCAAATGATTGCGCGCGCGAGTCAGCGCGACGTACGAGAGCCGTTGCCGTTCGGCGCGCGCCCGCGCCTGGGAATCTGCCGCAGCTCGGCGAGAAAGCGGAGTCGGCAGGCTGCCCGCGTCGGTCATGTGGCGAATCACGAGCGAGGTTTCGTGTTCATCGCGCAGGAGCCCGATGGGGGCCGAATTAGGTCGTTCCCAAGAGCCGGTGTCGAGCACGATCGCGGTCGGGAAGGCGAGCCCCTTGCTGCCGTGGATGGTCAAGAGTCGG
>DASSMT010000268.1:0-6237 GCA_035688655.1 Polyangiaceae bacterium | reverse complement strand
TGTGCTGCCCATTTCGGCCCAAGGCCCGCGTTGCGCGATGTGTCAGGTGAGTCGATGGCTTTGGACTCGATGGTACCCGATGTAGGCGGCGTCCGTGTGCGGCGCGTAGCGGTCTACTACGGCAGCACGTTTCTCGTCACTCACACGCTCGTTGCCGGCTACTTGCTCGCAGGCGGGTCCTTTCGCCGGCTCGATTCGTTCGTGTTTGCGAATCTGACCATGCTGGTGCCGGGACTCGTGGCCGCGTGCACGGCGCGCTTCTATTTTCGCGAACCGGTCGCGCGCGTGCTCGGTCTCTCGCTGCGGCTGAACGGCTGGTTCGCGCTCGCTTGGCTCGGGCCGTTGCTACTCTCGGCAGCGACGTTGGGCTGTGGTTTGGCTTGGCGGGGCACGGCATATTCGCCGGAGCTCGCGGGCCTGAGCGCGCGCTTCGAGCTCGAGCCGGAACAGATCCGCTCGCTGGTGCATCCTATCGGATCACTGTCTCCGGTTTGGTCGTTGCTCGTGCAGGGATTGGTTTTGGGTCCGACGTTGTCGGCGATCGCTGGTTTGGGAGAAGAGGCCGGCTGGCGTGGGCTGCTGCACGGCGAGCTCGCTCATCTCGGCTTCTGGCGCGAGTCTTGGATCGTCGGTTTGCTGTGGGGGCTCTGGCATTTGCCGCTCGTGTTCGAGGGCTATGGTTTCCCCAATCATCCGTGGCTAGGAGCTTGTTTGCTGCTTGCCTTCACGCTGCTCGCGGCGCCGCTCTACACGTTCATCCGCATTCGCGCCCGCTCCACGCTCGCGTGCGCGATCTGCCACGGCTCGTTCGGGGCGAGCATGCTGCTCACCTTTGCGCCCGTCACGGGCGGCAGCGAGCTGACCGTCGGCTTGCTTTCGCTGTCGGGTGTGCTGATCATGAGCCTCGCAAACGCCGCGCTCGCTTGCTTGCCCGCGCGCTATCGCGCTTGACCAAGCCTCCGGCGCGCGCTTAGCGTTCCCGCGATGCAGCTCGACGCCGCCTCCCGCGCCGGCGCGGGCATTGGGAAAACACCGCGAGCAGGGCAGCGAGCTCGTCACCTGCTTGCCCTGCTGCTCGCGGCTCTGCTCTCGATCGTCATGACCTGGCCGCTCGCGGAGAGCCCCGGGCATCAGCTGCTGGGCGCGGCGTACTATTGGGATGCGTACACCAACGTCATGCTCATGGGCAGCCGTGTGGACGCCGCGCTGGGGCGAGGCACGCTCTCGCTGTACGACAGCTACTACTTCGCGCCGCTCTCGCATTCGATCGCGTTCAACGAGAACCACTTCGGGCTCTCGTTCGTGTTCGCTCCGTTCTACTTGCTGAGCGACAACCCGCTTTGGGCGTACAATCTCACGCTGCTCGCGTCGCTTTCGCTGTCGGTGTTCTTCACCTACTTGCTGGTGTTACGCCTGACGCGGAGCCCGTACGCGGGGCTGCTCGCGGGCGTGGCCTTCGCGTTCTGTCCGTACGTGTTGTTCGAGATTGGGCGCATTCAGCTGGTCGCAACGCAGTGGATCCCGGCAAGCTTCTTGCTTCTGCATCGCGCGTTTTCGGGCCAGCGGCTGCGCGACATTGCTGGGTTCTGGTCGTGTGCGCTGCTGCAGCTCGGGACTTGCCTGTACTACGCGATGTTCATGCTGCCGCTCTTGGCCTTGGCCGGCGCCGCGCTCATGCTCGAGCTCCGCCCGCCGCGGCGCTTCTTTTATCGGTTCGGCGCGTGCGCGGTGGTCGCCGGAGCAATCGCTCTGGCGATGGTCTACCCCTACTTCGCGGCGCGACACGCTTTCAACCTACAGCGCAGCCTGGAGTTTGCATCGAGCTACGACGGCAAGCTCGGCTTCTTCGCCAATGTGTCGGAAACCAACCGCACATTGACGAGCATGCACTACCAGAACACGAGGCCCGGAGCGCACGAAGAGGTGGCGTTTCCGGGATTTTCGGTGCTGTTCTTCGCGCTGCTCGCGCTTTTGGTTCCGGCCGTTCGCGCGCTGCGGCGGATCGGAGCAAGGCGTTCGCTGATCGCGATCTTGCTTTGGTCTGCGTTCGTGATGCTCGGCCTCGGCTACACTTGGCTGTCGCACAGCCTGCTCGCCGGCGTGCTCGTCTTTGCCTTGTTCGCGCTCGCGTGGCGCTCTGCGCGTCACGCGCTGCCGCAGCCATTCGGCGCGCAACAGGGACTATATTTCGCGCTGTTCTTGCTGGCGGTCGCGCTGTTCTTGGGATTGAACGCATCGCCCACCGAGGGCACCGAGATCCGCGGGCTCTACTACTACCTGTACACGTACGTGCCGGGGTTCGACGGCATTCGCAAAGTCAGCCGGCAAGCGGTGCTGACCACGTTCATCGCCTGCGTGCTCAGCGGCTTCGGCGTAAGCTGGCTACTCTCCAAGCTGCGCCGAGCCTGGGCGCGGGTGCTCGGCGCGGCGCTCTTGCTGGTTGCGTTGTGCTACGAGCTGCGCTGCTTTCCGCATCCGATCCGAAAAGTGTGGGGCGGCGATTCCGTGCCCCAGGTATTGCGCTTTGCGGCAACGCTCCCCGAACGCGATCTGATCGCCGCCACCCCTCAGGACGAAGGCAAATGGCATTTCAGTGGCGATGCGGGCATGGCGTTTCACAACTATCTCGCGCTCTATCACCGCCATCGCTTCGTCAACGGCCAATCCAGCTGGCAGCCACCCGTGACGGAGCTTGCGCAGCGTGCGCTCGAGCGGCTACCGGATGAAGCCGCGCGACGAACTTTGCTGTCGATTGGAACGCGCGATCTGATCGTATTCGGCGACGAGCTCGAGCCGAAGCGCGCAGACCTCGCAGCACAGCTCGCCGCCCGACCCACGGAGTATCGCCGCCTCTTCGCGCACGGCCATCACAGCCTTTTCAGCCTGCTCGGTTCGGAAGATCCGAGCCTGCAACTGCTGGACACGCCCACGCTGCCCGCATTCGCGCGGCGCATCCCCGCGACCGAAGTGCGCGTCGTGCCATCCTTGCGTGCAGACCTCGCGAGCCAGGCCAGCGACGATGATGTTCGCAGCTTCTGGACCGCTGGTCGCGAGCAGGAGCAAGGCCAATATCTCGAGCTCGAACTCAGCAGTCCGCGACCGATCGTGGCGCTCGAAATATTGGATCCCCAGCGCGTGATGGACGTGCCCGTCTCGTACCGGCTGACCGCCAAAAATGGCGCGCAGGACCTGGGTACCGTCGCAGAGCAGCGCGCCCTGCGCTTCTATCGCAGCCAGATCTTCGCGCCCGAAACCTTCGTCTTTCGCCTGGTTTTCCCGAACCCCATCCTCGCCGATCGGCTACGACTCACGATCGAACAGCCAGTTCCCGGATACTACTTTTCGGTCCACGAGCTCCGGCTCTATGCCGCCCCTGCTGGCGATTGACGAGTGCGATTGAAAGAGGGGGCGCTCGCGAGCCAGCATCGCACCTCAGAGCTCATGCTGTTCCCGGCGGGTAGCGTCGTTCTCGCATTCCCGCGAACGAAAGCTGATTTTCGACTCTTGGCGCGACGGAGACAGAAATGCCGTTCGTACACGCGTTCACGAACCGATGCCGGCCAGGTCTCGTGATAACGGCGCCGCCGATCAGCTTCATGTTGCGGGCGGCGCTGGGTCGCGTGGCGCCCGGCGCGCGCGTTGCCCCAGCTCGTCGAGTGGAATCGCTCTCCAGTGCCGCGAATCAGCGTTTGTACAGCCGCTCGGGGGTGCGGTCTCGCGCGCGCGGAATCCTGTTCGTGCACGATACGATTTTCTGCTCCGCATGAGTTCGTACCGCCACAACGGTGAGGCTCCGGCGCGCGGCTGGGGCGTGTTGAACCCCCCCCAAAAAAAAGCGCTGGCGGTTCGAGTGACCACGATCTGTCGGTCGTTTCGCTGTTTGAATCGGGCGATGTTTCTTTGCGCGCGGAGTAGCGAGGCGCGCGAGAAGAGTGTCAACCGCCGACCATCAATGATTGGTTTTCGCTTGCGCAATCGTCGCTTCGCGCTGCCCTCTACTGAGGGTGAGAGAATCATGAGTGCCAATCAGCTTGCACTCTCATTCCTCGAGCCGAAGCGGCGCGGGGGTGCGCGGCGTGGCGCGGGCCGTGAACCCCGGCCCGCGCATTTGCGGCAAACCCCGCAGAATGCACGGCGGAACGATTCGAACAAGGCGCTTACGTAGAGCATTTGTGGCAAGCTCGGCAGCGTACCGAACCGCCCACCGCAAAGCGCATGGTGTGACCATCTCGAGCGAGCCAAATCAGCTTCGAATCCGACGCTTGGAAGCGAGTGATTCGTTGCAAGAACTGACGGATCTATTGCACCGGGCCTATGCAACGCTCGGGGCGCGGGGATTGAATTACACCGCTGTGGATCAGAGCGTGATCTCGACCCGTGAGCAAATAGCGCGCAAAGAGTGCTATCTCGCTTTTGTTGGGTGCCGGATGGTGGGGACGTTGTTGCTGGGCGCCGCTGGCCCGAGACAATTGGACTGTGAATGGTATCGCCGACCGGGCGTTTGGATCATCGGGCGCTTCGCCGTCGAGCCGGCGCTGCAGGGGCAGGGCATTGGCAGTCAGATGTTGGCGCTTGCCGAGCAGCGCGCGCGGAGTCAGGGCGCTCTGGAAGCCGCGTTGGATACGGCTGAAGGCGCGGAGCACTTGGTGGAGCTGTATGAAAAGCGTGGCTACCGCAGAGTGGGCTACGTGCAGTGGGAAGGCAAAAGCTATCGCAGCCTGGTGCTGAGCAAGGCTTTGACGCAGGCTCCCTGAGCGCGGCCACTCCTTCCCCGCGGGTGACGCGCCGCGTGCCGTTCTCGTCGGCAGCGCCTCGAGAGCGCCGCGAGGCGTGACATTGCGGGCGCAGCGCCCTGCCAAGTTGTGCCACTTGCTGCTCGAACTCGCGAGAACAGTCGAACTTTTGCCGGCGTGCGGCAAACGAACCGCGGATCGGATCTTGCTCCGAGAGTAGCCGAGTAGCTGAGGTAGGCGAGATAGCCGAGGTAGCCGAGGTAGCCGAGAAGGTCAGATGAGGCAGTGGGGCCGTTCCTTGTTCCAGACCTATTTCACCGTGGATCCACGGAGTCTGGGCTTGTTTCGCGTGCTCTTCGGTTGGGTCCTGTTTTCGGACCTGGTCCGGCGCTGGGTCGAGCTCGACTTTTGGTACACGAATAGCGGGCTGTTGCCCAATCACACGGTGCTCTGGCGCCCGCCGGCGCGCAGCATGTTCTCGCTCTTCTTCACCGCGTCGACCACGCCCGAAGCGCAGTTTGGGTTCATGCTGTGCGCGTGTGTGTATCTGCTGTTCATCGTCGGTTACAAGACGCGTTGGCTGCAGGTGCTTGCGCTCGTCGCGCGCGTGAGCTTGAACAGCCGTCTGGCGCCGCTCGAAAACGGCGGAGACATGGTGATGGACCTGCTCTGCCTCTTGACGCTGCCGCTGCCGCTCGGCGCGCGCTTTTCGCTCGACGCATTGCTGGCGACGTCGGAACCCACTGTCAGCGAGCGACGCGACAGTGGCGAGCCGCGCGCAGCCGCCGCACCGGCCAACATCGCTGTCGCGTCAATTGCCGTACTCGCGCTGCTCTTGCAGTTTGGGGCAATTTATTTGTTCAACGCGTCGAGCAAGGTGGGCGCGGCTTGGCAGGACGGCAGCGCGGTGTACTACGCGCTCCACCAAGACAAGCTCGTGACTTGGCTGGGCGTTTGGATGCGCGAGCAGCTGTCGATCTCGACGCTGCGTGCGCTCACTTGGTCGACATTGGCGACCGAATGGCTCGGCTTCGCGTTGATTCTCTCGCCGGTGTTCGTGCGGCAAGCGCGCTTGCTCGCCGTGTGTCTCATGCCAACTTTGCACCTCGGTTTCGCGCTGGGCTTGAACGTGGGCAGCTTCAGTCCGGCCATGATCTCGTTCTATCCGCTGTTGCTCCGGCCAGAGCATTGGCAATGGTTGTCTCGTCGTCATGCCGCGCGCGTGCGGCCGCTGCACGACCAGCTTTCGCGTTGGGCTCTGAGCTGGTTCGACTCGCAGCCGGCCGTCCCCACGCAAGCGTTGGCTGTGAATCGCTGGCTGGGTGAGGGCGCGATCTTGGTCGTCTTGCTGGCGATCGGAATCGAGGTGCTGAACGACAATGCCCCGGTCCCCCAGGCGCTGCGCATCCCGCGCTCACGTTGGGCCACCGCCATCATCGAATATCCACGCATTCTCCAGGGCTGGCGCATGTTTGCGAGCGAGCCCTCGCGCATCGATTCGATG
>DASSMT010000262.1:0-21096 GCA_035688655.1 Polyangiaceae bacterium | reverse complement strand
GGGCGCGAGGCCTGCAAGGCAGAGTGCAACAAGCACGTCTGCGAGGAAGGCACGCCCAACTGTCCCCCATAGTCTGCGGCACCTTTTTCGTGCGGAGGGCATCGATCTGAAAGGTGAGGGTGGCCGTCACGCTCTGGAAGGGCCTGGAGTTGAAGTCGGCGATGACGTCGCTCATGCCGAAGCTCAGGACGCCTTCGAAGCGCTTGGCCATCGAGGTCTGGCACTGATGGCCGGCGCTGTCGGTGGCCGTGTTTCGCCAGTCCTGGTAGCCGACCAGCACCTCGCTGCCAACCGCCGGCGACGGCGGGCTGGCTGGCGCTGGCGGTGTTGCCGTCACGCAGCTGTTGACGTTGTCGATGGTCCCACCGGAGAGGGCAAAGGTCGTGGCGCGCGCCGTGACGGGAGATAGCTGGGCGAGCTCCACCCGCGGATAGCTAAGCACGGACCCGCGCGGCGCGACTATGAGTATTTTGCGGTTATGCGCCGTCCGGAACCACTCGAGACTAAGCGGTTGCGTCTGAGCTTCTGTTGGCCATGCGGAAGCGAGCCAGCAGAGCACGGAGCGCCAGGTAAGTGATACCCTCGCTCTCGGATGCGCCCACGACCGATCTCAGCGAGCTCTTTGCTGTTCCTCGTTTTGGCATCGACGCTTGCTTGCGGGAATGCCGAGAGCACGAGCGACCGTCGCGTGCCCGAGCCAGCGCAACCACAGCCGAGCGCTGCGACGTCAGCGATGGTCCCGCCGCCTGAGCCGAGTGCCCAGTCACCAACGATCGATCCGTCTCCCCAGCCCGCCACTGGCGCGCCGCCGGCCGCCACTGGCGCGCCGCCGCCAGCCATGCAGAGTCCTGGCTGTGCCGAGCAGGTTCTCGAATCCATTTTCATCCCCGTGCACGGCACTGTCACTGGTCCCAAGGTCGCGGGAGTGATCTGCGAAAACGGGCTCGGAACGTTCTTTCTTGGCCCGGAGGACAGCGGACTCACTCCGTACGAGCAGGCGTTCTACACGACGACGAAGGACCTCGGGGCCGTGGTCAGTCCCTCGGCAATGACTGGGACATACGGCTTTCATCTCACGGCGCCCGCCGCTGCCGTATCGGCTGACCTGTCTGGCTGGGTCGGTGCGAGCGCTGCCGTCGTCGGCACCTACACCTCCGCAGCCAATTGCGGTTTTTTCGATTTCACGGTCACCCTACCAATTCCACCGGATGTCGTGTGCACGACTCCCTTTTCGCCCTGCGACCCCGGCTGTGAAGGCACGGGTGAAGCGTTCGTGTGCGTGCCCGCCCCCGCACGGCTCCGCTATCAGGCGCGGCCCGCGGCGACCTGTCAGTCACAGCCCGATCCAGCTCAGGGAGGTTGGCAGCTGAATGTCACGTCAGTGGCAGCCCTTGGGGCCTCTGACACTCATCGGCATTTCAACACGCACGGGCAGCTCCAGGCTACCCTGATCAACCGAGACGATGCGACGGACAGCGTCACGTTGGACCTCGAGTTCTAAACAGCGGATTGTGCGCGAGCTCGAGGCGCCATGGTGCTCGGTAACCACTTTCGTAGTCCCGCGTCCCTGTCGTGAGCGAGGCTAGCCCTGGGGCCCCGGGGTAGCCGCGCTCGGCGATCGATCCTGCGGCACGCCGGTGTGGGAAGAAGTCCGAACCACCTTATTAGTGGACGACCGTCATGAACGTCGCTCCGACCGTGCCCGACGGCGGGGTGTCCTGTTGATCGTTGGAGATGATGGTCAGCGCACCCGCGGTCGTTCCGAGCGAGAGCGGGACATTGCAGGTGCCGGGCCCCTTTTGACCGGGTGATCCGCTGAAGCCCATGCACGAGAGTGCCCAAACGGCCGAGGCAGTGTAGTTCGAGGCGAGGTCTGTCGCGGGCACGCTGAACAGCGCATAGGGATACGCGACCTCGACCCCTTTATTCGGAAACGTCGAATCCGTGGGGAGCGCGCCGAGCGAGCCGAAGCCGATCCCGTGATTGCCGTTGTCGACGCTCACGAACACGCGCGCTTGCGGGATGAACGTTCCCTGCTTGATGATCGCCTGGCTGCGGGCGTCCTGCACCGTCACCGTCGCGGTGCCGGCGATGATTTCCACGCCGACCCCGTCGTTTACGGCGGGTTTCGAGGTCGGGACGTGAAAGGGTACGAGGTCGTTGGTGTTGCCCTCGAACGTGAAGATGAGGTTCACGTTCGGATGCTCGCTCGTGCCGCCGAACGACACGTCGCCCAAGCTGCCCGCTGGCCAGCCATTCGGGAAGTTGAGGATCGTTTCGGTGTACGTCACCGGTCGCCCCATCGTGTTCGAGACGACGAAGGTCTGAGACGCCGATTGAGCGCTGTAGCCGTTCGAATCGGCCAGATTGCCCGAGACGACGAGCGTGTGCGTGCCCGGCGTCAGCGTCACGCTGGCCGTCGCATGCGAATCGGCAGCGCTCCCCCAGACCGTAAACTGGTTCGTCAGATCGGTCGTTCCGTCGACCACGACCTTCAAGCTACCGGGCTGCAGATCTGCGTTCCAATACAGATCGACCGCGACCGGCGAGCGCACCGTGGCGTTCGTCCCCGGCGTGAGAACGCTGAAGCTGGCACAGCCACCGAGCAGGACGACTCCGATCGCCATGAACGCTCGAACCCCTTGCATCCACATCGCAGCTACGTCTTTCTGTTGCCGGCGCCGAGCGCCGAGGTTGCTTCGAACTTACAACAAACGCGACCGTCCGCGCGCCGCGCGGAAAAATGCCTATTTCGCGGGCAACGGGGCCTTCGGCCGATGCATGATGCTCGGCGAGGTGATGTGGACTGTCACGGGCAGGAGTAGCCGTGGACGCACGCCGCGACCTAGCGGGGGCCGTCACTCCAGGCAATTGTCCGCCAAGGACTCGACGGAGATTGCTGCAGCCATTCGACGCTGGCGCGGTGTCCGGGATCGGCCTTGTGATCGCCGGAGAAGTAGCGGTTGCCGAGGATGTAGTCGTCACCCATGTCGCTCCAGCTCGGATAAGTTTCGTGAAGCTTGCGCGCTGCCGAGAGAATGAAGTGCCAGGCCGTGCCCTCGTCGATGTATTCGGCCTTGTGTGCGCTGCGCGCGACATTGACAAGACGGCAGAGGTCGAAGGCCACGATCAGGTACTCTCGAAGTTCGCTCTCATTTCCGAGCAAGAAGGCGCGCTTCTCCGGGCTCAGTTCGTCCGTACTCAGCAGCTCGAGCTCGTCTGCCAGTTGCTCGCTGTGGCCTTGTTCCAGTAGCCACTCCAGTATACTGATGGCAGAGTCGCGATCGCTGACTTCCCACCAACGAAGGAGGGATGCCCGGCACACCGCTGGAGCCAGTGGCTCGCTCAGGGCGGCGCGCGGATCTCGCGCGTAAGAGGGGTAAACGGCGACGGAGATGGCCCAGCGCTGCTCACTCGTGAGCGGATCCTCGGCCCGCGGCGGGATCGACGGCAGCGGCACGCCGAGCGCCTGAAGAAAGCGATGCGAGCTCGGGACATGATTGAAATCTTTGTAGCTTGCGATCGTATCTTGGACCCATTCTAGCGCAATTCGTGCAAGCTTCGGCGGCAGCTTGCGGTACAGGTGCTCCGCCAACGCTACGTCGCGAGCGAGCAATGCGGGAGTGATGAAGGCGAGTTGAGTCCACCCATCCTGCGACGCGCGGATCTCACGTCGCAAGGGTTGGATGAAGCCAGCACGGAGCGAAGCCATCAGCGGCCAGGCGTTGTGATCGGGGTGCTGCAGGGCGCTGAGCTTGATGGCGTAGAGATAGAAGGCCGCGCGGTCGGCGAGCGCGAATCGATTGTTGTTCTCCGTGTGGTTGCGTTGGTTCAGATAGCGATGAAATCGACTGAACGCGGCCCCGGATTCCTCGAGCGCGCCGTCTGTGGGCTCTCGACCAACGAGTACTCCTTCCGCTGCCAAATCGATGAGAGCCAGGCCTTCGCGCACGTCCGCAGGATAGCGGCCACCCTCGCTCGCCTTCCACTTCAAGCGTCGCTGTAGGTCCATCAGCCAAGCGGCAAGAAGGATCAGAGCCAAGGCCAGCCCGAGCAATAAGAACGTCCTCACGCCCACTCAGGCTATGCCATTTTCGATTGTCTGCTCAAGGACAGTGCTCGGGCCGCGCACATTCGTTGCGACGACGCCCCACTCGGGCGACGCGGACATCGACGCTACTCAATGGCGCGAGGCGATGACGCAACGGCGACGGTTGCCTGGTGCGGGGCGACACTTCCAATGTTCGTCGCGCATCGCTCGGGTCGATTGCCCAACTCTGACGACCCTCGACAGCTTAGTGCGAAGCCGCGGGCCGACGGTGGTCCGGAAGTAGCCCTCGAACGAGCGGCTAGGGCTGCCCCTCGATGAGTCGAGCCAGAACACGACCGGGCGTGCTCGCTTCGCTGCGCCGCCCGGGCCCCCCAAGCGCCGGCTCCGCCGGCGCGGAGGGCCGGCGACACCTGACGGCGGAGCGGCGCGGAGAGCACCCGAATGCGCAGCTACTTGCCGACGTGGACGCTGCCGGATGCACTTCCGGAAGCGCTGCCCGAACCACTGCCGGTGCTGCCGCTACTCTTCGAGGAACCCACTTCGTGTCCGCCTTCGACGCTGTCCGAGTAGCTGCCGGCATTGACCTTCGAAGCGTTGTTGTTTGGCGAAAGCGCTTGCATGCGCGTGCCCTCGAGCACCGGATCCGGCGAAGCGTTCAGGTTGTTCGCGGCGGCGTTGCCTTGCGCGTTGCGGTCGCCCAGCTCGAAATCGACGCGGCGATCGAGCGCCCAGGTCTCGGCGTCCGTGCCCTGTGCGCCCTGCTCGCCGCGGGCAATGATCCGGACGTTCGCGGCGGCCACGCCGCGTTGCACGAGGTAGTTGCGCGCGGCCTCGGCGCGATTGGCGGACAGCTCTTTGTTGTATTCGGCTGAGCCGCGCGGATCCGTGCGCCCGATGATGGTGATCACCCGGCCTTTGAGCGGTCCTTCACTCAGGCACTTGGCGACGTCGTCCAAAATGTTCGCACCGCGCGCGTGCAGCGTGGCGTCAGCGTAGTCGAAATGCGGCGCGTCTTTGGGGGCGTTGGGCAAGCGGCACTCGCGCCGGAAGTCCTCGGAAATCGCGATCGTGGTGTCGCTCTCACGACGCCCTTCCGGGGTTTGCGGTCCGGGTGCGGTCATCTCGCCCATGGCTACGGGCTCCTTGGCGGGAGTCTTGTCGCTGGCGCAAGCCGCCGTGCAAACCGCAAGTGCGCCACAACCGAGCCACTTTGCCGCGCCGCGGCCAAGATAGGTATGCATCATCGTCTGTCTCCTTCGTGATTGGGGACCACCGGGCTGGCCCGGTCCCTCCGAGTGCAAACCGAAGGCCAACGTACGCATGCACGATCGCCACAGAAGCGTGCGCCCAAATGGAGCGATGCCCGGTGGACCGCGTGGGTCCAACCGGGCATCGGCTGGGAGCGTCGCGTGACGCTCAGTTCAATTCGATAACGTGCTGTTCACTTGGCGTCGGCCACGATTCGGGTCGCTCCTGCGGCCATGCTCGGGGCACTCTCGGTATCGCCTTCGATGGCGTGCGTTGCGGTGAGCGTGGAGATGACGAACTCCGGATAGGCCGCGGCACCGTGTTGATCGAGGTCGAAGCCTTCGAGTTCGCCCTGCTTCGACACGCGCAGCAAGTTCACGGCGTTGAGCGCCTTGAACATGACCATTGCCGTAGCAAAGGTCGCGGCGCACACGATCGCGCTGCCGATGAATTGCGCTTTCAACACCGCCCAGCCGCCACCGTAGAACAAGCCAGTGAGCGCTTGCGGCGATTTGGCGACGATTTCCGGCACGCCCGTGGGACTCGAACCGGCTGCGGAATATTGGCCGCTGGCGAACAGGCCCAAGGACAGGGTGCCCCAGATCCCGCACACTCCGTGCACCGGCCAAGCGCCGACCGGGTCGTCGATCCGCAGGTACTCGAGCAGCTCCATACCCAAGATCACGAGCACACCGGCGACGGCACCCAGGATGCAGGCGCCAATGTCACTCACCCAGTAGCAAGGGCAGGTGATTGCGACGAGGCCCGCGAGGAAGCCGTTCACCAGCGCCGCGGTGTCCCACTTCTTGACCATGAAGAACACGACGAACACGGCAGCCAGGCCACCGGTGCATGCGGCGAGCGTGGTGTTCATCGCGACGCGACCAGCGCCCGCGTTGTCCATGATCGAAAGCGTGGAGCAGGGGTTGAAGCCGTACCAGCCGAACCACAGAATCAGACCGCCGATCACGGCGATCGTGAGATCGTGCGGCAGCATCGGGCCACCACCGTCACGCTTGAACTTGCGACCGAGCCTCGGTCCGAGGCAGATCGCACCCGCGATGGCCACCCAGCCGCCGATCGAGTGAACGACGGTAGAACCCGCGAAGTCGTGGAAGTTCATGCCCAAGCTGGCGAGGAAACCGCCTTCCGAGCCCATCGTGGCCAAAAAGCCGTCCGGACCCCAGCACCAGTGGCCGAAGATCGGATAGATGAAGCCGGAAACGCCGATCGAATACAGCACATCGCCGATGAAGCGCGTGCGGCCCACCATGGCGCCCGAGCAAATGGTGGAGGCGCAGTCCGCAAACGCGAACTGGAAGATGTAGTGAGCGACGATTGGAATGCCGGTCGAGCCGTACACGGAGAGGACACCGACGTCCTTCATGAAGATCAGGCTCTTGGTCGGGTCGCCCGGCATGTGCCAGCCGATGAAGGCGTTGCCGCCACCGAACATGAACGCAAAGCCGAACGCCCAGTGAAGGAGGCCGCAAACGCAAGTGTCGAACACGCATTCGACCAAGACATTGACTGTCTCGCGGTTGCGGCACATGCCCGCTTCGAGCATGGTGAAGCCCGCCTGCATGCCGAACACCAAGAATGCGCCGAGCAAGACCCAGAGCGTGTTGATCGGGTTGATGACCGGATTCTTGGCTTGATCCATCAGGTCCGCGGGCGTGACCATCCCGGCCGCAGGCATGGCTGCTGGCGTGTCAGCGAACGCCTGCCGGATGCTGAACAAGCTTCCGGTGAGATTCAGCGCGACGATCACCGCCGCCAGCACCGCCAATCCGAGCAACTTGCCGAGCAGAAGATTTCTGCCGAAACGACGCCATTCGGGATCTCGCATTCGATCCCGGAGACGGGAGAATTTCCGCGCGAGCGGTAGTTTCGCTGGCTCTAACAGGGCACTCATTACTCTAATCCTTTCGGGTGACTCGTCGTGGTGGTTGGGGGCCGCATCGAGGGACGGACTCGCGACCTGTCGGTAAACGGCCGACCGTGCCCAACCCGTTGTGGCCGGCGGATGGCGCACGTCCGCCTGCGAGTCAGGGTCGCTCCTGGCTCGCGAATCGATGGCGTCTGATGTTTCCCAGGAGTATTCCCGCCGTATGTTTCTCGTCTTTTTCAGACGAATGAACGAGCGGCTCACATAAAAATAAATTGATTGATCGAAACCCGCGAAAGTGGGCGCAGGATTCTTCGGAAACGCCGGATTTGAACCTGTTTATGGGTCATGGTTGAGACGGCGGCGTGGCAAAATGGGGCAATCATTTCGCACTGCGTCTAATGATTCGTTAATTATTGGATAAATATTTCAGCGCTCGAGCCACCAGAGCGCGGCGGTCAGGATCAGGTGCGCGGGCAGTAAGCACACGAACGCAAACACGCAGTAGCGCGCGAAGCTCGGAGTTCGAAAGCTCTCACGTTCGGCGACTGCCTTGACCATCAAATTCGGGCCATTGCCGATGTACGTGGTCGCGCCCATGACGACACTGCCCGCGCTGATCGCCGCGAGCGCGAGCGGTTCGATGCCCGCGACGAGCTCGTGCGAGTGCCGAGCGAGGCCGCGCGCGAGCGCTGCGAAGGCGCTGTACGTCGGTGCGTTGTCCAGCACCGACGACAGCGCGCCCGCGCCCCAAAATAACTGCCACGCCCGGCGCAGCGGGAATTCTGGTGCGGCGTGGGCGAGCATCACTTCGATCGGCCCGAGGCATAGGAAAAGGCCCGCGAAGACGATCGCCACTTCGATGATCGGCCCGAACCCGAAGCGGTTGGCCGCGTGAACCGCCTGGGGCGTGGTGAAGTACGAAAGCAGCGCGATGCCGAGCAACGAGACTTCGCGAAAGCCCTCGGGCAATAGCGCCGCAGGCACGATCGCAGCCAGGAACAACAGATTCCGTCGTCCGCGCAGCGAGAGCGGCTCGATCTCACGGCGATCTTCGGCCAGCGCCTGCTTGGTCTCGCGCGCATAAGCTCGCGCGTCCAGCACGTAAAATGTGAGCAAGAGCGTGCCCGCGTACAAAAACCAAATTGGAAACAAGCGCAGCGTCCAAAAGAACGGCACGCCCATGATGTAACCGACGAGCAGGGGCGGGTCACCGAGCGGCAGGAGCAGCCCGCCGGTGTTGGCGACGATCAGGATGAAAAACGGCACCAGGTGTTCACGGTGCTCGCGCTGGTGATTGGTCCTGAGCAGCGGTCGAATCAGCAGCATGCTCGCGCCGGTCGTGCCGATCAGGCTGGCGATGGTCGCGCCAAACGCCAAGAACAGCAGGTTGTTTCGCGGCGTGGCTTCGATGTCACCCTGCAGCAGAATGCCGCCGGAGGTGGTGAACAGGGCGCCCAGGGTGATCACGAACGCGAGATAGCTCTTCGCTCCTTCTAGGGTCAGAGCGAGCCTTCCTGACAGGACCTCGTACAGCACCACCGGCAACGTGCAGGACGCGACCGCCGCGAGCTGCAAACTGTGCCTCTCCCAGAGGTGGGGGATCACGATCGGGCAGATCGCGATCGCGAGCACGAGCAACGGGAAGGGCAGCAGAGTCCAGACGGGGAAGTCGGCGGCTGGCATCGTTCCCGCTTAACACGGGTCGGGGATCAGCCAGATTTCGCGCGCGCTCCCTGCCTGTGCTGGCTCGGGCCTCGAGGCTCGCTAGACTTCGCCTTAGACCCAAACCTCGATGCCTGCCGCGCTCCGCCTGATTGAAGCTCACCAAAACGCGCTCCGCGCCTGCCGGTTGTGCCCAAACATGCACCGTCCGCCGATCGTCGGCACGGCAGTGCGCTCCAAAGTGCTGCTGGTCGGACAAGCGCCCGGCGACAAGGAGCCGACGCTCGGACGCCCCTTCGCTTGGACCGCCGGTAAACAGCTGTTCAAGTGGTTCGTGCCACTCGGCGTGAACGAGGAGCAATTCCGCGCCCGCGTTTACATCGCCGCTTCATGCCGCTGCTTCCCCGGCAAGAACCCGAAGGGCGGCGATCGCGTGCCGAGTCCGGAAGAGTTGCTCAATTGCCGACCGTGGCTGGAGCGCGAAATCGAGCTGCTGAAGCCCGAGCTGATCGTGCCGGTCGGCCGCGTGGCGATCGAACAGTTTCTGCCCGCGCGTCCGCTGGTCGAGCAAATTGGAGCTCTGCACGTCGTGACGCGGCCGACGAGCCGCGCGCGCATCGACGTGATTCCTCTTCCTCACCCATCGGGCGCCTCCACCTGGCCGCGCTCCGAGCCCGGCAAGTCTCTCACCGCACGCGCACTCGCGCTGATTGGCGCGCACCCCGCGTGGCGCGCATTGACTAACGCTTGACAGTTTTCGCGCGCTCTGTCATACATCACTCGCGGGTTGCGTCCTTGCGCGCCCGGGGAAGGAGATGATGCTGATGCAGTCCAATACGAACCAAGCATACCGTGTGATCATCTCCGTGGTCGCGCCGTCGCGCTGAGCGCGCGCCGCGGCTCGTTCTCCATTTGGGCTTTATTTGTGCTGCTTTCGCGCCCGCGAAGCGGCGTGGCTCGCGTGCTCTCTGCACGCCGAGCAAGGCGGTGTTCAGCGCCGTCGCACTGGATTTTCAAAATGGGCAAGCACCGAACGTCACGGGATGGCGAAGGTCGGGGTGCGCGCGTGCGTCACCCGCGTCTCGAAGAGCTGTTCCGTGAAGAACTGAATTCGATTCTGGATTGCGAAATTACCGATCCGCGCTTGGAAGGCACGCGCATCAGCCTGGTCGAGCTGTCTCGCGATGGCTCGCGGGCTCGTGTCTGGGTCTCTTTGCAGGTGGATGAGAACCCGAACGCGAGCCGCGCGCAGAGCGCGCTCGTGCTCGAACTGGCCTTCGAGCGCGCAGCGGGCTTCTTCCGTAGACGCTTGTGTGAAGCGCTGCCCCTGAAGCGCATGCCGGATCTGTGCTTCCGCATCGATCCGTCGGCTTTGACTGAATCTTTTGCGGAATTGGAACTCGATTGATGGCAACCAAGAATCTTGCACGAACGTTGATCGAGGGTGGGCGGTCCCGCTTCTCCAAGTGGGACCGCCGCGCTTCGAACGGGGTACAACGCACGAACGTGCATCTCGTGTCCGGATCGCTCTGCCGCGGCGCAGACGCGGACACAGTGGTTTACCCCCGACGCTACAAAGTTTACCCGGACTTCAGAGACAAATTGGGGCCCGCTCGGCGTTGGCTCGCAACGCAAATCGGCCGACCCTGGAACAAGGCGAAGAGCGAGCTGTTCGCGCGCTTCGACATTCGCACCACGCCGGGTCGGCACATCGTTTTCGATCACTTGTTGCCTGAGGTGGAAGGGCGGCATTCGCGGCGCGACTTCGTGGTCGACCACTTTGGTATTCTTCGGAAAGCGAAACGCACATGAGTCCTTCGACAATCAACGGCGATCTCGTACCGATCCGAGTCTGGGCGAACGTCCATGAGCTCGAGTCGGACGCGATCCGTCAACTCAAAGCGGTCGCAGCGTTACCGTGGGTGGCGCACCACGTTGCGGTCATGCCAGACGTGCACGTCGGCAAGGGTGCGACGGTGGGCTCGGTGATCGCCCTGCGGGGCGCGGTGGCGCCCGCGGCGGTGGGTGTCGACATCGGCTGCGGAATGGCCGCCCAAAAGACCAATCTTACGGCCGAGGATCTGCCGGAGTCGCTGCGCAAGCTGAGGCTCGCGATCGAACAGGCGATTCCGGTCGGGCGCGAGCAACACCCGAGCCCGGTTTGGGAGGATGCCGCCGGATTGAAAGCCGCTGGTGCGGCGCTGCTGGAGCGCTTCTCCGAGCTCGATTCGTCCGTGCAGCGGCTGGCGTTTCGCGCTGCGACACAGCTCGGCACCTTGGGCGGCGGCAACCACTTCATCGAGCTGTGTCTCGATACGGAGCAGTGTGTGTGGCTCATGCTGCACTCGGGCAGCCGTTTGGTGGGCAACGAGCTCGCCAATCGCCACATGGAGCGCGCCGCCCAGCTTTCGCACAACCAAGCGCTGCAAGATCGGGATTTGGCGGTGTTTTTGGCGGGCACCCCGCAGTTCGACGCGTATCGGCGGGATCTGTTTTGGGCGCAAGAGTATGCCGCGTTCAATCGCGCGCTGATGCTCGCGCGTCTTCAAGAGGTGCTGCAGAAGGCGTGGCCGCAAGTGCATTTCGAGCCCCCGGTCAGCTGTCACCACAACTATGTCGCCGAAGAAGTGCACTTCGAGGAAGAGCTGCTGGTGACCCGCAAAGGGGCGATTCGCGCAGGCCTGGGGGAGCTCGGGATCATCCCCGGTTCCATGGGCACGAAATCCTTCATCGTGCGCGGCAGGGGGAACCCACTGTCTTTCGAGTCGGCGTCGCATGGAGCGGGGCGGCGGATGAGTCGCGCGCAGGCGAAACGCAGCTTCAACGTGGCGGACTTGGAGCGGCAAACTCGGGGCGTGGAGTGCCGGAAGGATCGTGGGGTCGTCGACGAAGCGCCGAAGGCGTACAAGGACATCGAGCAAGTGATGGCGCAGCAGGCGGACCTGGTCGAGATCGTCGCAGAGCTGAAACAAGTCTTGTGCGTGAAGGGCTGATCTTGGGCTTTTGACCTGCTGGAAAATGCGGCAGCATGCTCTCCGCTTGAAACGCCGCGCGATGAATCTCGAACGTCTCTCCGTGCTCGCCATCGTCATGATTGCGGTCAGTGCTTTCGTGCGCTCCGCACTCGGCGAGCCAGAGGGCGCGCTGCCCCGCGCGAACGAAGCGCAAGCTTCCGGGCGAGCGGACGACGCCGTCGTCTACCCGAAGCTCGACCCCCAGCTTTGGGCACGGTTGAATGAACTACAAAGCGCCCGCCATGCTGCTCGCAAGCAAGCGCTCACCGACCCGAAGCGCTGGGACGACGAGCGCGCGCAGCGCGCGAGCGCTCATCGCGCGCAGCTGTCCGCGCTGTGGGGCAACCTCGTCGGCCGGATCGACGGCCAAGCGCGTCTGCGTATCCACGCCGACCGGATGGCTCGCTTGAATCGGCTCCTTTATCTAGCCGAGCAGAAGACCGTGGGGGCGGGACAGCAGCCTGATCTTGCGCTCGTGCAGCGCGTGCAAGCCGATATCTCGCGCGAGCTGACGCGCCACGTGCAAGCCATGCAAGAGCTACGAGCTGCCGGGGGAGTACGATGAAAAGCCGGCTACCCCTCGTCTTCTCGCTGTTGCTTGCGCTCGCTGTCAGCGCCTGCAACGAGCAGCGTTCCGAGCGGGTCGCGGCGTCGTATAGCAGCGCCGCGAAACGAGACGCGCGCCCTTTCCGGGAGCCCCCGCAGCCGCAACGGCCGCCGAGCGGGCTGGATGCCGTTCCGGTAGAAGAAGACTACGAAGCGCGCGCCGCGGCGAACATCACCGAGGCCAATCTGGAAGCGAAGCTGGCGGAGCTCGAGCGCGAGCTCCGCTGGTGATGGCTTGACAAAGCGGTCGCATGAGCCGAGGCTTGCATCGACCAAACACAGATGGCGGTGGAGTCCGCCGACAACCGCGGTCCTTCGCGTCCGCCAATGACTCCTACGTTGCTGCCCCACAGTCGTGGGCGCACCGTAGGAGCTCGCGTGAGCCCTCCGGTGCCAAAAGCCTGGCCGAACACTGGAGAGATGCCGCGTGACGACCGAGACGCCTGAAACGAATCTTTTGGACACTTGGCAGGCTGTGCCCGTGCGCGTGACTCGCTGGCTGGTTCTGGGCGCGCTGGTCGGCGTGCTGTGCGGTGCAGCGTCGGCGCTGTTCCTGTTCACGCTGCAGCTCGCCACGGACTATCGCACGGGCCACGAGCTGATCGTGTACGCCCTGCCGCTCGCCGGGTTGCTCGTGGGCTGGGTTTACGAGCGCTTTGGTCGTTCGATCGCCGGCGGAGCCAACCTGATCATCGACACGATTCACGACGACGGTCCGTGTCTGCCCCTGCGCATGGCACCGATGGTGCTGATCGGCACGGTGCTGACGCACTTGTTCGGTGGCAGCGCGGGCCGTGAGGGCACGGCGGTGCAGATGGGCGCGAGCCTGGCCGACACCGCACTCCGCTATTTGAGGCTGACCGGCGCATTGCGGCGTCAGGTGTTGGCCGCGGGGGTCGCGGGGGGCTTCGGCTCGGTCTTTGGCACACCGATCGCTGGCGCTCTGTTCGGGCTCGAGTTCGTGGTGCAAGGGCGCATCGAATATGCGGCGCTCTTGCCCGCGCTCAGTGCAGCCGTCGTCGGTGACATGACGACCCGCGCGCTGCACATCTCACACAGCGTGTACCCGGTGCCCCAGCCGCTCGCTCTGTCGCCGTGGCTATTGTTGGAGTGGCTGGTTTTTTCGCTGGCGCTCTCGCTCGCGACGCGCGTGTTCGTGGAGCTCACGCACTTCTTGAAAGCAGAGGGCGCTCTGCGCATCCCGCGCTTGCCGCTGCGCATGTTCGTGGGGGGCATCCTGGTCGTGGCGCTGTGGCGCGTGGTAGGCACGAGCGACTATTTGGGCCTCGGCGTGCCCGGCATTCTGCGCGCGTTTTCCGACCCGAATCTGCCCGTACTCGCCTTCGCGCTCAAAATCTCGTTCACGGCGGTCACGCTCGGCGCCGGCTTTTTGGGGGGAGAAGTGACGCCGCTGTTCTTCGTGGGCGCGGCGCTGGGCAACGTGCTTGCGCGCGCTTTGGGTTTGCCGATCGCGATGGGCGCGGGAGTCGGGCTGGCAGCGGTGTTCGCGGCGGCCGCAAAAACGCCGCTCGCGCTCTCGGTCATGGCCGTGGAGCTGCTCGGCGCGAACGTCTTTCCGCACGCGGCCATCGTGTGCGCGCTGTGCTACCTGATCACGGGTCGACGCGGGATCTACTCGGCGCAGCGCGTCGCCTGAGCGCGAGCTCAGCCGCTGTCAAGCCGTGTCGTCGTCACAATTGTCTTTTTGCCTGCAGTGAACGTGCGCGGCGTGCGCGCTGTCGTCGAAAAAAGCGGGGCGCAGCGGCGGACAGGCCACGGGAAAGGCGGTTTTCCAACGCGCGCCGTCTGGGATCTCCTAGCGCGCCGTGATTTCGGGTATGACATCTGCCCGCTTTTTGGGACACCTATGGGTGACCTCACGGACAAGGAATTCGCATGGCAAAAGAAACGACCGTATCCAACTTCAAGCTCAAAGGGCGCGAGATCCTCTCCTCGTATGCCAACTTCACCTTGGAGGGTGAGATCACGGCAGACGTCGAGCGCGGCAAGGAATCGTGGACCATCACCGAGCGCAACGGCATTCCGAAGGGCACCTCGGATGGTGAGAACGAAGCCGTCTACATTCCGAACGATCAGGCGATCGCGTCGATCGAGAAGAACATCGCCAAGCTGCTGCCCAAGAAGGTCGTAATCAAGACCCCGGCCGACATCCTGGAAGCAGCCGCACAGTTCGATTTGGCCATGGTCAAGAAGGCCGGCCCGAACAAGAAGCTGTGGGGCGGCAACGCTTGCCTGGCCGCTTCGACCGCGTTCTTTCAGACGCTGCTCAAGGCGAGCGGCTTCGAGGCTTGGGAAGTCTTCCTGACCAAGAAGACCAAGACCTTTTACTTCCCGAACATCGCCTTCAACATGGTCTGTGGCGGCGAGCACGTTCCCGGTACGAAGCAGGACATTCAAGAGATGTTCTTCTTCGCCATGAAGGCGAAATCGGTCAAAGAGGTGTTCGAGGTCGGAACCAAGTTCTTCCGCCAGTTCGAGAAGAACCTGGTGCGCGACGGTCTGCCCACGGGCACCGCCAAAGAGCGCGGCTTCGTGTTCCCGGTGAAAGACAATTTCGAAGGCCTGACGCGCATCAAAGAATGCGCGGGCCAGCTGAAATTGGCCGTCTCCGACTACGCGATCGGCACCGACAACGCGTTCAGCGAAGTGCAGAAGGGCGAAGACCTGATCAAGGCGGGCATGTACGACATGCGCTTCTCGGGGACTGGTCGCAAAACGCGCGAAGAGCTGATCGAGCTCGACGGCACGGTCGTGAGCAGCGCCGATAACTTTGCGACGATGGAGGATCCGGCCTCTGAGCACGATGTCGCCGGGCACAAGTTGATGAACGAGAAGTACGGCGAGCGCGTGCAGATCGTGCTCGACGACCTGGTGGTGACTCAGCTGCGCTTCATCATTCCCTACCTGTGCGGCAAAGAGCGCAAGGATCGCGCGGGCAACAGCGTGCTGATCAAGCTCAACCAAGCCGGCACCTTCACCGAGACGCGCTTGGCCATCGAAGTGGTGCTCGGCCTGGCGGACGCCGGCATGGTGGAAGAGTTCTTGGGCTCGCGCGGCGACCTCGAGTGGATCCTGGAAGAGTGCAAGAAGGTGGGCGTCGGCAGCTTGAAAGAGGCGCTCGACAACATCAAATCTTACGGCTTCTCCGTGTTCATCTCGCACCGCTCGACCGAAGGCTCGAGCGAGTTCTTGCCCTACATGCCTTTGATGTACGGCGCGCTGACCAACCGTCTGTGGTTCAAGGCCGGCGCACCGAACGGCGAGCGCAACTTGCAGAACTACAACCCGCTCCTTCGCGCCGAAGAGCAACTGCGCGAGCGTGAGATCGAAACGGCCGTGGCAGGCTTTGGCGGCTTGCCGCTGGGCGTCAAGGTTCCCGCCGCCGGTTGAGAGACCCGAGCTCGTCGTGGAGTTTGGGGTTGGGGGGCTCCAAACTCCGACGCGAGCTGGGCAGAAGCGTCTCGAAGCTCCCAACGTGCGGGCAATCGCTGCCCGCGCGTGACTTCGGACTCACGGCCTGTAAAACTCCTCGCGCGGTAAACGCGTTGCGGAGGGTCGTGATGGCTGTCGATAAAGGTGACCGCTCGGAGCGGGCTGCTCGTGGCATGTTCATTGGTGCGCTCGCGCTCGCGTGCGGCGCGTGTGGTGGCGGTCGGCACCACGAGCCCGCGAGTGCCGGCAATACGAGCGCGGGCGGGAGCGTGGATTCGGATGGCGCCGGCACTTTGGGCGGTCGCTCGAGCTCGGCGGGCAATGCGGGTGCGGGCGATGAGCTGGCTGCGGCAGGTGCTGCGGCCGAGGGCGGCGCTTCGAGCGTCGGCGGGGAAAGTGCCCAAGCGGGCACCGGTCTCGCTGGCGGAATGGCCGGCGAGCAGGCCACTCAGCCCGGCGGAACGAGCCCGGGCGGTGCGAGCTCCGGCGGAAGAGACGCCCTCGGCGGCGCGACCTCCGGCGGCACGAGCTCCGGCGGCACGAGCTCTGGCGGAATGGAAGCCTCGGGCGGCACGACGTCGGGCGGGATGGACGGCATGGCTGGCACGAGCTCCGGCGGAGCGAATTCGGGCGGAGCGCCAGCCAGCTGCGGCGATGCGCTGCTCGACGCGGCGGAGGAGTGCGACGATGGGAACGATAAAAACCTCGACGGCTGCAGCGCTGCGTGCCGATACGAGCTCGCCTTCCGCATGACGACGATCGCCGTGCAAGGGGCGAGCGCGCCCGCCTTTTGCTCCCCGAGCACGAACGCGCTCGGGCGAGCCTTCAGTAGCGCCGCCTTGTCGCAAATCAACACGGCACTTCAGCAGTCGATCAGCGACGGAACGCTGAACAACTTGCTTCAATTCACTGGCCTGGACGATCTCACTGGCGCCAGTGACGATTCCTCGTTGGCGATCGGGTTTCTTCCCGCTGCGCCCGACAGCGCCAATGGTCCGTGGGCGGGGGGAACCGCGATCGATCTTTGGTTTCGCGTGCCTTCGGCGAGCGTAGATGCGCAAGGCGCAGCGCTCAGCTCTTTGTCGGGCACCCTCAGCGCTCATAGTCTGGGCGCGGGGCCCGGTTTGCTGAAGCTTCCGCTCGCCATCGGTGGGGCTCCCAGCACACTCTCGATGTCCAGCGCCCGCCTTCGGGCCACCCTGAATGCGAGTCCCGAGCCGAATGTCCCCGCTCCACCTCCTGCGGCCCTGGCGCCCGGCCTGACGGTCCTTCAATCGATCGCAGGCAGCGGTTCAGGTCAGGGTATTTGCGGCAATGTGACGGTGGATTCATTGGCACACATTCCGGTGCCCGCGTCTTTGGCGAGCGGCGGCGCGAGTGCCTGCGCGGCTTGCACCGGGTCACGTGCTTACAAGGCTTGCTCCGGAAATACCGTGGAGTCCGGGTGCAACTCGATGTTGGATGTTCTGGTCGGCGGCTGCAAGACGCTGCTCTGCCTCGTCAGCGTCGTCACAGCCAGCCAGCCCGACGTCGCAGCGCCCGGCAGTGCTGCGGTCCGCCCGTTGTCGTTGGGCACTGGGAATGCCGTGCCGAGCAGCCAGAGCACCGGCAATGACGACGCCTACTCGAGCTACTTCAAGTTCGACGCCAACCGCGCGCACATCACCGGCGTGCAGTAGCGCTCTAGTGCGCGCTCGCGCTCCGTTGCGCCTTCGCCCGTTCACGTCAGACGAGCGAGCGTGCGTCGAGGATCTCCGCCCGCCCGCCCCGGCGTTTCACCTCGGCCACCATGTGCTCGGTGCCGCCCGGTCCCGTGCCTTTGCCGTAGTTCCAGAGCGCGACGAGCACCACCTTGTCCCCCCCGTGAGCAAGCGCCGTGTGCAAGATCCACAGATTATTGTGGCGCCAGATGTCGATGTCGTCGACTGAGCGCAGCCACTTCGGCAGCTCGAGATCGCGCGTCAGCTCGCGCACCCGCTCCCCGCGTTTGCGAACCATATCGTCGAAACGCTTGACCCAGTCCGGGCCCGCGTCCTGGACGGATTTGCGGACATACTCCGGGCGCGGCCCCGCCAAGAGCACGGTCGAAGGAATGTCGAGCTCGTCGCACACTTCGTGAAACAGGAGGTCGCCGCCGCTCGCGCAGCCGGCGTAAGCGACGATGCTCCCCGAAGTCTGGGCCCGGAGCTTCTCGAGCTGGTCACGGATCATCTTCCGTGCGAGACCCTCCGAGCGCGCGGGAAAGCGCTCCGGGTTCCGCCCCGGCTCATCCAGCCGATGACCCGCAAAGACGATCGCCAACGCGGGTGGCACAGCGACTTGGGCCGGGGCGAACGTGGCAATCAGGTCGAGACCGGCGGTGGCGTTCTGGGGCACCACGTCCAGATCTTTCAGGATCTGCAGCTGCCGGCGCGCCGCGTCGCGTGACTGGTCGTCGGCCCCCTTGAGCGCTTTGCCATAGAGACCACGAACGTATTCATGACGGGTCGAGACCAGGCACTCGTAGTCCGCGCGCGTGATGGCCGCCCAAGCGTCTCCGGCGGCCGCTGCGGCGTCGAGCGATACGCCGACCGCGGCCTGCAGCTGCACTTTCTCCTTTTCTGCAGTTTCCAGGGCTCTCTGCGCGTCGCTGTCCGACGGGAAATGCGAGCTCCAGGTGTCTGGGAGCGCCTTGGCCAACGCGACGCGGGTCGTGAGCAGATTGAGCGCGTTGATGCCCGAATAGTAGTGGTTCAAATGCCCGAGGAAACCCTTTCGGTAGGCGTCGAGCGCCGCATCGAACTCCCCCGAGAGCAGCGCGGCCTTCCGCCGGCTGTCGAGGTCGGGCTCGGCTTGCCAGGCGCGGAGCCACTGAGTCTTGATGTTGCTGCCCTTGAGCGCGTGCAGTTCCGCGATGTCGGAGGGATTGGGGGTGCTCGCGAGAGCATTCAGCGCGCGATCGACGGCCTGATTCGAGCTCACCAGGTCCGGCTTGGGCTGCTTCTGGTAAATCGTGGCCAGTCGACGATTGGCGAGAACGTCGTCGCGGTTCACGTTCCAAATGCATTCCCAGGTCAAACGCGCTGCGTCCCACGCTTTGCGCTTGAATTGCGCCTCGCCGATCGAGCGCAGGCCGGAGATCGCCCACGGCAGGTCGAGCTCTCGAAGCTCGCTCGCGTATGCGTCGAGGTCACCGTCGTAGCCCTTCTGCTGCGCGGAATCGACGGCTTCGATGAAATCCGGCGGCACCTTCACGAACAGCTCGCGCGGCTGTGGTTTCAGCGCGGGCAGGAAACGGAAGACCGGACTGTCCGCGGCGTCCTCGTCGAGGGTGGCGTTGATCTTTTTTACCAGCAGCTCGACGGCTTCCTCCGCCTTCTTCGGATCGTCCAGCTGTTCCGGGTCGTAAAGCATGTAGCGATCGGTCGCGATGTCGAAGACCGGCTTCTGCCCCTCGACGCGGAACTTGATCAGGATGGTATGGCGATCTTGCAGCGCGTGCCTGATTCCGAGCTCGTAGAACACGTTCGCGTTCGGGATCGAAATGTCGGCGATCACGAGGTGCGCGGTCAGCAAGCGATTGAACATGTCGCTCTGAATTTCACCCTGGTGCATGATGTCCTGGGTGGTGCGGCCGTGAATGCCGACGCGTTCGAGCGCCTTCGAGATGAGCTCGCGATCGATCCGTTCGAAGTCGACCTTGCGACCCGCGGACACTTCCTTGACCTCGAACGGGCGGATGATGAACGCCCGCTTCACGGCAGGCTCATCCAGGCTGAACCGAACTGCTCGCGCAACTTCACCTGCTTCTGCGCGGCGGCGTAGCCGACGCTGATCAGATCGTCGATGTGCTCCACCGAGTCGAGCGCCTGCAGATCCGCGGGGCGCAGCTGCCCGAGATTGAGTTCGATCAACCCCTTCTCGCTCAAGTCCGCGTTGTAACGCGCGTAGAGCATGGCGCGCCCTTGATTCTGCTCGAGGGGAGCTTTGCACACGAGGTCGCCGAGCTCTCGGTCGAGCATTGCTCCCGCCACGCAGCGCCCAATCGCACGGCAACTCGTGTCCTGATCGACCATGGCCCCGTACATGAGCGCGGAGGGCAAACCACCCAGATTCGCCAGGGCGTTTCGCTCGGTCACGAGGTCGAGCTCGACCGTCGGCGCTGCACCCGTACCCACCGAGACGAGCATCAGCCGATCTTCACCGGTTTGCCAGCCGAGCTGATACTCGGGCATCGTCGCCATGCGATACAGCAGGAAGGCAGGGTTGTTGTACGGCGTCACGCCGCCATCCACGAAAACGAAGGTCTTGTCGGGGGTCGCGGGATCCCACGACACCACCTCGGGCGGAAAGAAGATGGGCGCGGCGGTACTTGCGCGCACCAGCTTCCACAGCGGGATCTTGCGGTTGTCGTCGGCGCGAGCCGAGTCATTGTACTTCGCGCATGGGTTCGTGCTGATGGGCCAGGGCGAGTCGGTGGTGGCGTTTCGCGTCACGACCAGCAGCAGGCAACGTAATTTTTCCGACGCCAGGGTCGTGTCCGCGCCGAACACTTCCATCAGCTGTTTTTCGAGCGGCCCGGACTTGTACAGATTCTTCAAGCGGCGCACGAGATTTTCTTTGGCGAACATCTCCGGTCCGACCACGCGATAAAACGTGATCAAGTCCGCGGTCGACATTCCGCACGAAAGCGCCGCGGCGATGATGCCACCGGTGCTCGTGCCGCCGATGTAGTCGAAATAGTCGCACAGCAAGAGCTGCGGCCGGCCGAGCTCGAGTCGGAGCTGGCGCTCGATCTCTTGCAGAAACTGAAGCGTGAGGATGCCGCGAATGCCTCCCCCGTCCAGAGCCAGGAGCCGCCGCGGCCGCCGTGTCGAGTAACGCCCGGCCAAGTGACCCCACTTTTCGTCGTTCATACAGTCCTCCGCGAATGGACGGATACTGTGCGCGGTCCCCCGGTTCAAGGACGCATGTGTCGTTCATAAAAATGACCAGCCACGAGCCGGATCACGCGCTGGCGAGCGCGACCGAGGGGCTCACGTCGAAGGCGGGCAGAGGCACAGTTCCGCGGGACGACGCGGAAAGCCAATCGCAAAACCCATCGTGTAGCGCGCGTTGATTTCGCTCAGTGCACAAAAGCCGCCCGTTTCGCCGACTCGGTAGCGATAGGCGTCGATGCCGAAGGGTCCGAA
>DASSMT010000260.1:0-4163 GCA_035688655.1 Polyangiaceae bacterium | reverse complement strand
AACTTCACGGTCTGCAGCACGGACGCGGATTGCGCCGCCAACACCTGCAGCGGCGGCAACTGCAACTGCGCCAACCCGAACTACACGCCCACGCTGCCCGTGTGCACCGATCCTGCTTGCGACGGACTGTGCCTGTGGGCGTGCGAAGACTCACGCTGCGTGATCCCCAGCGTGTGTACCAGCGACGACGACTGCTTCGGGTCCAGACCGCGCTGCGTGCAGGGCGAGTGCGTCGAATGCACGGACAGCTCGGACTGTTCGTTCGATAGAATTTGCCGTGGGGGCAGCTGCGAAACACGCTGCCAAAACGACGCCAACTGCGCTTTGTTCGAAGCCTGTCAGGCGGGCGAGTGCATTTACGTCGGCTGCCGCTCGGACCGAGAGTGCACCCTGATTCCCGACGTGAACGCGCTCGAGCTGCCGACGGGCCTCGATCCCCGAAGCCTGCGCTGTCACACCGAGAACCGCGTCGGCAAATGCGTGATCCCGTGCGAGAGCGACTCGCAGTGCGCTGCAACGGAGACCTGTGAAGGCGGTCTGTGCAAATACATCGGCTGCGAGAACGACAGCGAATGCAAGGCGATCGTCGGCGGCCGCGATACCACGACCTCGGCCGCCCAGCCCTGGATCCCCAGCTACGATTGTCGCGCGCCCGATAGCCCGGCCCATTAGAAGGCGGACCGCTTAGGATCTCTAAGAATACATCTCGGTCAGCCAGCCCTTCAGCGGGTGTTCCACTACGCGTGCCGCTTGGCGCAACTCGGCCTTGTCGAGCGGCACGCGGCGCAGACTCACTGCGACTTCGCCATTCGTCGCGTCGATGACCGCGTACTCGGCGTGCGGCAACAAGACAGGCACCTTCCCGGCCGCGTGCTCCTTGAAGGCAAGCCCGACGCTGCCTGGGTTCACGAGCAACGTCCCACGATGCTGCCGCAGCATTTGCAGGTGAGTGTGACCGCCCGCCATCACCGTCGCCCGCCGCCCGCCGAGCATCTCGTCCACGCGCTCTGCAGGCGTCGTCGCGAGCAGGTCGATCATGTTGGACTGAGGAGTGCCGTGAAACAGCAGCAGAGTCCCAGAACCATTCAGCGACAGCTCGAACCGCCGCGAGAACGACGCGATGAAGGTCAAGTCCGCCGATGACAGCTGAGCCCGGCACCAGTCGACCGCTTCGACGATGATGGGCACCTCCGAATAGGAGCGGATCAAGCGCTCATCGAGCATGAACTCATCGTGATTGCCGAGGATGCAAATGCAGCGCAGCTCCGCCAAGCGCGCGAGCACTTCCCGCGGCCGAGGACCCAAGGTGGCTACGTCCCCCAAACAAATAATCTGATCCACACCCGTGCGCGCGATGTCCGCCAAAACGGCGGTCAACGCGAATTCACTCCCATGCAAATCCGAAATCAATGCGACACGCATCCCATGCACCCCGAGTGGTGAGTATAGCCGCGCGGGCAGCGAAAGCCCATCGACCGGCGCCGCAAAGGCGAGGCGATCTGCAACGTATTCGCGCAGTTGCGAGTGGCGCAGTGGCAGCGGTGCAGCGCTTTCAGCGGCCCGCGCGGCCTCGCACCGCTAGTCGAGGGTGAACGGCGCCTTCAGCTTGCTCCAAGCAGCGAGCACCGCGAGCACTTCGGGCGAGCACTTGCGTTTCGCTTCGCAGTCGGAACTCGGCGGCTGCGTGACGCCGCACGCCGCCTTCCGCTCGCTGTCGATTGCGCTCGCGGGCACGTTCCAGAGTCGCGCACAACCGAGGTTCGAGAGTGTGGTGCGCTCATCGACGCCGTGTTCGCCGAACGCCAGAATGCGCGTCGGTCGCGCCGGGCATTGCTGCTTGGCGTAGCTGACGGCCGCCGCGTCGAGCTCGGAGAAGCCGCCATCGGCGAGGGCATGGCGCACGAGCCGTGGACCGAGCGCGTCGAAGGACTCGATCACTCCACAGCCCTGCTTGAACACACCGAAGAACGAGCCATAGCCGAGTAGGTCGATGCGACCATCACCGTCCACGTCTTTCAGCGGCGCAGGCTCGCTCGGCGCGTTCGGGTCGACCTCGAATGGTGCGATGCCGAACTTCTCCGCCTTGCCATAGGGCGCGACGCGCCCCTTGGCGAAGGACCACAACAGTCCGCGCGCCGATGAGCGAATCTCCTCTCCGTGTTGAGCGGTCCACACCACCGCTTCAGGCGTGCCGTCGCCGTCATAGTCCGAGACTACTTGCAAGCGATATGGACCGAAGTAGCTCGGCGCGTCGAACAGGTCGACCTTACCGGTGAAGCTTGCATGACTCGCGCGGTTGTCCACCTGATCCGGGAGGTTGCCGGCATGCTTGGCCGGCGCTCCGCCCTTGGGCAAAAAGCCCACGAACCACGCCCACGCGCGCGGGTCGGCGCCGCCCTCGAAAAACGTCGCCCAGGCGCCGGCCGTGCTCGGCACGCAGGCCGTATGCTCGCGGATCAACGCACGAAATGCGCTGAGGCGCTGCGCGCTCTGATCCGCCGAGGACGACTCGAATGGATCCCGCACTTGCATCAGCTGGCGCTCGGTGTCGGCAGCCAGCGCCGCGCACTCGCCGCTGGATGCGTCGAAGCGGAGGAGCTCGGAACCAAAGCGCGCGGGCGGCGGGCTCTGTACCTTCGCTGGTGCTGCCGCTTCGCTGCTCGCCTGTGCGACAGGCGTGCGGCTGCTCGTCGTCGCATCGGGTCGACTCGCTTTGCGCTCCACGCAGCTGCCCAGAAGCAGCGCCGCCGCCGCCCATGACTGAACGGCCATCATCTGCACTTTCGCCATTATCGTACCACCCGTTGCCAACAAATGCGCTTGTCTGCTTAACTCAGACGCGCGCACGGGGCATCGCTTTTTTCAGCGCGCGAAGTTTTGGAAACTCCGGGGCAGACCGCACATGGCCGACAGTCAAACGCTGACAGACTTCAAACGTACCGCTGCCAGCGGCAACTGGGACGAGGCCTTCAGCTATTGCAACGGTCTCAGCTTGTACGAGATGCTGCGTGGCCTCGATTCCCTGAGCGGCGAAGATCTGCTCACCATGAAGCGCAATGTGCACAGCTACGCCGGGCGCTTGGGTTGGGAGCGCATCTCGTTTGCCATCGCCGTGGTGGGCGAAAAGAACATCGGCGAGTTTCCGGGCATCACCGCCGGTGACCGAAGTGAGGCGCAGGCCTTCCTGAAGCAGAAGAAGAGCACGGTCGTCGCTCCGGGCTCGGTGGAGGAAGCCGGGCGCGCGGTGAAAGAGGGCCTCGCCGCGGGGCTGATCCAAGATCCAAAACAAGAGCTCGTCGCCGCGCTGAGCGGGAACGGTAAATTGTTCGTCGCGCAAGAGATCGTGCTCTTGCTCGCCGCGCTGGTGCGCGGCAGGAACACGGTCAAGCTGATCAGCTTGCTGCGCCCCAACAATGGCCCGCACGGCATCCCCATCAGTGAGAGCGAGTACCTGAGCCAAGCCGTGGATATCGGCTATTTCAACGGCTTGATCGACGTCCACACCACGCCCGACAATCAAAGCTATGCCGATCCGAACGCGCCGTTTCGCACGCACACGGCGGTCCTGGGCGTGCTTTCGCGCCTGCCGCGTTTGTCGGGTTTGAGCTGGGGCATCGGTTCGCCGCGTGCCACCTTCCGGCAACTCGGACCGGACTGCCCGGAGAGCCTGCGCTTGTACCTTCCGGATCCGGACAAAGGCGTCAAAGGCATCAGCTCGCTCAAGGAGCAATTTAGCTACAACGGCAAGACGATCGCCGTTCGCAGCGAGATCCAAACCGCGATCAACCATAGCCCGGCGGGTGGAGTCGCCTGGTTCAACGGAGACGGGCGCGATCACATCCACGTGCAGGTCGAGCGCCGTAACAAGTCGAAGGAAGTTTACGCCGCTGCTCGCTATCTCGGCTGAGGTGCGAATATGCCGCTTCGTGCGGACCGCGCCCAGACCATTGCGCTCGCTCTGACGAGCCCACTGCAAGCTTTCGACGTGAGCGAAGCGCGCGCATCTGCCGTCGAACTTTGAGCGCGCGCGAGCGCCAGCGTCGCTTTACGTATTGCGCGCGCTGCACTAATGAATTGCGGGTGAAGTCAGGTGTGCGCGGGGTCCAGTTGGGCACAGCAGTGCTGTGCGCCGTAGCCATGCTCGGTTGGTCTGCGAACGCGCT
>DASSMT010000124.1:0-22183 GCA_035688655.1 Polyangiaceae bacterium | reverse complement strand
TTTGTAAGGCGAAGGAGCATTTCGAATCTGCGCTGCGCTTTCTTTGCCACGAGCCTATCCTCATGAACGGCGTGCCCGCGGCACAAAGCAGTAATGCATTGGCACATCGACTGATGAAACTCGCTTTCGGCGACACCTGGGACGATCGCCGAACCCCAAACTCACAGGATGTTGAAACGTACACAGCAGCATGTGTTGATGACAAGAAATTGAGCGAATCTTTGAACTTGCTCGGGACGAATCTAGCCGCGGCGATTGGAGCTTTGGCCGAATCGCACCTTTCCGCGGGCCGCTTTCAGCAGGGGGAGGTAGAGTCTCGGAAAAGCCTCGCTCTTCTCGAAGCATGCTGGGGGCTTGAGCACCCGTTCTTGCAAGCGGAGCTGATGCGGCTGGCGAGGTTACTCGCGGCCAACGACCGGGCTCTCGAGGCGAAGCAAACCAACCTCCGTGCGCTGCAGATCGCAAAGTGCGTGTTCGGCCCCGAGCACATCTTCACGGGCCGCGCACTGAATAATACCGCATTGCTCCTAGCGGAGCTCCAAGAGTGGTCAGAAGCACAGGCATTCCTTGAGCGAGCTCTTGAAATAGCAGGAGATGGAGCGGACTGGCGAGAACTGCTGGCCGCAACAATGAACAACCTGGCACTGGTCCTGTTCGGTGCCGCAAAGACTCGAGAACCATCTGCCGAAAGTGCTGCGCTGCTTGCGAGGGCAGCCGACCTTCATCAACAATCGTTGCCGCTGGTTAGGGCATTGCACGGAGACACAAGCAAAGAGCTCGCCTACTTCCTAAACAACCGCGGACAAACCTTCAGTGAACTGGGTCGCCTACACGAGGCCGCGGAATCGATGCGACAGGGACTCACAATTCTAGCGACGCTCCGCCGGCGACACCGTTTGGAGGATCCCAAGACGCGCACTGGCATTAACAACTACGGGCGCGTGCTCGAAGCTCTCGGTCTTACCCGCGACGAGATCGTGCAGAGATTCAAGGACTGCGGCTACGTCATGCGGACTGCACCTGGTGACAATTGCCCATGTGAAAGCGGGAAGAGCTTCGGGGAATGCCACGGAGCGATCGTATCGGACTGAACAGCGACGCAGTACGCCATGGCAGCAGTGCGTGAGTGCTTGGTCAGCTCCTTGCCGTCGTCGAACCGCCGAACCACTCGTTTTGCACCAGTTGTGCTCCAATGCGCAGCATTAGTCACGCCATGTTTGCGGTGACCGTAGCACGTGGAGTGGCGGTTTCTTTTTTGCACCAGCCACATCGACGCCGGCTGAAGTCCGGATCAAAGGCAAGCGTTGCTGATCCTTCGTAGTCGCTCGTTACTGGTTTCGGCGCGTGCCCGGCCACAATCTCTGGATCTACTTTTCGTTTGACGACTTAGAGCTATTCGTCGTCAACATCTCAGCGCGTCCGCCGATACCGCTAAACGACTAGCGTCAGCGGACGCGCTGCAACGAGCGGCCCTCGCAGGCGCGTTTGATCTCGTCGCCAGCATTGCGGGCGAGCTCAAAGCACGGCGCTGCGCGGACTAAAGTCATCTCGGTGGACTCGTATGGCCAGGGCGCGCGAGCGTTGGTCGACCGTTGTTGTCGAGCTCGAACAGCGCGTCGAGCTCCGCACGGCCGAGCTCGCAACCGCCAACCGCGAGCTCGAGGCGTTCAGCTACTCCGTGCATCGCATCATCACCCGCCACGGCGGGCGGGTGTGGGCCGAAGCCGCGCCGGGCCAGGGCGCGACGTTCTCGTTCACGATCTGAACGCGCAACGCGAAGCAAAGCGAAGCAAGCAAAGCAAACCGCGAAGATGGATCAGCGCGTCGCCGCGACGGCGGCGATGCGCGCTTGGAGCTGGTGGACGGCACTCGCGAGGCCAGGCGCGCGCGCGTAGCCGAAGAGCCCGAGCAGCCCGCCAATCAGCAGCAGAAGAATGCCGCGCGCGACTACCCGGCGCACGTTCCTGCGGGGGCGCGTGGGGGCTTCGCTCGCGCTCGCCAGGAGGGGCGGAGCAGGCGTCGGTATCGCCGCGGTCGCGCAAACTAGGGTTTTTATGAGCACATCATCGGGAGTGTCCGCGGGCGCTCGAGAGGGAGAATGAGGAAATGGAGGAAGCTCACCCGGTCCCACCGTCGGTCGCGACGACGGCCTTGAAAGCAAGTGGGTGCCGCTCGTGTCCGGGCTGAGTTGCTCACGACCGAAGTCGCGGAGTTCGTCGCTCGGCGGTGGCACGAGCGGTGTCGGTCGCAAACAAAAGGAGGGGGCTTCTGTGTCCGGAAACAACGACTCTGTAGGCTCCACTCGCCTTCGAACCGACGAACTATCGCGCATGCCTTCCTCCGCAATCGAGCACTCTCTCGATGCGTGGCACTCTGCCTCGCGAATTTACGAATGGACGCCTGAAGGGCAGCTTTTGAAGTGCGACTCGGTCGGGAGGTGTAGGGTTAGCTCCGGTTGGCGCACCTTGGGTGCAGCGCTTCAACGTGGCGGTGGACACGCGATTTCGGGGTACTCGGCCCGAAAGCAAGGGGCGTGCGCGGCGCGGTCGCGTCCGTAGGAGAGGCGCAAGATGTGTTCGCCGCACGAGTCCTCGTTGGTGTCGAACCAACCGAGGGAGCGCTCCGAACCGCCTGCGTACGAGACCAACTCGAGCCAGCTGCCGCCTCCGGCGAAGCGCGTGTTGATGCTCCAGGCCATGACTTCCGAAATGTGGTCGCCGTCCAGATCCACGGCCCTGAGGCGATCCCAATCGTCGCGGACGTGCGTTCCGAGCAGCTTCTTCCCTTCGATCAGGATTGCGAGGTGCTCGATCGGTCCGGGGCTATCGCTGCCTTCCCAGCCGCAGTGCCCGGCAGTGAAGGCGATCAATGTTTGCTTACGCCACGGGTGGGTGAAGGCTCCGTCGAGCACGGCGTCGACCCTCCCGGGATCCTGCGCCGTGCCAATGGCGCGCGGATCCATCAGTGGTTTGCCATCCTCGTGCGCACAGCCGGGTGCGTTCAGATACTGAGTGTACGCAGACCGGAGCAGCTCTCGCTCGGTCTCGGACAAGCTGCGAGGCGTCTGTTCCAGTAAAGCCCGATTGTCGAGCGCCCCGTCGAATAGGACTTTGCAGTGCAGGCAGCCCGGCCCGCAGGTCCTGGCCACTACCTGCGGATTGCCGTCGGGTGTCTCCTGCCAGGTGAAGGGTGCTTCGCGCGGCTTGGCGTTGCCCGGCTCGCGTTTGTCGGCGCTCGGCGTTTTGCTCGGACCTGGCAGCTTCGGTCGCGGATCGCCTGGAAACACGGGCACGTCGCCGATGTCGGCTGGGGTCTCGCTGAAGCCAACGCGCTGGATGTTGCCGTAGCCGAGCTGCCCTCGACTGCCGTCTCCCCAACAGCGAAGCTTGCCCGTGTCGAGTAGCGCGCAGGTGTGAAAGCCTCCAGCCGCGATTTGCGTCACCTTGCCGCCTACCGGAACATCACCGGCGCTCTCCGGTGTTTCATCGTCGCCGATGTCGAAGCCGTTACCGTGGCCGAGCGCGCCATATCTGGCGAACCCCCAACAACGCACCCGCCCTTCCTGCAGCAACACGCAGATGTGGCTGTGGCCAGTGGCAATCTGCACGACGGGGCCACCGACGCGAATGTCCTCGGCGAAGGTCGGGCCGTCGACCGCGCGCTTGTGCCCGTAGCCGAGCTCGCCCGCTCCGTTCTCACCCCAGCAACGCACCGTACCACCCGCGAGTAGCGCGCAGGTCGAGCTGTACGACGCGATTTGCATGACCGGTCTCCCCAGGTTCACGATCGGATATTCGTTCGCAGTGCGCGCGTTGAAATGCTCGTCGGGGTCGCTGTACGCGGTAGGGCCCGGGTCGTCGCCCCAACAACGAAATGTCCGATTCTCGAACAGCGCGCAGGTGTTCCGAATGCCGGCGGCGATCTGGATCACCTTGCCGCCCGCCGGGACATCTCCCAGCTCCTTCTGCAGCTCCGCGCCATGCCGGCTGCCGTAGCCGAGCTGAGCGTAACTACTGTAACCCCAGCAGCGCACCGTGCCCGCTAGCGTCAGAGCGCAGGAGTGATCGCGGCCCGTAGCTAGGTCTGTCAGGCGCGTTCCAAGCGCGGCATCGCGAGAGCTCGGGGGATCCCAAAGCCGCCAGCAACGCACTGTCCCGTTCTCGAGCAGCGCGCACGTTTGGTCGCCCCCCGCCGAAATCAGAAGTGCCTTCGCGCCGAGCTCTGCCGGCACGGCAGCTGCGGGGGGCGCATCTTCGCTAGACGCGGGCGGGGGGTGCGGCGCGGGCGACGTTTCGCGGTCGCCCCAACAGCGGACCTCGCCGTTTCCGAGCAACACACACGTGTGAAACTCGCCGAGTGCTACCGACACGATCTGCTGATCACGCGGCGCTGAGCTCGGCTCCGGGTCGGGCGCGGCAATCTTGCTGTTGCCGTTCGACGGCACCATGACGCCAGGCTCTCCTTGTGAGCCGTGGTTCCGCCAGCCGGTGCAAGCAGCCACGGTCGTACTCAAAAGCAGCGGGAGCGTGATTCGAAGCCCCACGCGCAGCCCACCAGGAAGCCCGACTCGAACAGCCCGCCGCATAATCCGGTGAGTCTATCATAAGCCCTTCTGGCTCTCCTCGTCCGCGCCGCCGAAGGCTGAGACGCGGCGCGACGGAATTCGTGACCATCAAAACCAATGCCAGAGAACCGTTGGCGGCTCAGGCACGCGCAGCCAACGCTGACGGCGCAACTTGGATGGTTCAAGAGAGGGGTCACCCAATCCGCGAATGAGCAGTGCCGCTCGCCATCCGAGAGGCCGTTGAAGAGAAACTCAGGAGCCTTTTCCATATCAACGTAGCAGGTTTCAGCTGCGCGGGGCGAGCGCTAGCGAGACAAGCATCTGCCGTGGATTGCAAGGCCGTCTGCTGCAACGCCTTGTTGGCCAGCGGCCGCCCGACGGCTAGCCAGCCCTTCGCAGAATCTCAACATCGCGTGCGAGCTTCGCACCGAGTCGATCGGCTTCTTTTTCGAGATCGAATCCAGTCTGGAGATTCAGCCAAAAGCGCGGAGAGTTGCGAAAGAAGCGCCCCAATCGGAGAGCCGTGTCGGCCGTAATTGCGCGCTTGCCGTGAACGATTTCATTGATACGTCGGGCGGGCACACGCAGACCCTTGGCCAACCGGTACTCGGTTAGGGCAAGGGGTTTCAAAAATTCTTCCGAGAGGATTTCACCAGGATGGACGGGAGCAACCTTCTTACGCGGCATGGCGGGCCTTTCTAGTGATAGTCGACGATCTCGACATCGTGCGCGTCGGTTCCAAGCCAGCGGAAGCAGATGCGCCACTGATCATTGATTCGGATGCTGTGCTGGCCAATCCGGTCCCCGGCGAGTTTCTCGAGGCGATTGGCTGGAGGAACGCGGAGGTCGAGGAGGCTGGTCGCGGCATCAAGCATGACGAGCTTGCGAAGGGCAATTCGTTGGAGGTCAGGAGGCAATCTGCGAATCCGCTGCCTTTTGAAAAGGCGCTCTGCGTCTGCGTCGCGAAAGCTGCGGATCACTGAAGAATAGTAACGCGAGGCGTTACTACGTGCAAGTCGCCACAAAGACGAGTCGGCGTCGAGCCACCGCAATGCGGATAATGCTACGCGCTCTCGTCTGGCCAACGTACCAGGTTTCAGCTGCGCCGAGCGATAGCGAGGAAGGCGTCTGCTGCAAACCGCAGTTAAGCAGCATGCGTTGGGTGTCTTTTATCCACCGGCATCGGACTCGACTACCCAGTGGAAGCGCTCGCGGAAATCGTGGAAGCATTCGTCGCAGACCCACCTGGACTCATCCCGGGTCGAGTACCCTTCGTGAAGCACGTCGGGGAGGTCCTCGGCCATGAACTTCGCGCGGCAGAATTCGGAGTGGTCATGGTCCCAACTTGGGTTGCTCGCGTTTCGGCGATAAGCTCGGCGGACAAGCACAACCCCGAAGAGGTAGTTCTCCTGACCGTTCAGCCGCCAGTCCGTGTCTGAGATCACCGGCATCCCCCGCGAGCCTACCCCGAGAGAGACTGGAGGTCGCCCCTCGCCGCCGAAGGCTGCGCCGTCCCCGCCGCCCTGCGGCCCCATCAATAGAAATGGAAAAGGCGGACCCCGTGAGGAGTCCGCCTTCATTTCGCCGAACGCTTGCTGAGCGCTTAGCGGGGTTCGGTTTGCACTGCTTCGAGAGATTCCCGCACGCGACTCGGGTGAATCGGTCGCTCGAGCCGCGCGAGGGTTCACGGGTCTGGTACCTGGAGGTTGGCGCAAAAGTCAGCCCAGGGCCTTCTCCATCCGGTAGTCGTCCATCACGAAGCCACCGCCGATGTCCGTGACGATGGCTTCGGCGATGCGAAACCCCAGGCGCTCATAGGCGCGCAGCGATGGGTTGCCCTTGTTGACGGTGAGCCAGAGCACTGTCGCGCCGCGCTCATGGGCGATGTGCTCGAAGTGCTGCAGGCACTGACGGCCCACGCCCGAGTTGCGGTGCGCGGCGAGCACATAGAGTTTGCTGATGAAGATGCGCGCCTCGGGCGCGTCGTGCCGGATGCTGGCATAGCCGATGGGCTGACGGTCCTGGAGCAGGAAATACTCGAAACCCGAGTCGATCTGCGCCCGAATTGCTTCCGTCGTCTGGAACTTTGCCAGCATGTATTCGACCTGCGGGCGGCCGATGATCGGCACGTAGTACTCGTCCCAGATCTCGCGCGCCAAGCGAGCGATCTCGGTGATCTGCGCGACATTCGTCAGCGAGCTGATTCGAACGGCAGTCGACACGAGCCCAGGATAACGGTTGGCCAATCAGCGGCCCAGAAACCTGGGCGCGGTGGACGTGAGGGCGAGGCTTTGGACGCCAACGCGCCCGACGTGGCCACGCTTGGGGCTGATGGCCCAGCGATGGCCCATGTTTGGCACGCCCGAAGGGATTCGAACCCCTGACCGGCGGATTAGAAATCCGCTGCTCTATCCAGCTGAGCTACGAGCGCGTATTGCGGGCGTTATGACAAGCGGTTCATCGAGGGCCTCGCATCCTTCCGATGGAGGGGAGGCTTGTCAAGCAGTGTGGCACAAAGGTCGGGCGCGCCCAGTCGAACGCCGACCGTGCGAGCTGGCAGGGCGAAACCCCGCGAAAAGCAGCGCGTTTGTCGCCAGCTGTGCGACCAAGGTTAGTATTCGGGGGCGGTGAAGGTCCTGCTCGTCAACCCGAATCGAGAGCGCATGCCCTGGCCGGCGCTGCCGCTGGGTTTGTGTACGGTTGCGAGTGGTCTCGCGGCTGCTGGACACGAGGTCGAGGTGCTCGATTTGATGTTCGCCGCCGACCCCGCGCGCGAGACCGCGAACCGCGTGCGCAAGTGCGACCCGGACGTCGTGGGTCTGAGCATTCGCAACATCGACAATTGCAACTTCGAGGTGCCGCACTTTTACCTGACCGACATTCGCGACCAAGTCGTGCGCTCGGTGCGTGCTGCCTCGCAGCGCGCCAAGATCGTGATCGGCGGCAGCGCCGTGAATGTCTCGCCCGGGGACACGTTCTCGTTCTTGGAGGCGGACTACGCGCTGGTGGGTGAGGGGGAAGAAGCGTTGCCGGAGTTTCTACGCGCGCTCGAACGCGGCGAGCCGCTCGCGCGCGTGCCCGGTGTGCTCGAGCCCGGCAAGGGCAGCACGAAGGCGTTGCCGATTCTGGACACCGGGCGCTTGGCGCGCGGTGAGCCGCCCGCGGGCCGCGCACTGGTGCATGATTTTGCGCAGTCCCCGCGCAGTGAAGCCTGGCGCTGGGTCGATCTGAAGCAATACGCCGCGCACGGCAGCCCCTATTCGATCCAGACGAAGCGCGGCTGCGCGCTCAAGTGCTCGTACTGCGTGTACAACAACATCGAAGGGCACGCGTACCGCTTGCGCGACCCAGTCGAGGTCGTGGACGAGCTGCAAGAGGCCGTGACCAAGCACGGCGTGCGCGCGGTCGACTTCGTGGATTCGACCTTCAATTTACCGCTCTCGCACGCGCGCGCGATCTGCGAAGAGCTCGAGCGGCGGCCGCTCGTCGGGGTCGAGCTCTCGACCATGGGTCTGAACCCGGCTGGCGTGACGCCGGAGCTCGTGGACGCCATGAAGCGCGCCGGCTTCAAGAGCGTGATGTGTACGCCGGAGAGCGCTTCCGAGGTCACGCTCAAGACGCTGCGCAAAGGCTTCCAAAAACACGCCGTGATCCGCGCGGCGCACGCGCTCCGCGACGGAGGACTACCCACCTACTGGTTCTTCATGCTCGGGGCTCCGGGCGAGACCATGGAAACGGTGCGCGAGACGCTCGCGTTTTGCGAAGAGCACATCGCGCCCAGCGACATGGTGCTGTTCTCCACGGGCATTCGCGTTTACGCCGGGACGCCGCTCGAGCGGCAGTGCAAAGACATGGGTTGGTTCGCAGAAGACGACCCGCTGTTCTTGCCCTCGTGGTTCCTTTCGCCCGAGCTCGACCTGAACGAGCTCTACAGCACGCTGATGGCCGCAGCCGCCGTGCACCCGAATTGGATGACCAACGCCGAAACCGTGGTCAGCCCCGCGATGAACGCGATGATGAAAGGCGCGTTCAAAGCACTCGGCTGGAAAGGGCCGTTTTGGAAACACCTACCGCGCTTGTTCGGGCTGGCCAATCGCATCGGTGTCCGCCAGCGCGGGCTCGAGCACCACGCCAGAAACCTGCGTAAGGTGACCGACGTGCGCCACTACCGCGGCTGACTCGCGTATCGCGGCTGACTCGCGTATCGCGGCTGAATCCCGCTACTGATCGCGTTCGGAATGCCGTTGGGGTGCCCCCCTTCGTGAATCGACGCGGACTGGCTGCGTGCTCGCTCCGCTGCGCGCGCAGGGGCCCACCAAGCGTCGGCCTGCGGCCGCCGCGGGGGCCCCAATCACCGCGTTCGCGTCGCGCAGCCGCTGCGCCTCCTCACAGGACCGTGCGACCCAAAGAGCGGTTCGAATCCGAACCGTGTTTTGCGTCGCGCAGGGCTGCACTTCGTGAGCGGTCCGTGCTCGCCCCAAACAGCGGTTCGAATTCGAACCGTGTTTTCGCGCCGCGCCGCGCCGCGCGTGGTCAGCGGACCGTGCTCGATCCCGAACAGCGGTTCGAATTCGAACTGTGTTTTCGCTTGGCAAACGCTGCCCAACGGTGCCGCGCGCGCTCGAATCATTCGCGCTCGTACGTGCCCACCATTTCGCCCCACGCGAGCACGTGACCCGTCATTGCCTCGAGCAGCGTTTCGCGCGTTGCGCCGGCCGCGAGCTCTAGAGGCACGTCCAGGGCAAAGACCTGGAAGTGATAGTGGTGCACACCGTGGCCAGGGGGCGGGGCCGCCGGTGTGTAGCCAGGCTCGGAGCGACTGTTGTTTCCGATGCGGTAGTGATGTTGCGTTTGCGCGTCTACGTCCGCCGCGCTGCTCGGGATCCCGTACACGAGCCAGTGCACGAACGGTTCCAACTGCGGAGCGTCTGGATCCTCTGCCAATACCACGAGCGACTGACTCGCTTCGGGCACTGGAGCGAACGCGAGCGCCGGAGGGGCTCCAACGCCGTCGGCCGTACAAGAAATGGGCAGCGCGCCATCGTGTTCGAAGGCCACGCTGTGTACCGTGATCTCGGGTGAGAGGTCCGGCGCTAGTTTCTTTGCCGCGAGCTTGTCATTGCCTGCGCGGATTGCGTGCAAGGCATGGCCGGCCGCGACGCTGACTTCATGTACGATGTCCATGGCCTTCGCGCTGCAGAAAGCATACCGACCGCGAGGGGCCGCAACGCACGATGCGGCTCGACTTGGGAGCGATCTCGCCAGTGCGATTTCGTCCCATGTGACAGATCTGCACTAGCTCAGCTTCGCGCGGTACTCGGCTTCGTCGAAGCCCACCAACGAGACCCCCTTGCCGAGCAGCAGCGGCCGCTTGATGAGCTTACCGTCGGCCGCCAAAGCGTCGAGCGCTTCGGCTTCGCTCATCGACGCCAAGCGCTCGCCGAATTTGCCTTCTCGGTACGAGGCGCCAGAGGTGTTGAACAGCTTCTTCAGCGGCAGGCCCGTGCTGGCGAGCACTTCGCGCAGCTGTCGCTTCGAGGGTGGCTGCTTCACGATGTCGATCAGTTCGACCGATACGTCGTGTTCCGAGAGCCACTTGAGGGCCTTCTTACAGGTGCTGCATTGGGGGTAGTGATAAATCTTAAGCTTGCTCATCGTGCATTCTTTCGTTTTGTCTCTTGGCTCGGGCTCAGTGCCAGTGAGGCGCACGCGGAGGATGTATGCGTGCCCGCGACCTGACGTGACCTGAGGCGACCCGAGCTTACACCGTTCGCGGCGTTTCGTGCCGAATGCTCGCGCAGTACGGGTTTGAATTCAGGACAACCCTGATGATATGGCTGAGGGTTATGGGAACTTTCCGGATCGCGATCACTTTGCCGAGTGTCAGCTGCTTGTGCGCTGCGCTCTGCTTGCTCAGGGTCAGCCCCGCAGCGGCTGCGAGCGATGAAGAGAAGGCAGGCGCTCGCGCTGCCGCCACTCAGGGGCAATCAGCCTACGAGAACAAACGCTGGGCCGAGGCGCTCGATTTGTTCACGCGCGCCGAGTCGCTCGTCCATTCACCCGTGCACTTGCTGTACAAGGCCCGTTCGTTGGTCCAGCTCGGGCAATTGGTGAAAGCTCGCGAGGCGTACCTCAGCATCACCCGCGATGAATCGCCGAGCTCCGCGCCGGCCGTGCTGAAAGCGCGCGAGGATGCCGCAAAGGAGCAGGCCGCGCTCGAACCACGGCTCGCCAGCCTGACCGTCAAGGTGCAGGGCGCAGGGGCCGCAGACGCCAACGTCGTCATGGATGGCGCCAAGGTGCCGAGCGCCTTGATTGGCGTCGCGCACCCTGCGGATCCCGGAACGCACACCCTGCAAGCCACCGGCACTGGCGCTGCCAGTGAATCCCAGACCATCACGCTGAAGGAGGGTGGCGCGGGGACGATCACCCTGCAGCTTCTTCCGACGCCGGGCGCTGCTCCTGTCGTGCCGCCGCCCGCTCAACCGGCGACCACGGCAACCACGACGAGCGCCGCGCTCGACAGCAACCAGGCAGGCAAGTCGGGCAACAGCTTGCGCACAGCTTCTTATGTCGCCTTTGGTGCCGGCGCCGCTGGCGTCGTGGTGGGCACGCTGTTCGGACTCAAAGCCAAGAAGAACTACAACGATGGCAACGCCCTGTGCGGAGGCCACGACCCGTGTGAGCTGTCTCAGGACGAAGCGGCTCGCCGCGAACAGCTGGGCAAGAACGGCGATAGCGCCAAGACCATTTCCATCATCGGCTTCGTCGCCGGTGGCGTTGGGGTAGCCGCGGGCACGACCCTCTTCATTCTCTCCGGGAAGCAGCAGCGCGAATCAGCGCGCCCCGGTATTCACCCTTGGATCGGCTTGGGCTCGGCAGGGCTCAGCGGTCGCTTCTAACAGTCAGGCACAACGGCCGTTGCGCTTGCAGCAATTGGCTCGAATCGGAGTCGAGATGTCTTATCGAAATCGCACTGGGCTTTGTGGGCTACTACTGATCGGCGGAGCGCTTTCACTCGCGTCTGCCTGCGGCGGGCTCGCGGACGTGAAGGTCGTCATCACTGGCGACGCAGGCAGCGGCGGCAATCCGGGCGGCGGCAATCCGAGCGGCGGAAAACCGAGCGGCGGCAATCCGAGCGGCGGAGATCCCTCGTCCGACGCGGGAGCGGCTGGAGCGGCGGGCAGCACTGGCGCGGCTGGTGAGGCGAGCGGCGGTGAAGGCGGTGAAGCCCCGATCCCCGATCCCATGCCCGGCGCGCCCCGGATTCTCACGGTGTCGCCCAGAGACGCATCCACTGGCAACGATCCCGTGGGCAGCATCAAGATCAGCTTTTCCGAACCGCTGGATCCGAGCACGGTGACCAGTGACTCGGTTCAGATCAAAGACGAATCTGGCGCGTTGGTCGTCGGTTCGCTGACTTACGCCGACGCCTCGGTCACGTTCAGGCCTGCGACTCGGCTCAGTCTGCTCGGCAACTACACCGTGAACGTGAGCCAAGCCGTCACCGACGCCGGGAAAACGCCGATGGAGCGGCCGTTCTTGTCGGGCTTCACGATCCGGGACGGTGAGTGGGGTCGAACGGACAACTCGCTCACGAGCAGCACCTTGACCTTCGATCGAAACAGCCCCGAGGCGCTGGCGACCGACGGTGCGGGGCGCGCCGTGGCTGTTTGGGCGCAAACCACCGACGGCAACACCATGGACATCTACGCCGCGTCCTTCTTTCAGGGGAAGGGCTGGGCGTCTCCGGTCAAGGTCAACACCAACGCGGCCAATTGCCTTTATCCCAGCGTTGCGATGAACGCGAGTGGCAACACCATCGTCGGCTGGATCGAGTCCGACCCCGTGGCGAGCACCTGGAGCGTGCAAGCTCGACGCCTCACCGGTGGCAATTGGGATGCGCTCTCCACGCGGGTCGACATTCCGGGCATGGTCACGTACACGATCTACCCGGTCGACGTCGCCGTCGCGATCACCAGCAACGGTCACGCGCACGTCGCCTGGGATTCCTATTACTACGACTCGACCGTCGGCCTGGACTACTACTCGGTGGTCGCGCGTCACGTCGACGCGAACGGTGTCTGGGACACGACGCAATACCCGTTCACCAATGCCCAGGTCGGCAGCGGCGCGAGTCCGCCCGCGCTCGCCTTCGACGGAGCCGGCAACGGCTTTGTCGCCTATCAATTGACCAGCAATGCCTCGCCGCCGAGGGTGAGCACGGTCGTCTATCGCTATTTGGCTAGCACCAACAAATGGAGCATGAGCGCACTCGGCAGCTCGCTATCGGATGGCTATGCTCAGCCAGTGGCCTTGGCGACCAACCCGGCCGGCGAAGCCGTGATCGCCTACACACGGATTACGACCACGGACCAGACCACCGGTGCCGCCAACAGCGAAGTCATGGGCAACAACTACAACAAAGCTTGGAGCGTGCCGGTCGTGATCAGCAGTGCCAAGACGTCGCTGGTCAGCAGCAAGACCATGGCGTCGGCCGTTTGGACGGGGAAGAGCTTTCTGGTGGCGTGGGCACAAAGCGCCGGCACGCCGAACATCGTGTACGCGAACCAGTTCAAGACGGTTTGGGGCACCAACGCGACGATCATTTCCGACGGCAACCACAACGCCCTCTTGCCCTGGCTCTCGGCCGACGGGCGTGGCAACGCGCTGGCCGTCTGGTTCCAATTGAGCGATGCCATGCCCACGACGATGATGACTCCATACGATGTCGCATTTTCACGCTACCTAGGCGCGAGCGACAAGTGGACGAACCCCGGTCGCGTCAGCAACGAGACTGCGGCGTACCGCTACTCGCCGGTCGTGACGCTGGCAGACGGCAGCTCGATCGCCGCGTTTCAGCGCACGATCCGTCCCACGATCAAGTCGCTCAGCGTCACCGGCGTGCTCGAGAACGACTTTCAGTGAGGCCCTACGCGCGCGCTTCACGCCTCGGTTGGGCGTGAAGCGCCGGCCTGCTGGGCGCCCGGGATGCGCAGACGAAATGTGCTGCCTTTGCCGAGCTCGGTTTCGACGTCGATATTGCCGCCGTGGCGCACCGCGATTTCCTGAGCGATGGCTAGGCCTAGGCCGTGTCGCCCTTTGAGGGTCGAAGGCTCCGAGCCGCTCCAATGCCGTTCGAAGATGCGAGGCAGCTGCTCGGGAGCAATGCCGGCGCCATCGTCGCGAACGGAAAATACGTGACCGTCGCCATCGACCGAGCTGCTCAGCCAGACGTGCCCGGCCTCGTGGGAGTGTCGAATGGCATTCGATACCAGATTGCTGAGCACGATCGTGATCTTTTCCGGGTCGACCTCGACGAGCGACTCTGGTGCGCCGTCCTCGATTTGGAGCGCGACGTGCTTGAGCTCGGCCATTTTGCGATGAGCCGTGGCGACTTCTTGCAGCAGCGCCCGAGGATTGACCGGGGCTCGATGCAACGCTCCGGCCTCGCGCTCGATGCGCACCAAATCGAGTAGCTCGTTCACGGTGCTTTGCAGACGTTCGGTTTCGTCGCGAGCGGTGATCGCCAGCTCCCGCTGGATACTTTGGAGCGGCCCTGTGGATTCCTCCAGCAGCATGTGCGTCGCGAGCCGCAGGGACGTGAGCGGCGTCTTGAGCTCGTGGCTCACCGTCGCCACCACGTCGCTCTTGAGCGCGTCGATGCGGCGGAAGCGCGTCACGTCTTGAGCAACCACGATCACGCCCGCGCCACTCGCCTCGTCACTTTCGAGCGGTGAGGCCCGGACTAGGAAATATTTCTCTCCATCGCTCGTGATCCAGCGCATGGCGTCGGCCAAGCTCTGCGGCAATAGTGCCTGCCCATGCGTCAACACCGCGTCGCGCGCGATCGCGATTGGCTCGGGGATTTCGCTGCCGCCGCGCCGCAATAGGTCGGCGTCTCCCGACACCAGCCCGAACGTGGACTCGGCGGATTCGTTGGCCAAGAGCACCTCCCCACGCGTGCTGAACACGATCACCGGATCGACCATCGATGCAATGGTCGCTCGCGAGAGATCCTTGGCGGCCAGCAGCTCACCGAGCGAGCTCTCGCGGTAGGCGCGGAGGCGCTCCTGCATGCGCTCGAGCGCGTGCCCGAGTACGTTGAGCTCGGCGACTTCGGGGACGGCGATGTGGGTGTCGAGCTTGCCTTCGCCAATGGCGCGCGCGTGCTCCGTAAACGAGTCGATTGGGTCGAGCACGGTCTTCGGAATGCGCACCGCGAACCAGCCGGCAACGCTCAATGCCAGCAGCGTCGCCAAGACGGCGAGCTCGAGGGCTCGCCGGGCCGTGCGCCTGGCCTCCCCGTCTGCCCACTCCATGTTGCGCTGATTCATCGCGCGGATGTTCGTCACTTTGCTGCGTACCGCGGCGAAGCGAGGCAAGAGATCGCGGAAATAGCGCTCGACCCGCTGCTCGGGAGGACTACCGAGCATGCGGTCCACCTCCAGCACGTAATCGCGATACAAGACGTCGACCTGATGCACTTCGGCTCCTTCGCCGGGCAAGGTCACGTTCCCGGCTTCGCGCGCGAAAGCTTGCGCAAAGCCGGCGCGGTGCTGCGCGAGCATCGGTTCTGCGATGTCGCCGCGGCCACTCGCGCTGAAAAGGGCCGCGGAGTCCTGGCGCTCGAGCGCTTCGTTCATCTCCTGACAGGCGACGACCGAGACGTAGTTTTCTCGGAGGATCAGCCCGATCGCTCCCCCCAAGCGGGTAACGGCGGCGGTCGACAGCGCGCACACGACCACCAGCGTCGCGCCCACGACCGCAAGCGCGCGAAATAGTCGCGAGCGCAAGGACATGCGTCGGCCGAGTCGCGCTTCAGGGGGACGAGAAGAGCTCATCTGAGGCCGTACCGTTCGCGCTTTCGGTACAGGGTGGATGGGTCGACGCCGAGCGCTTTCGCCGCCGTATCGAGGGTTGGGTGTCGCGCCACCACTTGGGCGATGTGACGCCGCTCGGCGGCTTCCAGCGACTCGTCGCCGTCAGCCAGCGGCGCGACCGTGCGAGAGCTGACTCGAACCTCTTCGGGTAACAAATCCGGCGTGAGTACCTCGCCGTTGGCGAGCAGCGTGGCGCGTTCGAGCACGTTCGACAGCTCTCGAATGTTGCCAGGCCAGTCGTACGCGACGAGCGCAGCCAAAGCCTCGGGTGAGACGCTCAAAGTCTTCGACCGCCCCGAGTGTATCACCGGCTTCAGGAACGAGCTCACGAAGCTCGGGATGTCTTCGCGCCGCTGACGCAGCGCCGGTAGGCGGATCGTGACGACGTTCAGGCGGTAAAAGAGGTCGTCGCGAAATGAGCCGTCGGCCACCGAGGCCTTCAGATCTCGGTGGGTGGCGGCGATGATGCGTGCGTCCGAACGGCGCGGCTCGGTGTCGCCGACGCGTACGTATTCGTGCTCTTCGAGCAGGCGCAGAAACTTTCCTTGCGTCTCCTTGCCGAGGTCTCCAACTTCGTCGACGAACAGGCTGCCGTTTTTGGCTGCCTCGACATAGCCCGCGCGCGGCTGGTCGGCGCCGGTGAAGGCGCCTTTGGCGTGGCCAAACAGCTCGTTTTCAATCAGGTTCGAGCTGATGGTGGCGCAGTTCACGGTCACGAACGGTCGTGCGGCACGCGCTGACCGCTGATGAATGTGGCGCGCGAGCAGACTCTTTCCCGTACCCGTTTCACCCAATAGGAGCACCGTTGCATCACTACTGGCGACGCGCTCTGCCAGCGTATAAGCCTCCATCACCTGCGCGTTGCTGCTCTTCACGGGCGTGCGGCGGTGATGCCGCTCGACCTCTGCCAACTCCTGACGCATCCGTGCCGAATCGAGCACCCGGGCCACGACGTGCTTTACGGCTGCGGGCGTGAAGGGCTTGGCCAAATAGTCTGAAGCACCGGCGCGCATGGCCTCCACTGCGTTGTCGATCGTCGCGTAGGCGGTCATGATGATCACCTGCGCGCCCGGCACCTCCTGGGACAGCGCGCGAGTCACGGCCAGCCCGTCCATCCCGCCCAGCCTCAGATCGACGAGCGCCAAATCGGGCGGCTGCTTCTTGGCAAGCGCCAGGCCGGCCTCGCCGCTGCTCGCGAGCGAAACGGAGTAGTCCCCGGACTCCAGACACAAACGCAAAGTGCGACGAATCGACTCGTCGTCGTCGATCACCAGAATCTGTGGTTTCACGGTCATGTTCGCCCTTTCATCGGCTGATACCTGGCTCTGCGCTGCCGGGCGCGAAGCTTTGAGGATTGATCACCATGCGTGCGCGTGTTTCGGGATGAGCCAAGACTTCGGGCTCCTCGAAAGAATGGGTGATCCGCAGCACCAAGCGCTCCGTGGTAGCGCTGGTCGCGATCAAGAATGCAGTCTTGTCCGAGGCGATGCGCGCATAGAGCGCGCCGGTTTCGGCTGCGACGAGACCGAGCGTGAACACGATCACGTCCGGCTTCTTGTCACCGACTGGGCCGAGCGCGAGCTCGCTCGACGGGTTCGATACGAACCAGAGTGACTTTCTGCCATGATGCTCGAAGATCGGCACGGCGCGCGCTCCGCCGTACGCGCGCAGTCGAGCCAACCCTTCCACGGGCAGGACGTCATCGGTGACTCCCTCCTCGTGGAGCGCGAGGGCGGCCCGGTAGGCGCGGTCGGCATCGCGGTCATGTCCGAGCAGCTCGGCCACCAACCCGAGCAGCGCCATGGTCTCGCTATCGAGCGGCGAGACGGCGCGCGCCCGGGCCAACGGCGCTTCGGCGTCGCGCAAACGCCCCTCGATCACCGCGCGGCGCGCGTTGGCCATGGCGGCCGCGTATTCGAGCGCGCCGTCATGCCGAGTGCGCGAATTCTGCAGCACCCGTTCCACGGCGGACACGATTTCGCGCGGAGTAAAGGGTTTGGGGACCACATCGTCCACACGCGCGCGAATCAGCTCCTGCATGATGCGGGGTGTCAGGAGCGTGGCGGTGACCACGAGCGGGAGCTCGGGATAGTCCGCGCGCAATGCGCGCACGCCGTCAGTGCCTTCGGAATTCGTGGCGCGCATCTCCAGGACCACGGCGTCCACGGGTGTCCCGTCGAGCTGAGCGCGAGAGGCCTCGACCGTGGCAGCGCCGGTGGGCACGAATCCAGCGGAGGAGAGCGCATACTCCAGCATGCGGCGGATCGTCGCGTCGGGCTCGATCACCAGCACGCGGCGATTCATGGCCCGGCGAGCCCCCCTTCCTCGCGTCGCTCACCGACCACGAGCACGTCCACTTCCGGGAGGGCGCGCATGAACTCGGACAGAATCGACCCGCGGATACGCTCTTGCAAGCGACTCTGCCCGGTTCGGCCGAACACCGCGTGCGTGATGCCTTTGCTGCGTGCGAAGTCGGCGAGCGCGCCCACCACGTCCGTTCCCTCGAGACGGACGACCTCTGCCCCCAGTTCCTTGGCAAGCCGGATATTTTCGGTCAGCGAGCGCAGGCTCGTGGCATCGATGCGTTCCACGGCTTCGCTCGAAGTGCGCACGTAGACCACGAACCAACGGCTGTTCAGGCCACCGGCCAAGCGCGCGCCATGCCGCAGCAGGTGGCGCGTCGCCCCGGGTCGTGACGACATCGAAACCATCACGCGTTCGGCGTCGACGGCGTGCCAGCGAGGCGCTGCCTGAGCGTCGCTCGGCTGACTGGGCTCGCGCCGACCGCGCTGCTCGACCGCGTTGGCGACCTCGCGCAGGGCCAGCTGTCGGAGCGCGGCCAGGTTCTTGCTCGTGAAGAAACGCCGCAGCGCGTGCTCCACCTTTTCCGCTGGATAGACCTTGCCCTCGCGCAGACGTTCTTGCAGCTCGCCGGGCGGCAAGTCCACGACGACCACTTCGTCGGCTCCGGAGACGATTCGATCCGGGATGCGTTCGCGAACGTCCACACCCGTCTCGCGCAGAACGATGTCGTGCAGGCTCTCGAGGTGTTGAATGTTCAACGTTGCCATGACGCTGATTCCAGCGTCGAGTAGCTCTTCCACGTCCTGCCAGCGTTTCTCGTTCTTGGAGCCGCCGACGTTCGTGTGTGCCAGCTCGTCGACCAGTGCGACCGCGGGTCTCCTCGCGAGCACCGCCTCGAGGTCCATCTCCTCGAGCGGGACGCCGCGGTACAGCAACGTCTTGCGCGGAACGAGCTCGACGCCCTGGGTTTCGGACAGAGTCGCGCTTCGGCCGTGCGTCTCGACGATGCCGCACACGACGTCGACGCCCTCCGTCTTGAGGCGCTTGCCCTCGCGAAGCATCGAGACCGTCTTACCGACGCCGGCTGCCATGCCGAGATAGATCTTGAGCGGTGCCCGACGATGGGCCTTGAGGACTGCGAGAAAATCGTCGGGCACCGCTGGCTCACTCCCTACTGGCTATTTTGCGGGCGCCGCGCTGGGCGCGGGTGGCGAGGCAGCATACGGGGCCTCGCTGTCCAGGTCGAGGTTCACGAGCAGGACATTGACGCGCGCCTCGCCGAGAAAGCCGAGCGTGCTCTGTTCGGTGTGCTTCGAAATCAACTCTTTCACTTTCGACTCGGTGATCTTTCGGGTGCTGGCGATGCGCGGCACCTGAAGCTCCGCCGAGGCAGGAGAGACGTGCGGATCCAGGCCACTCGCGCTCTTGGTCACCAGATCCACCGGGATCGGTCCGTCGACACCGGAGGCTCGCAGCAGCGCGACGCGCGCTTTCACCTCCTCGACCAGCGCGCTGTTGAGCGGGCCGTAGTTGCTACCTGATGAATAGGTGATACCGGTCGCCGCGTCGTTGCTGGCGGCAGAGGCTCGGCCCCACAGATATTCGGGGTGAGCCGCAAAGTCCGCGACGGACTGTCCGATCAGAGCAGAGCCCACCACCTTGCCGTTGCGCTCGACTAGGCTACCGTTGGCTCGATCTGGAAGTAGGATTTGCGCAGCGGCAGTGACGACGCCGGGGTAAACGAGGCAGCACAGGACGAACAGTGCCAACGTGATCACGAACAGGGGTCGTAGTTGTTTCATGGCAAGCCTCAGGCAAGATGCAGCACGTTCACGATCAGGTCGATCAGCTTGATGCCGACGAATGGCAGCAGCACGCCGCCGCCGCCATACACGAGCAAGTTGCGGCGCAGGATGCGCTCGACGCCCATGGGGCGATATTTGACGCCGCGCAATGCCAGCGGGATGAGCGCGATGATGATCAGCGCGTTGAAAATGACGGCGCTGAGGATGGCGCTCGAGGGCGTACCGAGCTCCATGATGTTGAGTGACCAGAACGCGGAAGTGTGTGGATCACCCTTGGCCAGCTGAAACGCCGCGATTCCGGTCAGCATTGCCGGCAAGATCGTGAAGTACTTGGCCAGGTCGTTCGCGACGGAGAAGGTCGTGAGCGCGCCGCGCGTCATCAGCAGTTGCTTGCCGATTTCTACGATCTCGATCAGCTTGGTGGGGTCCGAGTCGAGGTCGACCATGTTGCCGGCTTCTTTGGCCGCTTGAGTGCCGGTGTTCATGGCCACCCCGACGTCCGCGCGCGCCAGCGCAGGCGCGTCGTTGGTGCCGTCACCCGTCATCGCGACGAGCCGTCCACCTTCTTGCATCCGTTCGATGTAGGCCATCTTGGTTTCGGGCGTGGCCTCCGCGAGGAAGTCGTCTACGCCGGCTTCTTCGGCGATCTTCTTGGCCGTCAGGGGATTGTCGCCGGTGATCATCACCGTCTTGATGCCCATCGCGCGCAGGCGCTCGAAGCGCTCGCGCATGCCCGGCTTGACCGTGTCTTTGAGGTACACCACGCCGAGCGCACGCGGGCCCTCCGAGACGACGAGCGGCGTGCCACCTTCATTGGCAATGCGCTTCACTTCCAAGAGCAATTGCTGCGGCACGGAACCGCCGAGCGCGGTCACATGCTTGACGACCGCGTCGGTGGCGCCTTTGCGCAGCACTCGGCTACCGAGATCGAGCCCGCTCATTCGCGTTTGCGCGGTGAACGGAACCGCGGTGCCGCCGTCGGAACCGAGGCGCTCGGCCAGCGTCTTTTCGGCCAATGTGACGATGCTCTTCCCCTCGGGTGTTTCGTCAGAGAGGGACGAGAGCATGGCTACCTCGGCCAGTAGCTTGATGTCGACGCCGTTGGCCGCGACCATTTCGAATGCTTGCCGTGAGCCGTAGGTGATGGTGCCGGTCTTGTCCAACATCAGGACGTCGATATCGCCGGCAGCTTCGACCGCGCGTCCCGAGGTCGCAATCACGTTGTATTGCACCAAGCGGTCCATGCCGGCGATACCGATGGCAGAAAGCAGTGCGCCGATCGTCGTTGGGATCAGACACACCAGGAGCGACACCAAGAGCAAGATGCTGATGTCTCCAGCGAAGAAGCGCGCGCTCGGGATCAGGCCGGCCGTCGCGGCCAGAAAGATGATGGTCAAACCCGCGAGCAGAATGGTGAGCGCAATCTCATTGGGCGTCTTCTGGCGCTGAGCGCCTTCCACGAGCGAAATCATGCGATCGATGAAGCCCCCGCCCGGATCCTGCCGCACCTCGATCACGAGCCAATCGGACAGCACGCGCGTGCCACCGGTGACGGCGCTGCGGTCGCCACCCGCTTCGCGCACGACGGGGGCGCTCTCGCCGGTGATGGCGCTCTCGTCCACCGACGCGACGCCTTCCAAGATTTCGCCGTCGGCCGGGATGAGCTCGCCCGCTTTGACGTAGATTTGATCGCCTTTCTCGAGGTCCGTCGCGGCGATCAGCTCACCGCGCGCTCGGCCCTCACCGGTCGCGGACAACGGAATGGAACCACCGGCGAGGCGCGTTCGGAAGGCATTCGTGGTCGTGCGCATTTTCCGTAGCGTTGCGGCTTGCGCTTTGCCGCGACCCTCAGCCACGGCCTCGGCGAAGTTCGCGAACAACACCGTGAACCACAGCCAGATAATCAGCTGCAACGTGAGCTTGGAATCGACGCTGTGCCCGCGCCACAGATCGGCGATGTACAGCACGGTGACCAGCGCCGTGCCCACCTCCACCACGAACATGACGGGATTCTTCATCATGTCGCGGGGGTTCAACTTCTTGAACGAAGCCCCGATCGCCGGCTTGATGATGGCCGGGTCGAACAATGAACGCGAATTTTCTTTGGACTTGGACATCTCGAGACCTAGTGAGCGATTGAAGCGGCGGCGAGCTGGAAATGCTCGACGATTGGGCCGAAAGACAACATCGGGAAGAAGGTGAGGGCGCCGACCAAAAGGATGGTGCCCGTGAGCAGTGCGACGAACAGACCCCCTCCCACCGGGAAGCTCGAAGGACCGGGCGGCACCCGCTTCTTCTTGGCCATGTTGCCGGCGAGCGCGAGTACGGCCACTAGCGGCAGGAAGCGACCCAAGAGCATGTTGAGCGCCAGCGTGAGCGAATAAAAGATGGGGTGGTCGGCCGAATAGGCAGTGAGCCCGGCAAAGGGACTGCCGTTGTTGGCGGCAGCGGACGTGAAGGCGTAGAAGACCTCCGAGAAGCCATGAGGGTGCGGCTTCCAGGGTGCGCCGGCGATCTCGGCACCGGTATTGAGAATGCCGGCGCGTCCGGCTTCGGACATGACGCCGAGCGATGTCATGCCCAGTATCAACACCGCAGTGATCAGGATGTAGAAGCTCGCGAAACGC
>DASSMT010000075.1:0-3462 GCA_035688655.1 Polyangiaceae bacterium | reverse complement strand
GGCATTGCGGACGATAGTCCTGTCCCGATCGATTGCGTCAAAGCCCTTGCCGACAAATGTGGCAGCGGCAAGGCCGGCTTGCTTCAAACCCGCGCACAAGCCAATCAGGTCAGCTACACCTGCGTGGACCTGAGCCTGAGCGGCACAGCCCGCTTCAAGTAGCGTAGCCGGTTTCTAGCCGCCCGCGGTCACGAGCACCTGGTCCCGAACGGTCGCGGTGCTTCTTCGATGCGGTGGCGGTGGGCGCACCGCCTACCAATCGAAACGTTCCCTTCGCGCGCTCGATAAAACTGCGCCCGGTGTAGCCACTGACCGTGTGCAGCCAACACAGAAGGGAAACTCAATCGTGTCAGCAGCCGCGGACCAGGAACGAGATGCTGAGCCCTTCGAAGAACCACACCCAGCGCTGTGGCGGATCAGTGTGGTCATGACTCGCTCGAGCGGGCGGGCGAGTGGCGACCCTGCAGGCACGGCGGCGCATGCGCTGGACGAAAATCAGCTCTGGGATGCCCCGCCCGGCTACTCACTGACCAATCCGGCGTCGCTGTCCCCTGCACCGATCACGCCCGTTTCTTCACCTCGGCACACCTGGGGTGCCAGGCTGCTCTTCGCGGTCACGTCTCTGGCAATCGTTGCGCTAATCGTTCTCGAGTGGAGCGCGATCAGCTAGCTTTTCCGGCGCCTGCCCCGAACCCCGAGCTACGCGACGGCCAGCGCTCGCCGCGCCCGCTAACCCCCAAAACCCAACCCCCGAGTAGTGATCCGTTGGGAAGGGGCAAGCCAGCGCCCGCGACCCTGAAGATCTGCTGGTCGACGAGCGGGCGCAGTGGCAAGGCTCGCGGGCAATGGTCCGCTCTCGGTCGGCGTTCGTCAGTTGGTTGCGCTTTGCGCTGGGCCTCGGTCTGGCGGCCACGCTACCGAGTGGCTGCGGTCCTTCGGGCCAAGGATCGCGGGCTGGGCTCGGCAGGCGCGTCGATATCGACTTGGACCAGGGTTGGGCCTTTCAGCGCGCCGACGTTCCTTTCGCCGAAGCGACCGCCCTCGACGACAGCGCGTGGACCCCGCTGGATCTGCCCCACACCTGGAACGCGCTCGACGGCCAAGACGGCCCCGCGACGCCGTATTACCGTGGCATCGGCTGGTATCGTAAGCACTATAGCGTTCCGAGCAGACTCCAGGGGCAACGCCTGTATCTGCAGTTCGACGGCTCGAATATTTCGACCGATGTGTTCGTCAACGGTCGAGCCGCGGGCTCTCACGTCGGCGGCTACGCCGCATTCCGTTTCGATGTGACGGAGCTCGTGACCTTTGGCGGCGACAACGTGATCGCCGTCAAGGTGAACAACGCTGCCGGGGCGGATCTGAATCACGAGCTGATCCCGGAGAGCCCCACGGTCAATGTGCCGCCGCTGAGTGCGGACTACACGTTCTTCGGCGGGCTCTACCGCAGCGTGCACTTGCTCAGCACGCCACCGCTCGCCATCAGCCCAATGGATTTCGGGTCGTCCGGCGTGTATGTGAAGCAGACCCACGTCAGCGCGGCCTCGGCCGAGCTCACGATCACGGTCAAGCTATCGAACGACAGCGACGGCACGGCCAGCGCCAAACTCAGGGCCTCCGTGCTCGACGCCGCCCAGGTCGAAGTTGCGTCCGCAACGGCTACGCAAATCGTGCCGGCGCGAGGCAAGGACGACGCCGTGCTCAGCACTACCCTGACGAGTCCGCACTTGTGGGACGGCCTCGGCGATCCCTATTTGTACTCCGTGCGCGTGGATTTGCTCGATGGCGCGATGGTGCTGGATTCCATCACTGTGCCGCTCGGCGTGCGCTCCTTCAGTCTCGACGCCGACACCGGCTTCGAGCTGAACGGCAAACATCTGGGCCTGCACGGCGTGAACAAGCACCAAGATCAGCGAGACAAGGGCTGGGCCATCGCCGACACCGATACGGACGCGGACTTCGCGATAGTCCGAGAGCTCGGCGCGAATGCGGTTCGCCTCGCGCACTATCAACACGCGCAGCACACGTATGACCTGTGCGATCGCGCCGGCCTGGTCGTTTGGGCGGAGACACCCGTGGTCAATCGCATCAACGACACCCCCGAGTTCACTGCCAGCGCCGAGCAACAACTGACGGAGCTGATTCGCCAGAACTACAATCACCCGTCGATCGTCTTCTGGAGCGTTGGCAACGAAACCACCCTACGCGCGGGCCCGAGTCCCGACGCACTGATTGCGCACTTGGCCAGCGTGGTCGCGGCCGAAGATCCCACGCGCCTGGCGGCGTATGCCGCGGACGGCACCGCCACCGATAGCCCGGTCAACTTCCACGGCCAAGCTCACGGTTTCAACGAATATCAGGGCTGGTACGGCGGCAAAATCGCCGATTTCACAAGCTGGGCCGACGCGAATCGCGAAGCTCACCCCGAGGCACCGATTGGCATCACCGAGTACGGCGCGGGCGCGAGCATCGCCGAGCACACCGCCGACCCTGCCGCTGCAGACTCTGGGCAAAACCACACCAACGGCGCCCACGCCGAAGAGTACCAATCCTACTACCATGAGAGTTATTGGCCGCTGCTGCAAGCGCGCCCGTTCATTTGGGGAACGTTCGTTTGGGCGCTGTTCGACTTCGCGAGTGATACTCGCGAAGAGGGCATGGCGGCAGGTTTGAACGACAAAGGGCTGATTACCTTCGATCGCCAAACCAAGAAAGACGCCTTTTATTGGTACAAGGCCAATTGGTCAGCGGAAAAATTCGTGCACATCAACAGTCGCCGCTTTGTAAACCTTCCGCAGAGCAGCAACACCATTGTCGTCTATTCCAACGTGGAAGCCGTCGAGCTCCAGCTGAACGGCAGCTCGCTCAGCACGCGGACCGCGACCAACCACCGCTTCGTCTGGAAAAACGTCACCTGGGCGGACGGCGCGAACGTCGTCGAAGCCAGAGCAACGACCGGTGCCAGAACGATCAGAGACAGCGTTACCTGGGTGAACTGAGCGCTGTGCTGCGTCGATCCGCTCCTCCCTCGCCCCGGGGCGCCGGGTCAGCGCCCGGCAGCCAGATGTTTGGTTCGCGAAACGTGCTAGGTTTCACGTTGTGAGGCGGAGCAAGGCTTGGTGGGCGGTACTGTTCGGGGTCAGCGCGTCGTGCGTGGGTTGCGGCGGCGCGTGCGACGAGGTCGCAGATTTGATGCGCCAATGCTGCGCGAAGGGGCCAGCGGAGCTGCGCGCCGAGTGCGAGGCCGAAGCGCAACGCCTCGAGGATGACGGCAACGGGGAAGCCTGCGAAAACGCCAAAGGCAAATACGCGGAGTGCAAATGACGAAGGTCACACGGCTCTCTCGCGTGCTGCGCGGCGTGCTCTTGGCCGGAGCGCCGTTCGCGCTCGACGCGTGCGAATGGGGTATGTCGTGCCCGGACAACGGCAACGAGCCCCCCCTCGTGACCTCAAAAACGGTCC
>DASSMT010000027.1:0-2512 GCA_035688655.1 Polyangiaceae bacterium | reverse complement strand
CTCTCCCGGCTCGAGCTCGGAGGGCGTTGCTGCATCGGCGGTCAGGAGCGCGAGGGGCATGAAGTCGCCGCGGCATGACAAATGCCGGCATCGTCGCTCGGGGCGCGGCTTCCTCCCTCGGCGTCGGAACGGCTTCGAAACCAGTGCCGGCGGCGGTCGCCGCGGCTCACTCGCCTCGCTCTAAGGCTCTAAGCCCGCGCGATGACTTCTGTCCTACTTGCGACCGCTGGCGCATAATGGCGTGGTCAGAATGGAGAGCTGTTCCCCGGTGCCCGTGCGGAACGGTGCGAGCGCCGTCGCCAGCACGGTTCGAAGCTCCGCAATTTGTGCTGGGGTCATGCCTGCGACGGCACGCTTGACGGGTGCCGCCATGTCCACTGCGACCTCGAAGTGCTGGTCGGTGGAGTCGAACACGTACGGTGATTGAACGGGCTCGACCGTCACCTGCGGGAAGCGGGCCGCCCGGATCACCCGTTCGAGCTCGCCCGGCGCAGACAGCCGGAATGGACCAGGAGCATCCGGGCTCGGCGGCGGCATCGACACGAACTGGCTGAGCGCGCCGAACAGGGTCGTAAAATATGGGTTTTGGGTTGGTTCGTCCCAGACCGCCAAAGCGAATGCACCACCTGGCTTGAGCACGCGGTGAACCTCGCCCATGACCCTCACGGGATCGGGACTGAACATCAGCGCGAAGCTGCACGTGACGGAATCGATCGAGCTGTCCGCGATGGCGCGGAGGTCGTGCATGTCGAGCTCGCGAAGCTCGAGCGACACGTCCGACGCCTTCGCACGCCGTGCGCAGCCGGCGAGCATGTCCGCGGCGATATCGGTTGCGATCACGCGCGCGCCGCGACGCGCGGCCTCGATTGCCGGCTGGCCGACGCCGGAGGCGAGGTCGAGCACGGTGTGTCCCACGCGGACCTCCGCATGGTCGACCAGCCACTCGACGATCCGCCGCTGCTGCTGCTCGTTCCATGCGGCCCACTTTTCCCAACCCGGTGCAGTGCTCATGCTCATGCGCTCACTCTAGGCCCAATGCGCCAGAGCACATTAGCGATCCGAGCAAGCTGGTATGTGCAATAATGCAAGTATGCAGAACTGGGACGACCTACGCGTGTTCCTCGCCGTCCTGCGGGCAGGGCGTGTCGCGGGTGCGGCGCGCCTGCTCGGCGTCGAGCACAGCACGGTCGCGCGGCGGCTCGGGGCGCTCGAGAGCGCGATCGGTGCGGCGCTGTTCTACCGGACCGCCGGCGGTTACCAGCTCACACCGCAGGGCGCCATCGTCCTCGCGGGTGCCGAGATCATGGAGCGCGGCATGCTCGGTCTCGGGGCGCGACTGCGCGAACAGGCCGGGTCCCTCGCGGGTCGTGTGCGCGTCGCGATGCTCGACGAGTTCGCATCGCACTGGCTCGCGCCCAACTTGCCGGCATTCAGAGCGCGCTTCCCCGAGCTCGAACTGCAACTCGTGACCGGCATCGCACCGCTCGATCTCACGCGTGGAGAGGCCGAGGTTGCGATCCGCACGCCGCGTCCGCGCCAGACCGGCCTGTCCGCCGTGAAGCTCGCGCGTGTCGGGACGGGGCTGTACGCGTCGCGGGCGTACGTCGCGGGCAAGCGGCTGCGCGTCGACGCAAGCTCGCGGGGCCTCGAGCTGTTGGTGTACTTGCCCACGTACGCTCGGCTGCAGAACGCGCCGTGGTTTCAGCCTGTCCTCGCGTCGTCGCGCGTGCTGCTGGTCACCAACAGCACTCACACGCTGCTCGCTGCCGCGCGAGCCGCTTCCGGAATCGCGGTCGTGCCGCACTTCATGGCGTCGACCTATCCCGAGCTCGTCGCCGTCTCCGACGACGTCGCGCTCCCCGACGATTTCATGTGGCTCGTCACCCACCCCGAGTTTCGCAGGGATCCCAAGGTTCGCGCCGTCACTGCGTGGTTGCGAGAGGTCGGCGCGAAGCTAAGCTGAGCGAGCCGTATCAGCTAGCTCGCAGGGCTCCCCCCTGGATCCGTGCGCTTGTGAAGAGGACCATTCTGACCAATCCCTGACCTCGCTCAGCCGAAGGTGCGGCCCCATGCGCGCTAGGAACGAAGCACCGATTCCGAAGGAGGAGCGATAGGCAGAGCGATTTTCGCGGTGGGTTCAAGGGTCCTGGAATGCGTCAACCATCGCACCACCCGGTTCCGAAGTCGCGAAAGCGGCCAATCGCCTGCGCTTACGCCACCCGCACCTCCACGGGCACGTGAAGCTCCGTTGCCCACGCTGGGTATCGCCCCCGCGCAACCAAAGCGAGGACGCGGAGTTACACCCAAGCTCGCTTGGGTGTATCGAAACAGAAAGACACCGAAGTGACAGATCTCGCCGAAGGACCGGGAATTTTGCGGTCCTCACCTGCTGGGGACCGCGAAATTCTCGGTCCATGCAAGTGGTCACCGGTGTAGCTCAACACAGCTGACCCCGCGTTTTTCGTTCCATGGGCCTACCGCTTCACAGTGGCAGCCATCCGACGTATCCGAG
>DASSMT010000459.1:0-6392 GCA_035688655.1 Polyangiaceae bacterium | reverse complement strand
TCCGGTCCCTGTTGCGCGCTCTTGGACGCACGACGGGACGAGCTATTCGCCGCCATCTACGATCGCGAGCTTCGAGAGCTGTGCGCGCCGCGCGTGCTTCCGCGGGAAGAGCTAGCGGATTTCCTGGCGGCTTCCGGGGCGATGACCGTGGTCGGCGAAGTCGCGCACGAGCTTTCGCACGGCCGAACCCTGGCGCAAGGTAAAACCCTGGATCTGCCGCATGCCCGCTGGGTTGCCACCCTTGCCGGGGAGCTCTCCGAAGCCTCCTGCCCGCCGGAGCCTCGCTACGTGCGCGGCATTGGCGCCACCTTGCCCAGCTTGCCGCACTCGCCGATCGAGCCCCGATAGCGCGTGACGCTTTGCGCTCGGCTCGGCTATTGTCGCGCCGATGCCGCTCTCTTCCGACGCCGGCCCCGAGGCGGAACAGCGTCTCCTTTCGCGTTACGGCCGTCGATTCGCTGCCGGAAGTGTCCTGTTTCGCGATGGCGACGCCGCCAACGAAGCGTTCCTCCTGCAAGAGGGCCGCGTCCGCCTGATCAAACACGCCGGCGCCATGGAACGCAGCTTGCGCGTGATCAGGCCGGGGGACTTGTTCGGCGAGGGCGCGTTAGTCAAAGGTACTCTCCGAACCTCGACGGCGCTTGCGCTCGACGATACGGTGGCCTTGGCCTTCGACCAAGCCACTTTCGATCAGGTGCTAGCGACCAGCCCGGAGGTCGCCGCGCGGGTGCTGTCGCAGCTGATTCGCCGCTTGCGCGAGGCCGAGGATCAGATCGAGATCCTGATGCTGCGCGATGCGCAGTCCAAGGTCGTCGTGGCGTTGCTCAAACTCGGCCAGCAGCAACTCGCCCAAGAAACGCGGCCCAGCTCCCAAGTCACGTTGACGCTCTCGCCGCTGGAACTGTCCTCCCACGCCGGGCTGGACGTCGACACCGTGAAGCGCATCGTCGCTCAGCTGCGCGATCGCGGCTACGTGCGCATCCATGAAGAGCGCGTCGAGTTGCCTGACTTGGACAACTTGCGCGAACTATACGGTCTGCTCGGCGTGAAGGATCAACTACGCGGCCCCAGTCGCGAACGAGGCCAAGGTTGATGCGCCGCCCGCTGCTCTGCGCTCTTTTGTCGGTATTTGTGGGATGTTCCTCGAGCGGCGCCACCGGCCCGACGGCCCGGGACCCGGAGCGCATGAGCGAGAGCGAATACGATATCGCTCGCGATCTGTGGCTGCGTCGAAATCAGCCGCGCGAGGCGCTCGCGCATGCGCTGAAGGCCATCGATTTGGACGAGAACAACGCCGAGGCCGCACACCTGGTTGCTCTGCTTTACCTGGAGTTCTGTTCGCGCGGCCCCACCGAATGCCGGCTGGGTGAGGCCGAGAAGCAGGCGCGACTCGCGCTGCGCAACAAGCCCGACTTTCGCGAAGCCAAGAACACCCTGGCGGTGGTGCTGATTCACGAGAAGAAATACGCCGACGCGATCGCCGTGCTCAAGCCCCTGACCGAAGACATTTTGTATCAGACGCCGGAAAATGCCTGGGGAAACCTGGGCTGGGCCTACCTCGAGCAAGGCGCATTCGATTTGGCCATCGACGCGCTCAAGCACAGCGTCGCCGCGCAGCCGTTGTTTTGCGTCGGCAGCTACCGACTCGGTCTCGCGTTCGAGCACAAACAAGAGCTCACGAGCGCGCTGGATGCGTTTACGCGTGCACTGGAAACAGAAGCTCCCGGTTGTAACTCGCTGCAGGAGGCCTTCGCTGCGCGCGCCCGTGTTCGAATCAAGCTCGGCGATTCGGATGCAGCTAGGACGGATCTCGATCGCTGCGTGGCTTTGTCGGGAAAGACGAATCTCGGCAAAGAATGCAGCTCCATGCTGCAAAACTTCAAGTAATCTCGGGGCCCCCCATGCCCACGGTCGGAACCTTCCTACGCCAACTTCGTGAAGCGAAGTCCTTGAGTGTAGAGGAGATTTCGCGCGCGACGCGCATGCCCCAATCGAGCGTCGAGCGGCTCGAGGCCGATCGCTTCGACGAACTTCCGGGCGAGGTGTTCGTGCGTGGCTTCTTGAAAGCCTATGCACGCGCGCTCGGAGTACCCGCTGAAGAAGTGCTCGCGCGTTACACCGCCAGTCGGCGCGTCGCGTGGGTGACGCCGTTGCCGATGGCGAGTACCGCCAAGCCCGCGCGCACGCGTCGTTTTGGCGTCGCCATCGCGTTCGTGCTGCTCTTGATCCTGTTCACGCTCGCGCTCAGCATCGTACTCAAGCCGCGCGGTGACGACATGCCGCAAGAGTTGTCGGCGCGGCCCACGCACACTCACCCGCGGTTCAGCTGACGCGCGTGTTCCCTCGCCGCACGTCGAGTCCAGCTCGCGTCGCGCAGGCACTCTTGCTTCGGCGCGTCGAGTACGGTGAGAGCGACTTGGTCGTCACTCTGCTCACCGACACCATTGGCCGCGTTTCGGCGCTCGCGCGTGGCGCGCGCAAGAGCGTCAAACGCTTCGGCGGTGTGCTCGAGCCGATGCACACGCTGCGCATCGTGTACGAGGATCGCTCGGGCGCCGAGCTCGTCGTGTTGCGCGAAGCCAAGCTCGCCACGGCGCGGCCGTTTTTGCTGACCAGCCTCGAGCGCATGCAAGCCGCGGGTCAGGCGCTGAATTGGGTGCGAAAAGCCGCTCCTCCGCGCACTCCGGAGCCCGAAGTCTGGCGGGCTCTGGAGCAGCTGCTCGATCAATTGGCCGACCCGGAAGACGAGGTCTCGCCGCGCGCGCGGCTGGCGGCGGCCGGCCTTGCGCTGTTGTCTGCGTTCGGCTGGGGCATCGACTTCGAGCGCTGCGTGAGTTGCGGCAAGACGCCCGGCGATAACCAAGCTGCAGCCGTGGACGCCGTGCGCGGCGGGCTCGTGTGCCGCGAGTGCGGAGGCGCGCGCCGGCGCCTGTCGGGCAGCGAGCGACGCCTGTTGCAGCGCGCGGCGGCGGGCGGGACGCTGAACGAGGAGAACGCGGCCTTGGCGCTCGAGTTGGTCGAACAGGCGCTGAAGACGCACGGTGGGATCGAATGAACGAGGCGCGAGAAACTCGTCAAACGAGCGTGCTCGGAGTACAGGCGAGCGCCGTGACTGGAGCCAGTGAGCAGCGAAAGATCACCGGACGCGCGGGCATCGTGGCGCTCGGAACGTTGCTCAGCCGCATCCTCGGGCTCGGGCGCGATCAAGCCATCGCAGCCCTGTTTCCACGACCGGTCACCGACGCCTTCTTCGTCGCTTTTTTGATCCCCAACGTGCTGCGGCAGCTCTTGGCCGAGGGCGCCGTGCAGAACGCGGTCCTGCCGGTCTTGGCGCAAGTGCGCGAGCGCGAGGGCGACGACGCGGCGCGCCGTTTCTTTCGCGCGACGCGCGGTTTGTCGCTGTCGGTGTTGCTGCTCGTGAGCGTACTCGGGGTGCTGTTCGCGCCCGGGCTCGTGTCGCTCTTTGCAGACGGCTACAAAGACTATCCGGGGCAGTTCGAGCGCACGGTGACGCTCACGCGCTGGGTGTTTCCGTACATCTTCTTCATGGGCACCGCTGCGCTGGGTGTCGCTGCGCTCAACACCTACCAGCGCTTCGTCGCGACCTCGTTCGCGCCCGCGCTGCTGAACGTGTCGTTCATCGCGCTCGGTCTGGGCTTGCCGGCGTTCCTCGGCGCGCACGGCTACGATCCGGCGCTCGCGCTGGCCATTGCCGTGCTCGGCGGCGGCGTCCTGCAAATGCTCGCGCAATGGCCGAGTCTGAAGAAGATAGGCTTCTTGGAGTCGCCCAGTTGGGAGTTCGGACACCCCGGCGTGCGCGAAGCGCTGCGACGCATGGGCCCGGCGCTGCTCGGCATGGGTGTCTACTACGTGGACGTGGTGCTCGCGCGGCGCTTTTTGTCCGAGCTCGGCCCGGGCTCGCAGAGCTATTTCGCCTGGGCGCTTCGGCTGTGTGATTTTCCGCAAGGGATCTTCGTCATGGCGCTGCAGACCGCCGCGCTGCCCAGTCTGTCGCGGCTGGCGGCGCGCGGCGACCATGAAGAGCTCGGCCGCACCTTCGCCTTCGGCATGCGGCTCACGCTGTTCGTGGCCATCACGGCCACCGCCTTGCTCGTCGGCTTGGCTGAGCCGCTCGTAGTGCTGCTGTTCCAGCGCGGCGAGTTCGACGCCGAGTCGGTCAGCGGCACGGCGCGCGCGCTCGTGGCACAGGGCCTGGGGATTTGGCTGGTCGCCGCAGTTCGACAACTGGTCAGCATGTATTACGCGCTCGGCGACACGCGTACGCCGGTCGCGGTGGCGGCCGCCGACCTGTGCGTGTTCGTGATCCTGGCGCTGCTCTTGCGTGGGCGCTTCGGCCATGTCGGCGTGGGGCTCGCGGTGACCGGCTCGAGCGCAGCGCAGATGCTGCTCTTGTGGTGGCGACTCGGCCCGAAGTTGCCCGAGCTGCACACGCGCGAGATCCTCGGCTCCGCGGCGCGCACGCTCGCCTCCGCCCTGGCCGGCGCGGCCGCGGGCGCCGCGGTCGCGAACGCCCTCCGCCCCGAAGCTCCTGCCTCCGGGCTCCGCCGCGCCTGCCCGGGCCTGCTCGGTTCCCTGGCATTCTGTGCGGTTTTCGTGGTTGCGGCGTACCTGCTCCGCAGCCCGGAGCTGCGCTCACTGCTGGACGCCATCCGCCGCCGCCGTGCACGCGGCTGAGTTTTCAGCTACTGCTTGCCGCGCCGCCATGGCCCAAGCAAGAAAACCAGCGCCGCCCGACGCGCTTCGTGACACCCGAAGGGGTGCGAGCGCCGCAGCGAAAGCACCGCGCATCGTCAGCGCTGAATTCTCGGCCGCAGCCAAGGCCCAGGCCGAGCTGCCGGCTCCGCTCCAAGTCGAGATCGCGTTCGCCGGTCGCTCCAACGTGGGCAAGAGCAGCTTACTGAACAAGTTGATGAACCGTAAGAACCTGGCGCGCACCAGCTCGACCCCAGGCTGCACCCGTCAAATCAACTTCTTCAGCGTGCGCACGGCGCAGGGCCTGAACTTGAACTTGGTGGACTTGCCGGGCTACGGCTACGCCCAGCGCTCGAAGGAAGAGCGCAAGCTGTGGGCCGAATTGATCGACAGCTACTTGCTCGAGCGCCCCACCCTGCGCGCGGTCGCCGTGCTCGTCGATGTCCGCCGCGGCCTCGAAGCCGACGACCTGGGCCTGCTCGAAATGCTCGCCTCCGGGAGCAAGCTCGCTGGCCGCGCTCACTTCAAGACGCTGATTGTCGCCACCAAGCTCGACAAGCTACGCCCCGGCGAACGCGCCGGCGCCCTGGCCCAAATCAAAGCCCCCGGCAGCGCCGTGTTCGGTGTCTCCACCGAGCTGCCGGAAACCACCGCCGCCCTGTGGGCCTCACTCGAACGCCAACTCGGCCTCACTGCAAGCGCGAACGCCGCGGACGAAGGAGAGAGGGATTAACCGCCGAGACGCCATTGGCGCCTTGGCGGTTCTCAGGGAGCGTCCCGCGCAGGGAACAGCGCGGCCTGTGGGGTGCGATGCTGGTCTGCGAGCGCCCACTCTCGGGGAACGCAATCCGTCGCGCGAGTGCGCTCAGGGACCGACGTTGACGGCTTCTTTGGGGTCGAGCTCGCGTTGGCAATCACCGTACAGTGAAAAGCGACCGCGGCCGTGGGGCGCTTCGAAACGCCAGGCGGGGCCGGCGGCCGCGCGGTAATACTCGATGCGCGCCAGGCGATCTTTCGGCACGCCGCGCCCGAGCGCGTGCGCCCACACTTCGGCCAAAGAACAGTGGGGTTCGGGCAACGGGTCGGCTGGATGCGTTGCGCAGCCGGTATCGGCCACGTCGGGATCGGCGCCCATGCCGTCTTTGGTGACGTTGATGTTTTGTCGCCCGCAATAGGGATGACGCGCGAGGGTGTCGGGCAAGCGCGGGGGTTCGGGTCCCTCACCGGGGTTGCTTTGGAAGCCGTAGCGGACGTGACCCGCGGACGTGCTGACGTCGATCGTGCCGTCGCTCTTCACGCCCTCGGTGGCGATCGAGCGCAGCAAATTGCGCTGCGAGATTTGACGCGCCCGCGCGAGCGACTTCACGGCGTCCACCGCGTTCGGGAAGCCGACCACGCCCAGCGGTGAAGGCGGCGCCGGCGGCACGCTCAAGACGGGCAGCGAGCGGCGCTTGGCCCAGACCGAGATCAGGAGGCAGAGCACGAAGGTTCCGCCCACGATGACGAGCCCGCGCAGCCGATCCATCCGGCGAAGCCGGGCGATGCGGGCGGGATCGGGACTCTGGGCCGGGTTGGTTTGCACGCTCATGCTGGGGGTTTCTGACGAGGCCGATGACAAGGCCGCTTCCTATATCATCATTCCTGCTCAGAACTGTTGCAGGATTCGAAGGGCCGCGCTA
>DASSMT010000449.1:0-6366 GCA_035688655.1 Polyangiaceae bacterium | reverse complement strand
GCTACGATGGCGTCCAAGCCGCGGAGCGAGCTGCCCAGGATCGAAGCGAGCTCGGTCACCGCGGCGGTGCCGCTCTCGAAACTGAAGTCACCAGCGAGAATGAGCCGCTCGTCCACGGTCAGCTGATGCCGAGCGTGGGCGGCTCGAAACGCGCGTTCACGCGCTTCCGCCTCGTCGTTTCTGAGGGGGCCGCGTATCAGTGCGACGCGCTTCGCGGCGTGGGCCTCGATCAGATGGGACACGATGCGCTCCATGCCGCGCTCGTTGTCGGGATTGACCGTCACCACGCCCTCTGCCCGAACGCCCACGGTGCAGGTGGGCGCGCTGCCCAGACGCTTGCTGAACGCAAGCAGGCCCGAGGTTCCAACTTCGTGGTTCAGCCCGGTTCCCGAAAGCACGAAGCCCTCACACACCGCATGCGTGGCGAGCTCGTACACGCCGTGACGACCATCACTGTTCCGTGGGTCACGGGGCAAGGGTCCGCCGATGAAGCAGAGCAGGTTTGCGCCACCGGATCGCGCCGTCTCCTGCAACCCTTCCACGATCTCGATTTGATAGGGATCCTGGAACCCGTCCGCCAAATACGCGATCGTATGGGCCTGGGCACCCAACTTCGTGTGTGAACGAAACACTGCCAATTGTTAATAGCAGTCGATCGTGAAACACGCTCGACTTCGTTCCCCTCCCTTCGACCGACCGGGATCCGAAATGAGTAGGGGATCTGGCTACGCGACACCCACAAGGTAGGGCAAGCCCAGCGGCGCTGATTGCGTGGTGAGCTCGCCTGAGCCTTGGCTCCCCCAAATGCGCGGTTCTTGCACGCGCGCGCCGGGCTCCCCCGACGCGCGCTTCGAGGTCGTTACGCGATCTCACTGATAGCAGGTCGGATTCTTCAAATGACGCCGACAGCACGCGCAGTTCTCTGCGCTGTACGGATCCGACGTGTCCTGACAAATCGCCGCGCAACCGCTGAGCTCCTCCGTGGTCGAGCTCGCGGTCGCTGGGTCGACGCTCGTTCCGTCGTTTGCCTCGGCACCGCAGCCCGAAAGCGCAAGCCCGGTAAGCACCCCGAATAGCGTGAACGTGAAACGGTTCATGTGTTTTCCCTCTCTGGTCGATGACGCGCGGCTCACGAGCTGGAAGAGCCCAGCTTGCTTGCATCCACACGCCTCGGTCAGGAGGTGTGATTCGTTGCGAGTACTCGTGCCATGGTCATTTGTGGCGGCTCTCTCGCTCAACCAGCCCGCCCAAGCGCTTCAGCGACAGCACATCACTCGTGAGCTCGGGTAGTTGAGATTGGGTTAATGGTCACGCATTACAGCGCACGCCGTCCCAGCCTTCGGCGTCGCGGACGAGAGCGCACCTGTGCGACTCGAGCTCGAACAGCGACCACCGCGGACGGCATTCATCCGACCACTGCAAGCAGCGTGGTTACTAGCGTAGTTACTGGAGAGGCCTCGATGTCCGGCGGGATGCGAATGACCCAGGGGCCCCCGGCGCGAACCAGTGCTAGATGACGGGCATGGCCGACGAAATGCCAGTGCCCGACGCGAAGACGAAGCAGCTCTTGCTCGAAAACCGTCGTGAGTTTCTGAGCTTTCTGGAGCGACGCCTCGGACGGCGCGACCTGGCCGAGGACATCCTGCAAGATGCGTTCGCGCGCGGTTTCGAAAAGCTCGAGACCTTGCGTGACGGCGAAGCTGCGATCGCGTGGTTTTACCGGGTGCTTCGGAACGCGACCATCGATCACTACCGGCGCACGAAATCCGCAGATCAGGCGCTGGCCCGCTTCGCACGAGAGCTCGAGAGCGCCGAGCAGCCGCCAGAGTCCCTCCGCGGCGAAGTCTGCGCCTGTGTCGCGCGCTTGGCCGAGACGCTGAAGCCCGAGTACGCCGAAGCGCTGCGTCGAATCGAAGTGGATGGCGTGTCGGTGGCGAGCTTTGCGGAAGAAAAGCAGATCAGCAAGAGCAACGCCGGAGTTCGCGTGTTCCGCGCGCGCGACGCGCTACGGCGTCAGGTCGCGCTGACTTGCGGCATGTGTGCAGAGCACGGCTGCCTCGAATGCACCTGTCAGGCGCGCGAGGGCGACCGCGCGTCTCGCTCCTGCGGGCATTGATCCGCGCCCAGCGAGCGCCCCAGGGGCGCTGCTCGGCATCCCGTGGGGCTCCCATCGAGCGAGAGCGTCGCAGTGTAATCAGAGCAGCAGCCCCACGTCCTTCGCTCGAGTGGGCCCAACGCCCTCTCCAAAGGAGAAACCCGATGTCCAACGCCAAAGAAACGCTCTTGCTCGTCGAGGGCATGGCCTGCCCGTCCTGCATTCAGCACCTGCAAAGCGCGCTGCGCGAGCTGGACGGTATCGGTAAGGTCGAGGTGAACCTCGAGGTCGGCACGGTACGGGTGCAACACGATCCCGCTCGCACCTCGGCGCAGCACCTGATCCAGGCGCTGGGCGAAGCCGGGTACGAGTCACGCTGCGCTGGCTACGCTGTAACCGGAACGATTCAGTCGAGCCGATACCAATCTAGCCTGCCGTGAAAGTCGAAGTCGCCACCGTCTAGCGAGGTGTCACGGTTCGAGCAGCGAGCGCCTAGCCGGTTGGAGGCACGAAACACCAGAACCCAATTCATTCGAGCACTCGGCCTGGGTCCGTGTCGGCGCGATCCGTGCAGGTCGCAATCGTCCCGTGCGCGACCCCCTCGAATCAATCTGCAACGCCCGTCATTTGGGTCCACCTCGTAACCCGCAATGCCACCTGCTGTGACCGATACGGATACTTCCCGGGGCGGGAGCCCTTCGGCGGTGCTTTCGCGCCGCCTGGCGACCGGCTTTGCGGCCATCAGTCTGGTTGCGCTCGCGATGTGCGTCGTGCTGGAGATGCTGCTCGGAACCGTCGAGACGTCGGTGGGCGAAATGCAGCGCGGGGAGCAAGCCATCCGAGACGGGCTTGCCCTGGCGACCGCGGTGCGCGAGCAATACATCCACCAGGCGCACGTGTTGGTCGAGCGCAGCGACGCGCACATGGCTCACTATTCGCGCTGGGTTGAACGCATTCAGCTGGATGCGACGGCCCTGCGTGCGCGATTGCCGCGCAGCGAGCACTGGCGGATCGACGCGCTGCTCGAGGACAGCACCGCGCTGGACCAGCTCTTTCGCGCTCAGCTTCTGCCGGCATTGCAGCGACCCGACTTCGCGCAGGTCGTGCGCGCGCGGCATTCCGAGGCAGAACGGCTGTCTGCCGATGCCATCGCTCACGCCGACGCACTGGCTCGTTCCGCCGAGGCCGGGATGTCCGGCGAACATCTGCGGGCGATTCACGCGAGCCGCTTGGGGTTGATGACTGGAGCCACGTGTATGCTGCTCGTGGTGGCGCTGTCCGTGATGTACACGTTCCGGCTTCGGCGTTCGCTATTGGCGCCTTTAGCAACATTGGTCGCGGCTGCAGGCCGTTTCGGCGAGGGCGCCTTCGACACGCGCGTGGGTCGCATCGGCGAAGGCGAGCTCCAGGCCGTGGCCGATGCGTGTGATCACATGGCAGTCGAGCTTCAGCTGCGCGAACGCCGGCTGCTCGAGACCGAGCGTATGGCAGTCATTGGCCAGTTCGCGGCGGGCATCGCGCACGAGCTCAACAACCCGATCGGCGTAATGCGCGGGTACTTGAAGACCATGAGTCCGACTCAGCCTCCCGAGATGTTGCGTGAGGAGCTTCAAATCCTGGACGAAGAGGCGGCGGCCTGCCAACGCATCGCCGAGGATCTACTATCTTTTGCGCGTCCTCAAGAGATCGAGCGGGCGCCGCTCGCCGTCGATGAGCTGCTTTCCTCTATCGTGCAGCGATTCATCGCCAGCGGCGAGTCGAACGGGCATCCCGTCGAGCTGAGGGCAGAAGCCCAAGAACTGTGGGCCGATGCCGGCCGGCTGCGACAGGTCGTGCTGAACTTGCTGAGGAATGCGGTCCAGGCGAGTCCGCCGGGCGAAGCCATCGAGCTCACCGGGGTGCGCGGCCGCGGCGGCGACGAGTATGTCCTGTGTGTCGCGGATCATGGCGCGGGGGTGCGGGCGGAGGACAAACGGCGAATCTTCGAGCCGTTCTTCTCGAAGCACGACGGCGGCTCCGGCTTGGGCCTCGCCGTCTGCCACGGCATCGTAGCGGCGCACGGCGGCAGCATCGCCGTCGAGGATCGAGCGCCGCAGGGCGCTGTCTTGAAGGTCGCGCTGCCGATTCGCACAAGGGTATCGGAGGTGCGCTCGTGACCTCGCCGCTCCCCTCCGTACTCGTGGTGGATGACCACTCCAACATGCTTCGCCTGATGACGAAGGTGCTCAGCGCTGACGTGCGCGTGCTCACCGCTCGCGGCGGACGCGAAGCGATCGGCCTTCTCGGACGTGAGCAGGTGTCCGTGATCCTGGCTGACCTGAGCATGCCGGAGATCGATGGCCTCGAAGTGTTCCGAGTCTGCAAGCAACTGCAGCCGGACGCGCACCTGATTCTGATGACCGCTTACGCTTCGGTTCCGTCGGCCGTGGAGGCCTTGCGGCTCGGAGTGTTCGAGTATTTGACCAAGCCGTTCGAGCCCGAAATGGCGCGCAGCGCCGTGTTACGAGCGCTCGGCGTCGCGCCCAGCGCGTCGAGCGAGGCCAGCGACGAACCGCTCCCGGGGATGCTGGGAGTCTCGGCCAAAATGCGGGAGGTGGCCAGGCTGGTTCGGAGATTCGCGCCCAGCACCGCGACGGCGCTGATCCTCGGCGAAACGGGCACCGGCAAAGAGCGCATCGCGCGCGCGATGCATGCCCTCGGTGCGCGCGCTGGGCAGCGCTTCGTTGCCGTCAATTGTGCGGCCATCCCTGCCGACTTGTTGGAGAGCGAGCTGTTCGGCTTTGCCAGAGGTGCCTTCACCGGCGCGGTTCGCGAGCGTACGGGGCTATTCGAGGAAGCTGCTTCCGGCACTTTGTTTCTGGACGAGATTGGCGAGATGCAACCCTCGCTGCAAGCCAAGCTCACGCGCACGCTGGAAGAGCGCAGTATTCGACGGCTGGGCGAGTCCCGCGAGCGCTCGGTCGACGTGCGCGTCATCGCCGCCACCCACCGCGATCTCGAGGCGATGGCCAAGGTGGGGACCTTTCGCGAAGACCTTTGGTATCGGCTAAACGTGGCAACCATTCAGGTGCCGCCCCTGCGCGAACGCCGTGAGGACATCGAGCTCCTGGCTACGCGATTCTTGCGTGATTTCTCGGCTCATTTGGCAGGATTCACGCCGCTCGCGATGTCGGCTTTGGTCCACTACTCGTGGCCGGGCAACGTTCGCCAGCTCCGAGCCGCCATCGAGCGCGCCTCGCTGGTTTGCAACGCCCAGCGTGTAGACATCGGTCATCTACCCACGCAGTTGAAGGATCCCCCTCCCCTGCTCGGCGCGGGCGTGGACCTGGCGTCGTTGTCGTGGAACGACGCGCTGGCCGAGGCGCGCGCGGGAGCCGCGCGCTATTATCTCGAGGAGGTTCTACGCAGGCACGGCGGCAATGTTGCCGAGGCAGCTGCGCACGCCGAGGTGGAGCGCGAGAGCTACTATCGCCTGCTGAGGCGTTACGGCGCAGGGGGGGAAGCGCGACGGTGCTCGGAACCGCCAGCACCTCCTTCCCTCAGCGACGAAGGCGACGAACCATAGCGTCGGACGCCGTTTCGGCGCCAGGGTCAGCGCTACTTTGCGGCCGTCGCGCCCTTCAAAGCGTCCGCACGCTTCTTGATTTCAGCGATGGTCGGCGCATCGTCAGCGAATACGTCGACCGCGAAACCATTGCCAGTCGAGACCACCTTGGCTTTCGCGCCTTTCGGCATGAGCGGACAATACGACATCTCGGGCATGTCGTGGCCGACTGCCGCGGCACGCGCCAGGTGGCAATCCACGACGCGCTGCAGCCATTCCGCCGTGAGCCCTGGGACGGCGCGGAACACGACCGTCGATCCCACGACCTTCGTGGTGGTGCCCCTACCGGCTTTCGCTTCTTCCGTGTAGTCGGACACCGATTGGATGTCTTCGCGGTGGGCAAAAGGGCTGATGTCTCGATCATCATCCGAGAGGCCGCTGCAGGCGCTCTTCTCAGCCTCTACCAGGGCGGCGGACGCAGCGCGGTGCTTCTGCGCGAGCTGGTGATGGTGCTGAGCCTCGTCGTTGTGCTCCGCCGTCGGGTTCGAGGTCCACGTCCAACAGCCGCCCTTGCCCGAGCAACGCGTGGTCGTTTCCGTGGCGTTTGGATCGTGCTGGGCGGCGTGACTCGCGGCTTCAGTGTCTTCGTTCTTCGCCATCGCTTCGTGCTGCGCCGCGCTCATGTCATGCGGTTTGGTGCCTGGATCAGCGGCGCAGGCCACGAGCA
>DASSMT010000404.1:0-26577 GCA_035688655.1 Polyangiaceae bacterium | reverse complement strand
TGATGCGTCCCGGGGCCGAGCCGATTTACGCTTGGATCAACGGCGTGAAGGCGCCCTTCGATCGCATCTTGGTGCGCTTGTCGCACGCGGCCGACGAGGCCCACTACGTCGGCGCGCTCGAGATACGAACCGGCGCCCCTGAGGTCAAATGGACCGCAGTGATGGGCACCGGGCGAGCGCGATTGTACGCGACGACTGCGATCCCGACCGGCCTGTATCGGTTCGGCGACGACGCCCACAGCGGCGTGCTCTCGCTCAACTTCGGCGTCATCTCGCGCCTGACTTGGCTCAACCGCGACGGGCATGAAGGCTTTCTGGGGCTGGAGGCGGGGATCATGGCCATCGGTCTGGCCAACGACACGAGCACGACTGGCCAGCCGTTGACCGAGATCGGCGCGGTGGCTGGTTTGGGCCTGAGCGTCCCGATCGCCAATCGCTCCACACCCACGCAGGCCTCAATCAACCTACACGCCTGGTATGAAGTCGATATCTCGCGCCACGCGGGCGATCAGACCAACGGCCATTCGATTATCTTCGGTCCCAGCATCTCCATCGGCAATATTGGGACTAACCTGTAGCCACCCCGCCCGCGATTGATCGCATGGACTCTCGCGCTCGGCATTGCGTCTCGGGCGGCGGCCCCGTATCTTTGCGGCATGCGGTTCGGGTCTCGGGTGCTGGTCGTCGCTTCGCTGTCGCTGCTCACGGCGATCGCGTGTATCGGCGGCGAAAATCAGTGCCTGAACCCTCAACCCGATTTGCCGTCGTGCGGCGCGCAGGGCCGTCCGAGTGCTTCTGGCGGTGCGCCAGGCTCGGGAGTGGGTGCTGGGACCAGTGGCTCGCCCGGCGGTCCCGTCCCGGGCGTGGGCGGCAGCGGGCTTAGCCTCGATCCGGGCGTGCCGAACACGCCCACGCCGAACGAAGGTGCTGGCGGGAGCTCGAGCGACCTCGAAGGTGGGGCCGGCGGTGACGCCGCGGGCGGAGCAGCCGGCAGCCGGGGCAATGGCGAAGCCGCGGGCGACGGTGGGGCGGGCGGGGCCCCGGACACCGCCCTGGTCCCCTAGAAGCAGCTGAGATTCATCGACAATACCAGGTATTTTCATGGAGAACACGCAGCGCATCCTGCAAGACTACTCGCGCATCGCCGTGGTCGGTCTGAGTCGAGATCCGACGAAGGCGGCCCACTCGGTGCCAGCGGCGCTCAAGGCCAGCGGCTTCCAGATCGTGCCCGTGAATCCTGAGGCGGGGGAGCTGCTCGGCGAACGTGCGTATCCTTCGTTGAGCGAGATCCCGTTTCCGATCGAGCTGGTCCTGGTCTTCCGCCCGGCGAGCTTTGCCCCCGCAATTGCCGAACAAGCGGTGGCCATGGGCGCCAAGGCGCTTTGGTTGCAAAAGGGGATTCATTCTGACGAAGCGCGCAACATCGCCGAGCGCGCGGGCCTGCTTTACGTCGAAGACCGCTGCGCAGGCGTCGAGCGCGCGCGCTACGGCATCGTGAAATCCCAGCTCCCCGCCGAGCGCTGAGCTTCGTCGCGTGAGCGCGGCGCGAGGCCGCTTGGTGAGCGCCGGTGCGAGGCCGCTTGCCAAGATGAGATTTGCGCCGCCCCCAACCGGTCCCAGCGATCCGAGCGCTGCTGATGACAAGGCCTTTTCGCGTGCACACTGGAAGTTGCCAGTGTGACGGTCGCTAATTTTTGACACGACTTTCCGGGGCCAAAACAAGTACGTTGTGGGTCTTGGTGCGGGTGTCTGCAGTTATCGGAGCAGGGTCATGGGAAAGACTATCTTGTTTAGGGTGGGAGCAATCATCGGCGGCGTGGGGTTGCTGCTCTCGGCATGCAGCGGAACGAAGAGCACGACCGGACCCGATTTCGCCGGCGCCGGCACGTTCGGCAACGCCGGCAGCTTCGCCATCGGCGGCGCTAGTGGCAGCCCCGGCAGCCTCAATTGCGTACCGGGGGCCGTGCGTTGCGATGGCCCGAACGTCAAGCTGTGCAACGGCACGGGCACCCAAGAGACCATCACCCAAACCTGCCTGTCGACCCAGGCCTGTTCGAACGGGGCGTGCGCCGCGAGCGCCTGCGCGCCCAACACCCAGTTCTGTAAGGACAACGCCGTTTGGAAGTGCGATCAAAACGGCGCCGGGACGCCGGGCGAGAAATGCGCCACCGGTCTCTTCTGTCGCGAAGAAAGCGACAGTGCCAGCTGTAGCGCGCAGGCCTGCTCGCCCAATCAACCGGTGTGCGATGGCAACGTCGCCACGACTTGTCGCGCCGACGGCTCTGGGCCGGTCTCGGGCGGCATGGACTGCGACAACGGCAAACGTGCCTGCTATGCGGGGCAGTGTCGCGATATCGCCTGTAAAGACGGGCAGAAGATGTGTCAGCACGGAGATGTGTACGTGTGCTCACACAACGGCACGGATCTAGCGCTGGTCAGCGGCTGCCACGTCGATGAAGTGTGCGACGCCGATCTCGGTTCCTGTCGTGCACGAGTTTGTGAACCCGGCAAAGTGACCTGCGACGGGACGCGCGTGCAGACGTGTAACGCCTTCGGCAGCGCCTGGCTGTCTGGCTCGGTGGATTGCGCGGCCGACGGGAAGATCTGCGCTCTGGGCGGCTGCAAGAAGCAGGTCTGTGCCGCCAGTCGCAGCTTTTGCCAAGACGGGAACCTGTACAGCTGCGACAGCACCGGCACCACCGCGACGCTTTCGCAGACATGCAATCCGCAGAGCGAGCACTGCCAAATCTACAGCAGCGGTTCCTTCGGTTATTGCGAAAAGAACGTCTGTCATGCGGGCGACACGGTGTGTGACAACAACACCATCAAGGTCTGCAACGCCGATGGTTCGCTACCCGCCACCGGCACGACCTGCAGCAGCACACAATATTGCGAGAACGCGCAGTGCAAGGACTTGCCCTGCACCCCGGGTAACTATGCCTGCAAAGGTTCGGACATCTACTACTGCGACTTCGTGGCTCCGTACCTGTATCTGACCCAGCAGTGTGGCCCGGACTACGCGTGCAAGACCATGAGCGGGCAAGGCGCTACCTGCGTGCCGCTCGCGTGCACGCCTTCGAGTACCACGTGCATCGGCGACAAGATCGGCACCTGCGCCATGGATGGGCAAAGCCTGAGCGCCGTGACCACGGATTGCACGGCATCGACCAGCATTTGCACCACGGATCTGAAGTGTGCCAAATCAGCGACGGACACGATCGGCGTTGCCGAAAATGCCGACGTGATGCAGGCCAGCAACGTGTTCGGTGACGTGATCGACGTCGACTCGACGCGCAAGTTGACCGAGCTGCAGATGCAGCTCGTGCTGAGCGGTCCGCGCGAGCTGCGCTGGATCATCTATGAGCTGAGCGGTCAGACCTTCGTTGCCAAGATCGACAAGCTCGTCTCGAACGTCAGCGGCACGGGGTTCATCAGCTCCGGGGCGCTCGACTTCAAGCTCACGGCCGGCAAGCGTTACCTGCTGGGCGTGGTGATCTCCGGGGGCGATGCGGTCGACTACCTCGACACAGTGCCGTACGGCGCGAACGTCTCGTTCGGGACCGTGACGGGCCGCGTGGTCAGCTATTACCCGAGCACCTTCGACGTCTGGAGCGTGGATCCGAATTACGTCTCGCAAATGAAGGTGACGACCGAAGCGCCTTGAGTGACGCCGAGGGAGGCGGCGCCGCGCGAGCTCAGCGCGGCGCTCGCCGGATCCACTCGCGGTGGAGATCGGGGATATCCGCGAGCAGTTGCTTGGTCACTTCGCTCGCGGGCGAGCGAGTCACGCGCTCGGGCGGCCCTTGCTCGACGATTTCGCCGCGGTGCATGATGAAGATGGAGTTGGAGACGTAGCAGGCCAGGCCGATGTCGTGGGTGATGAACACGATCGTCATCTGTAGCTCTTGCTTGAGCTTCAGCAAGTAATCGAGGATGTTCGCGCGGCTGCAGGCGTCGACCATGCTGGTCGGTTCATCGGCGATCAGGACCTCTGGGCGCAAGATGAAGATGCGAGCCAAGAGCATGCGCTGCATCTGTCCGCCCGAAAGCTCGAAGGGGTACTTGCCCTCGACTTCTTCGGGCTCGATGTTCACGGCGCGCAGCGCCGCGTTCACGCGCGCCTTGATTTCGTCGCGGCTCGGGCGTTGCTCGAATAGTCTAAAGCAACTCTCGAGTTGCGAGACAATCGTGAAGAACTGATTGAAGGCCGAGAACGGATCCTGGAACACCGCCTGAACCGAGCGAAAATGTGCGCGCAAATCCGGGTTTTCCGTGATCGGCTTGCCCTTGAATAGCAAGCTGCCGCTGGTCGGGGTCTCGAGTCGCAGCAGCATTTTGGCGAGCACCGTCTTGCCGCAGCCCGATTGCCCGACCACGCTGACGATGTCTTTGTCGGGGATGGTGAAGCTGACGTTTTTCACGGCTTCCACCCGCCGCTTGCCGTGGCCGTAGCTGCGCGAAAGCTGCTTGGCCTCGAACTTCGGTTCAGTCGGCATACTGACACCTGACCAGCCGTTCGCTCACGACGCGGAGTAATTGGCGATTCGTCTTACAATCGGGTTTGCGCGCCGGGCAGCGCTCGGCGAAGCGACAGCCCTCGATCGGCTGGGCCAGGTTCGGCGGCGCGCCCTCGATGGCCACCGGCTCGTGCCCGCGATGCCCGGGCTCGGCGCTGAGCATCGAGCCCATGAGCGCTCGGGTGTACGGTTGTCGGGGCTCGAAGATGACTTGTTCCGTCGTGCCCAACTCCACGAACTCGCCGGCATACATCACTGCAATTCGATCGGCGACGTGGCGTAATAGCGGCAACTCGTGGGTGATGAACAACATGCTGCCGATGATGTCTTGGTCCATCAGCTCGAACAGCAGCTTGATCGTCGCCTTCTGCGTCGAGACATCCAGCGCGGAGGTCGGCTCGTCTGCGATCACGATGCGTGGATCGAGCAGGGTGGAGATGGCAATCACGACGCGCTGCTTCATACCCGCCGGCAACTGCACCGGGTAAGCGTTCAACACGTCTTCGGCAGGCATTCCGAGCTTTTCGAAGCGGGCGCGCAAGCGTGCGTCGAGTTGTTTCTTGTTCGCCTTTTCGCCGTGGCTTCGGATCACGTCGCTCGCGAGATCCTTCACCTTGCGCGTCGGGTTCAGCGAGTTGAGTGCGCCCTGCGGGATCATCGAGATCTTCTTGCCCAGGACCTCCCGGCGGTGTGTCTCGAGGTCCATGCCGATGATGCTCTTGCCCTCGATGCGCACATCACCCGCCGAGAGGTGTAAGGGCGGGATGTACAGGCCCATGCAGGCGCTGACCAAGGTCGTCTTGCCGCAGCCCGACTCGCCCGCGATGCCCAGAATTTGTCCGGGTTCGAGCGAAAAAGAGACACCGTCCACCGCCTGGACGCGCGTTCCGAAGCGCGTCAGGTAGTGCGCGCGCAGATTGTCGACCTCGAAAACCGGGCTGCTCATCACTTCCTCAAGCGCGGATTGAACACGCCTTCCAGCGACGTATTGATGACGTACAGCGAAAAAACGACGGTCGTGATCAACACCATGGCGGGAGCAAACGCCCACCACGCGCCATCGGTCAGCGCCTCGTTGGTCTTGGCCTCGTTCAGGATCTTGCCCAGCGAAACCGAATCGTACGGCCCCAGTCCGAGCATCGACAAGCTGGCTTCGGACAGGATGCCAGCGGCCATCTGTAGGATGAACACCATGAACAGGTAGGACAATAGGTACGGCATGATATGCACGAACACGATGCCGAGCGTGCCGTAGCCATTGATGCGCGCGAGCGCCACATGGTCACGGTTGCGTAAGCTCGCTGCCTGCGCGCGCACGGCTCGGGCGCTCCAGGTCCAGGTCGTGCAACCGATGATCAGCGCGATCAAAGTCAGACTGCGGCCGTCTTCGATGCTCGCGCTCAACAAGATCAGCACGATTAGGCTCGGGATCACCAAAAACAAATTCGTGCCCGCGGTCAGCACGTCATCGATCAGGCCGCCCTTGTAACCTCCGTACAGCCCAATCAGCGTGCCCAGCGAGGTGGCGACCGTGCCGGCCAGGAAACCGACGTACAGTGACGAACGCAGGCCCGCGACCAGCATCGAAATCATGTCCAATCCCATGTGGTCCGTGCCCAGCCAATGTCCGCGGGAAGGGGGCATATAGGCCAGCCCGACGCGGGTATTCACGTCCACGTTCAGCAGCAGCGGGCCGAGCAAGGCGAACAGCACCGTGAGCAGAAACAGGCTCGTCCCGAGCACGAACGATGGGGTCTTGAGCAGGTTCTTGAAGAGCCGCATCTCACTTGCCAGTCTGGCGAGCGGCCCGCACGCGCGGATCGAGGAAGCCCACCAGCACGTCGACGCCGAAGTTGGCAAACAGCACACAGCTCGTGACGAGCAGCGTACACCCGCTGATCAGCGGGTAATCATTGCCTTGGATGGCGGTCAGCACGGCCATGCCCAAGCCAGGGTAACTGAAGATCATCTCCGTGATCAGTGCGCCACCGACCATCGTGCCGAGGGCGAGTGCGAGGCCGGTGAGCTGCGGCAACATCGCATTTCTGAACATGTAAAATAGGATCTTGCCGTCTTCGATGCCGAGCAGCTTGGCGTACCGCACGTAGTCGGTGTTCAGTTCGTAGATGCACATCGAGCGCATGCCGATGGCCTGGCCGCCCACCACGATCAAGAACACGGACAGGAACGGCAGCACGTAGTAGTAGCTCGCGCTCCGAAGGAACGCGAAGCTGAGCTCCGGGCTGAAGCCGTCGTCATATCCGCCCACGGCCGGGAACCATTCCAGGCGGATCCCGAACACGTAGACCAGCAACATGCCGAAGCAAAACGCCGGAATGGCGCTGGCCAAAAGCGCGAGCGGATAAAATAGCCGGTCGAACACCCCGCGCTTGTAGGCGGCGAGCGCGCCGAGCCCATTGCCCACCAACCAGCCGAAGACGATCGTGGGTAACTGCAGCGCGAGGGTCCAGGGCAGCGCGGCCTTGATGATCTCGCTGACGCGCTTGGGATGCTGCAAAATCGAGCTGCCGAGGTCACCGCGCAAGCTCATGCCCAGGTAGTTGACGAACTGGCGGCCCAGGGACGTACGGAGCGGTTTGCCCTGCGCGTCTCGCTTGACTCGACCGGTGGCGTCGACCTCCACCAGATTGAACTCCTTGAGGTAAGCTTCTTCTTTGGCTCTGGCCGATGCTGCGTCGAGGCCATCGCTGACTTTGGCCATGATCGTGTCGACCGGATTTCTCTCCCCCAGGCGGGGCAGCAGGAAATTGACCGTCAGCGCGACCAGGAAGGTCAGCAAATACCAGCCGGCGCGACCGACCATGTGAGCGAGCGTGGGGTGATGCTTGAGCATGCTTCGGCTCGCGCGGGCTCAGTTGGGCACCGGCTCGATCGACCAAAGCATGTTCGTGCCCAGTCGGTCGCCGGGGATGAGCGGGGGCAGGTAGGGGTTCGTGGCGCTGGGCAAATTCGACCAATGCTTGATGCTGAACTCGTAGAACGTGTCGGGCCGGTAGACCAGCGGCAGGTCGGGTTGCAGCTGCATGAACAATACGTTCAGCTCGCGATAGGCGGTGATCCGTTCGGTCTCGTCCGTGAGCGTGGGAATGAGCGTGAGCAGTTCGTCGATGCGCGGCATGTACCCCGGCGCATGCGGGTCGTTGAAACGCCCGATGTTTTTGTACATTCTCTGTCCGAGCGGCACGAAGTCCCGAGTCGTGAGCAGGGCTTCGAAGCGCGACCAGGGCTTGGAGGGTGAGGGCTGGGTGGAGGGCGTGTGCATGATCAAGTCGAAGTCGCCCTCGTACAGCGCGTTCCAAAACACGCTCGCGTCCACGAAGCGCTCACGCACGTCGATGCCCACGGCGCGCATGCTCTTCACCGCCACGCGTACGATCGATTCCCAATCGGTCCAGCCCGTGGGCGACTTGACGTACAGCGTGGGCAGCCTCTTGCCGTCGCGATCGCGGGTTTCGACCAGCTCACCCTTGGGACCGAACAGTGGCTGGTAGCCGCCGGCCTCGAGCTCGGCTCTGGCCCGGGCTGGATCGAACCAAGTACCGTACTTCTGCGCATCTTCTTCGAAGAAAAATCGACGCTCGAGGCCGAACGGCAAAATGATGCCCGGTCGCAGCGGTTCACTGTAGCCAGAGACCGAGAGCTCGCGGATGTCCTTGTAGTTGATGGCGAAGGCCATTGCGCGTCTCAGGTGCAGGTCCTGGAATGGAGCGCGCTTGTGATTGACCAGTAGCATCGGGATCGAACTACTGAGAAAATACGGTTCGCGATCGAGCCAGCTGCGCACGCCCTTTTCGGCCTTCAACCAAATGCGCGGCACGAACGTGGTGGAGACGTCGAGTCGGCCTTGGCGCAGCGCGACGCTGAACGCGTCGTTGCTCTTGTACAGCGGATGCACGATGTACTTGGGTGCGGGCTTCTTACCCGCGTGCAAGGCCGCGTTGCCCCAATAGTCGTCGTCGCGCACGACGGCGATCTTCTCGCTACTGAACGAGAACAAGCGGTACGGGCCGGAGCTGACCGCGCCGTGCTCGAATTTCAGCTTCTTGAACTGGTCCAAATCATTGCCGCGTTCGGCGAGCAGGGGCTCGATCACGTGCCGTGGAACGATGATTTGCGCTTGCAGGGCGTCGAGTACGACGAGCGGGTTTCGTCTTTCGCGATTCAACTCGAACACGACCCGCCGTGGGTACGGAGCGTGCGCGCTCGACGCTGCTGCCGAATCGTTCCCGTCTGGCGTCCGAATGCCAGTCACGTAGCGCCAGATCGAAGCGATGTTCAGGCTCTCGTACTTCTTGCCCAGCTCGAAGGTGAAGATCACGTCGCGCGCGCTGACCGGGGTGCCGTCGTTCCAACGCGCGGCAGGGTTCAGCGTCACCTCGATCGAGTCGTCGTGAACAGTGTACGACTCGGCGAGCAACGGCTGCATCTTGCCAGTGAGCGAGTCGTACATCAGCAGCGTTTCGTAGAGCAGGTTCATGGTGCTGATCGGCCAGCAGCCGGCAGCGCACAGGGGATTGAAGGTCGCTGGTTCCCCCCATTGTCTGCCGCCGAGATAGAAGGTTTCCGTGCGCGGAAAGCCGCTGTTTTCCGCGCCTCCTTGCGAGCGACTCGCGCGACAATCCAGGACTGCCAGCAGCGAGAGTCCGAGCGCGAACGCGCCGAGTGCGTGCTTCACGAGTGCGTGCTTCACGAGTGCGAACCGTCGCGCTGAGCTCGGGCGTTGTTTCGTACCAGCACGGCGCGTGCGTCGCTCGATCATGATGCAATGGCGGCGGACCATAGCCTGAATGAGCTCGCGAGCTGGAACCGGTTTCAGCGTCGAGCGCACGTCGCAGCGTCGATTTCGTGGGCGTCTCGACACTGCTGTGACCCCGCGCGCGTCAAGCGGGAAGGCCGACCGTTGTGGGCCAAAGAAATCACTAGCAGCGGCGCGATCGCAGGCTCGTGGCGATAATGAGCCCGCGCCGATCGCTTCGGAGCGCTTCACCCTTACGGTGAGATCAGAATTCCGTGCCCAACCTGCTCGATCCCTGCGAAGATTGGGTGACAGCCGTGCTATGTAGGATTAAGTCCCACGACGGAGGCCCGTGTGATCGACAACCAACCCAGCGCATCCAGACCGCGCAGTCCGCGCCTAGTCGCGCGTCGCTTGATGCCGCGTCGCGAGCCCCCAGTTCGTCGAGAGCTCGTCCAGACCACGGGTTGGAACAGCGTTCGAATCGAGGATGAGCCGGATACCGAGCTCACGCACCCGTTGCCTACGCGCGTGCAGCTCCCCCCGCAGCCCCCGCAGCGCGTATTGCCGCGCGTGGACTCGGAGCCGGGCGCTGCGAGTTTTACGCCGGTGGTCATGCACGCGCGTTCGACCGAGCTCTCGGTGGTCGCGTTCTTGTCCGCGGTGGCCACGTTCGGCGCCGTTCTCTTCGCGCAACAAGCAGCACACTGGCGTGAAGTGCGGGCACACATCAGCGAACATCCGCCGCGGCAGTCCGCGGAGCAATCCGAGGTCCCGCTGACGACGCACGCGGCGGTCAGCCCGAGCTGGGCCGCGACGCTCGCGTCGAACATTCCGGTGGTGCGCCTTCGCGATCTCCCCGTCGAACACGGCGGCGCGGCCGCGCGCATCGAGTACGAGCGCGTCGCCCCCGTGCCACGTGCCGCCGAACGCGCGGGGCACGTCGAACGCGCCGAACGCACTGAGCGTCCCGAACGCACCGAGCGCCCCGAACGCACCGAAGTGGAACGCAGCGGCGGCGGGCGCGCAGTGGCTCGAGCAGCGCGCCCTGCTCCGGTCGCGACCACCCCGGGCCCCGTCGATCGCAGCGAGCTCGCTCGCGCTCTTGCCCGTGCCGGCGCGTCCGCGCGCAACTGCGGTGAAGGACCGGTCCACGCGCAAGTCGTCGCGACTTATGCGCCGTCGGGCGCGCCGAGCTCCGTTCACTTCGGCTCCTCGTCTCCGCCGGCCAACATGCGCTCGTGCGTGCTCAGCGCCGTCGCTCGCACGCGCGTGCCCCCGTTCACGGGTGAACCGGTCACGGTCTCGAAAAGCCTGAACTGGTGAGCGCCCAGCTCGCAACAGCGGTGTGAGGCCAGCCGCCGCCATCGACTGCGTGACAGCTCTCGAACGCGCTCGAGCGCGAGGCAAGCAGCGGGGAGCGGCATCTTTTCGGCTCGATTTCAAGTCTGTCTCGAGACCCCTTTCGCCCGAGCCAAGATTTCGTTAGAGGCGTGCACCATGACCGAGCTCGCGAAACTTTCCGCCTCCGAACGTGCAGCCCTTTTGCAAGAACTCGAGCAGCGCTACGCCGCGTTCAAGGCGCAGGGCCTGAAGTTGGACATGACGCGAGGCAAGCCCTCGTCCGAGCAACTCGACCTCGCGTCCAAGCTGACGGTGATCTTGTCCGAGACCGACTACAAGGGAAGCGACGGCAGCGACGGCAGGAACTACGGCGGGCTCGACGGTCTACCGGAAATGAAGGCCATCTTCGCCGAATTGCTGGGCGCGCCCAGCGCGCAGGTAGTCGTCGGTGGTGCGTCCAGCTTGACCCTGATGCACGATACCGTCGTGCGCGCGCTGCTGCACGGGGTGCCGGGCGGTAATGGGCCCTGGCTTCGGGAGAAGGTAAAATTCCTCTGTCCGAGCCCGGGCTACGATCGGCATTTCGCCATCTGCGAGCATCACCGCATCGAAATGCTGACCGTCGCCTTGAACGACGACGGCCCGGACCTGAACGAGGTCGAGCGTCTGGTGGCCAGTGACCCGACGATCAAGGGGATGTGGTGCGTCCCCAAGTACAGCAACCCGACCGGCAACACCTATAGCGACAGCGTGGTCAAGCGCTTGGCCGCGATGAAGACGGCCGCGCCGGATTTTCGTCTGTTCTGGGACAATGCCTACGCCGTTCACGACCTCTACCCCGAGGGTGACAAGCTCGCCAACGTGCTCACCGCCTGTGCGGAGGCCGGCAATCCGGATCGCGCGATCGTGTTTGGCTCGACCTCGAAGATTTCGTTCGCCGGCGCTGGCGTTGCTGCACTCGCGTCCAGCCCGGCAAACATCGCCGATGCCAAGCGTCACCTCGGGATCCAGACGATCGGTCCGGACAAGCTGAATCAGCTGCGTCACGTGCGCTTCTTCAAAGACTACGCTGGCGTGCTTTCACACATGCAGCGCCACGCCGAGCTGTTGCGGCCGAAATTCGAAGCGGTCACCGACGCGTTCGCCAAGGAACTCGGTGGCAAGGGGGTCGCCTCTTGGACGAAGCCCCGCGGCGGCTATTTCATCAGCTTGGACACGCAGGACGGCTGTGCCAGCGAGGTCGTGCGCTTGGCGGACGCGGCGGGGGTGAAACTGACTGCCGCTGGCGCGACCTTTCCGCTCGGCAAGGATCCGCGCGACCGCAACATTCGCATCGCGCCGTCGATGCCGCCGCTCGGGCAAGTCAAGAGCGCGATGGAAGTCGTCACGCTGTGCGTGTTGCTTGCGAGCCTCAAGAAGCTCGGCGCTTGAGAGCTAGCCCCTTAGCGGTTCAATAAAAAAAGCCCTCGACGCGGCCGCCGCGTTCGAGGGCTTTTTGCTGGGCGCGCTCTCGCTCACGCGGCGCGATCGACCAATGCTTTCAGATCGTCCCACTCCTTGTCCAAGCGGTTCTTGGTCGTGTCCCAGGTGCTGGCAGAAGCGGTTTCGATCGTCTTCCAGTCGTTGGCGAAGGCCGCGCGCTGGCTGCGGATCTGCGGCAGTTGCGCGTCGAGCTCGGCCTTCTTCTTGCCGGTAGCGGTTTTGGCCTTGGCTTCGAGATCGGCGATCTTGTGATCCAGGTCGACGAGCTTTTGGGTCGTATCGTGGCGGTAATCCTCACGCAGTTTGAGGAAGGTGGCTTGCGCCTCGGCGATCTTCTTGTCGGCCTCGGCTTGGGCCTCGTTGGCCTTCTTGTCGGCTTCTTGATTGGCTTCGACGATTCTTTCGTTGGCCTTGGCTTGGGCGTTGTTGGCCTTTTCTTGTTCGTCCGCCGCCTTGTTGCAACCACTGCCGAGCGTGACCAGCGCTGCCGCGAAACCGCAGGCGACGATTGAAGAGCGAATCATGAAGATCCTCCTGAGTTGAAGTTGCCTCTGCTCCCAAAAGCACGGCACGTGCCAGTCCGAGCAACTCGGAAACTTGCCTGAAATCGGCAGGGGGCGTCGCAGCCTGTGGCACGCGAGCTCACCGCCCTCGGTAGCAAAAGATCACAATGGGCGCCGCTGACACAGCGAACGGCGTACTCGGTCGAGCGAGTTCCCACGCACGGTTCAGATGCAGTGTCCAAGCACGCAGCCGAGTGCACCTTTGCACTGCTTTCCGCAGCTGCCGCAGTTGTCATCGTCTGACTGGAGATCGACGCATTGTCCGTGGCAACTCGACTTGCCCGAAGGACAGCTCACGCCGCATTGTCCGTTGTTGCACGTCGCCGTGGCACCCGCTGGAGCCTTGCACACCGTTGCGCAATCCCCGCAATGGTTCAGATCGCTGCTCGGTTCGATGCAGTCTCCTTCGCAAGCGATGAATGGCGACTGACATTTGAATTGGCACTTGCCCGCCTGACAAGAGGGGGCCGAGTGCGCCGGCGGCATGCAAACCTTGCTGCACGCGCCGCAATTGGACGTGTCGCTCGTGGTGTCGACGCAGGCCGCGCCACAGGTGGTCTTGTCGCCGCAGGCCGAGGCGCAGGCGCCGTTTTGGCAAACTTGGCCTGCTGCACAGGCTTTGCCGCAGCCGCCGCAATTCTGAGGATCGGAGCTGTAGTTGACACAAGCGCCCGCACACGCGGCGTAGCCGCTGTTGCAACTCACGGTGCATTGCCCTGCGCTACACAGCGCCACGCCATTGGCGGTCGATGCACAGGCTTTGCCGCAGGCGCCGCAATTGCCGACGTCGCTATCGAACTTCTGGCAACCACCGTTGCACGCGCCGTAGCCGGCAGCGCAGGCCAGCCCGCACACCGAGCTCTGACAAATGGCGCTGGCGTGCGGCGCGGGGCTGCACGTTTCGGCACAGTCCCCGCAGTGGCTCGGATCACTCGCCAGATCGACGCACGAACCATCGCAATTGCTGGTTCCCGAAGGACAAGTAGAGGTGCATTTACCACTCGTGCACACCTCGTTCTGTCGACACTTCGTGGCGCAGGCGCCGCAGTTGTTCGGATCCTGATCGGTCTTCACGCAGGCACTGCCGCATTGGGCGTAACCCACGTTGCAGATCGAGCCGCATTGTCCGGCATCACAAGTCGCAATGCCATTGGCGGGCGCGTCGCAAACGTGCTGGCACTCGCCGCAGTTCGTCGGACTGTGCTGGATGTCTACGCAGCTCGCGCCGCACTTTTCGAAGCCGTCCGAGCACTCGAAATCGCAGCTCGACTCGCGACACAGTGCGCTGCCGTGATTCGGACTCGGGCAGGCGGTGGAACAATCGCCGCAATGGGTGGAGGTCGCGGCGAGGTCCAAGCACGCCCCAGCACAGTTGCTCAAGGCCGCTTCGCAGCTTGCCCGACACTTGCCGGCGGAGCACACCAGGCCCAAGGCGCAGGCATTTCCACATTCCCCGCAGTTGTCGGGATCGCTCTGCAAGTCGACGCAACGCTCGCCGCAGCTGTCCCGGCCAGAGACGCAAGTGACCTGACACTTGCCGTCCAGGCAGCGCCCGCGCCCGTCGAGCGGGTCGCGGCAGGCTTGACCGCACGCCCCGCAATTTTCAGGGTCGGTCTGGAAATCTGCGCAGACATCGCCGCACGCAGCGCGGCCCGGACAAGCGAAGTTGCACGTGCCATTCAAGCACACCGCCACGCCGTGGGCAGGCACGGTGCAAGTCGCGCCGCAACCACCGCAGTTCTGTGGATCCGACGCCAGTTGCGTGCACTTGCCGCCGCACTCCACGCTGCCTTCCGGGCAGCCCGCTTCATTGCTCGCGACCCGGACGCAGAGCAGCGAAGCCACTTCGCAGCGATAACCGCTGCTGCACTCATGATTGGCGTTGCAGGACTTGCCGTCCAAGTTCGGATCGAGATCGTTCGCGCAGGACCAGACCAGACTGGCAAGCAGTATCAGTGGCAGCACGTAGCGCAGCGTCCGGGGCGACATCAGAAGCGCTGCTCCAGAGAAAGAGTCGCGCCGCCGGGTACCCCGGCCACACGCGCGCGCGACTCTGGCGTCAGCGGCCGATTCAAGACCAACAGCGTCACGCCAGTAGCGGCCAGAACGCTGCCAACGCCGAGCAGCACGCGCGCGGTGGTTTGACGACTGTTCATGGTCTCGACGTCCTGCTGGTACTCGAGCTGTACCGGCTCATGCCGGGCGGAGTTTTGCGCCGAACGCCGCAAGGCCTCGAAGATCCCGGCGCTGCCCAAGCAGGCCGCGGCCGCGCCCAGGGTGAGATAAGGCACGATCCCGAAGCGTCGAGCGGTTTGCGGCTCGGCGTCGGCCGGGCGCTCGTGTTCAGGCGGTAGCGTAGGCAGCGTGACGCTCAAATCGATGGCGGTCGCTTGCGGCAGCACGAAGTTGCCGGTGACATCCGAGAAGCCCCGACGGCTCACTTGCGCGTCGTGGCGGCCGGGATGGAGCTCGACCGTGAGCGGACTCACACCCAATGGAACGCCGTCGATGGCCACGGTTGCACCGGACGGCGAGGTCAAGACGGTCAATTGTTGAATGCCTCGCCGGGAAAGAGCCGCGCTCAGCGTCTGAATGTAGCCTTGGACCTCGGCCGCATTTTTCGCTTCTGGGCTCAGGCGCAAGTAGTTTCTGTACCAACGCAGGGTCTGCGCGTCGTCCGCGAGCTTTTCGTAGGCACGCGCGATGTTGTAGGACAACGCTGCGCTCGGCGAGAGCGCGTCGGCTTCCAGAAACAGGCGGACCGCGTCCGCGTAGCGCGCCGCGCGGTAGGCTTCGACGCCTTCTTCGTACTTGCCCTTGGCCAAGGTTCGTCGTTGCTCGGGACTGCTCGGCGTTCCGGCTCCCGCGTCCGTTGCGAGCGCGTAGCGAGGGCCAGATACGAGCAGCGAAGCCGACAGCGCCAGCAGCAGCGAAGCGCGCGCACGGACCCGAGAGCGCGGTGCTCCGAGTCTCGAGTTTGAATCGCGTACCGCCACCGTGGCTCCGTGCGTCAGTAGGGGGGCAGCAGATCGAGTGGGCGATCGGGTTTCGCGGCGGGAGCGACTACCGCGCTGACTGCGAGCGCCGCCTTGGTTGCCGGTGGCACGCGGGCCGGACTGAAAGGCGGCTTGAATTTGCGTTCGGTCCGCGTCGAGGCGGGAGCGTCGGACTCGGCATTGTCGAGATGTTCGGGGCGAGCCGGCGGGCTGGGCGGGGACTCCGCCGTCGTTCCGAGAGGTGCGGGCGAGCTGGGCGGGGACTCCGTCCCCGTTGCGAGTGGCATCGGCAGAGCGGTGGGCGATGGATTCGAGGCGACCATGTGCGCTCGGGCGACGGCATTTGCGCGTGGTTGACGCACCAGAAACAGCACAGGCACCGCCAACACCGCGCAGGCGCCGAGCGTCGCCGCAAGCGTTCGTGCGCTCCGCGCGCGCTTTGGGTTGCCTGGCGCGATCGTGTTGGTGAACGGACCGCGGACGATGCCCGTGCTGTCGGGGACCGATTCTTGATTCGGCAGCAAGGGCTCGGGGGTGGCGTTGCCGCGCGCGGTCTCGTCCGTCTCCTTCGCACTCGAACGATCGCTCTCGCGATGCAGCCACTTGGAATCGAGCGTGGTACCGCGCGCGTCCTCGTATACACCCCGCGCTGCCAACCAGACGGCGAGAGCTCGTCCCAATTGGGCGATGCCGTCATAGCGTTGCGCGCGATCTTTGTGCAGCCCGCGCTCCAAGATCTGCCATAACTCGGGCTCGTCCACTCCCCGTTCGGACAGCGGCTTGGGCGCGTCTTCGACGATGCTGCGCAGCAAGGCGTTGCAATTGGAGGCGCTGAAAGGAGGGCTGCCCGTGACGGCCTCGTATAAAACGACGCAAGTCGACCAAATGTCCGTGCTCGCGTCGATGTCGTCTCGCCCGCGCGCCTGCTCCGGGGACATGTACTCTGGACTGCCAATCACGGCTCCGAACTCGGTCAGCTTGTGATCCGCGTCACACGGGTTGGTTAGTTTGGCGATGCCAAAATCCAAAATCTTCGGGCAAACGTGCTGCTCTTCGAGCGTGAGCATCAAGTTGTCCGGTTTCAGGTCGCGATGCACGATGCCCCGGGCATGCGCGACAGCCAGGGCGTCGATGATGGGCAGCAGCAATTGCACTGCACGCGTGGGCGCCACGCGGCCGCGGCTGAGCAGCTGAGCCAAGGTTTCGCCATGCAAGTGCTCCATGACGATGAACGGATCGCCGAGCTCGCTCTCGCCCACGTCGAACACGCGCACAATCGACGGATGACCCAGTTTGGCCGCCGAACGCGCCTCCAGTTGCAGGCGAGCGCGCAGGGTGCCGCGATCCAGATCGGCTCGAATCAATTTGAGCGCGACGGGCAGGTCGAGCAGCACGTTGCACGCTCGCCACACTGCTCCCATGCCGCCTTCGCCCAGCAGCGCTTCCAGCCGATATTTGCCACACAATACGGCGCCCACCTCGTACCTCGCGGCGAGCGGACGATCGAGCACGGTCTGTTCGTTGTCGCCCACTGGGCGGTCGATCGGCGTGCGCATCGCTGCCAAATCGAAGCAACATACGCGCCATACCGCTTTTCCGCGCGCCAGACGGCGCGCTTCGGAGCTCGCTGCGGATTCTGGCCACGTCGGTGCGCATCCTCGCGGGCACTCGCATTGTGCTCGAATGACCCAGTGTGACTATCTGCGGCAGACGCGGCTTCGGAACAGCGATGCCGCGCGCCAGGCCTCGGCCGCGGCGTTCACGGGCCCAGGCTTTGCAACGCTCCGCTGCAACGAGGAGTCAAACGAGTGGCGCTCAAAAGCATCGCGGTTCCATGGTTGGGAGCAGGCTTGCTCATGCTCGGCTACGCTGCGTTCAGCCGGTTACGTTCGAAGTACCCAAGTCGTGAGAGCATGCAGCCGCGGAGATTGCGAGCGCCGCGACCGACATCGGGCAAACTCACGCCGCAATCAACTAGCGACCCGCCGCCCCCCAGTGGCAACGCACCCACGCGCCGAGACGAGCTCGGCGCGTTGTTCCTGGGTCGCGCGAGCGTTGCTCTGTCTCCGTTCGGCCACGCACCACCGGGGGCTCGATGATGCCCAAGCGCTCGCCTTGGCAGAGCCCCGAAGCGGGCGCCCTGGCGGCGACACGCGCGCTGAACTCGGATCTCAGCGTGGACGTATGCGTGGTGGGTGCGGGCATGGCGGGCCTCTTGTGCGCGCTCGAGTTGAGGGAGCGAGGGCGTTCGGTGCTCGTGTTGGAGCGCGATTCGGTCGCCGCGGGTGAAACTGGGGCGACGACCGCGCATCTGAGCACGCTGCTCGACACTCGCTATTTCGAGCTCTGCGACATGCACGGTGCCGACAAGGCGCGGGCGATCGCGACCAGCCACATGCGCGGTATCGCGCATCTCGAGCGCGTGGCCAACGCACACGGCATCGATTGCGCGTTTCAGCGTGTGAGCGGTTTTCTGTGCGCCGATGACGAACGGCAGGCGGCAGATCTGCGTCGCGAGGCCGCCGCTGCAACGCAAGCCGGGATCAGTTGCGAGCTGGTGCGTCGGGCGCCGCTGGCGATCGCCGACGGCTCGGCCTTACACGTGCCGCATCAGGCCCAGTTCGAGCCGCTTGCATTCTTGCGTGGCGTCGTTCGCGCTTTGCAGGCGTCGGGGGTGCCGATCTACGCCCCGGTCAGCGTGTGCGACTTCGAGATCCGCAGCGAGCGCGAGCCAATCGCCCTGAGCACGAGCGACGGTCGCCGGGTCGTCGCAAATTTCGTGGTGGTTGCCACGAATTCGCCAATCAACGACGTCACGGTGCTACATACGAAGCTCGCCGCCTACCGCAGCTATGGCTTGTCGGTGGCGATCCCGGAAACAATCCCCGCATTGTGCTGGGATCTGGCTACGCCGTACCACTACGCGCGCACGGCCTTCGACGCGCTGACGCACGAACCGTTGTTGATCGTCGGCGGTGAAGACCACCGGGTGGGTCAAGAGCTGGAATCGGAGCAACACTGGCAGCAGCTGGAAGACTGGGTCCGCGATCGCTTCCCGAGCGCCGGTCGGGTCGTAAGCCACTGGTCGGGTCAGGTATTGGAGACCAGCGACGGTTTGGCTTTCATTGGTCGCAATCCAGGCCAGGAGCAGGTGCTGGTGCTGACCGGCTTCTCCGGGAATGGCATGAGCTATTCGGGTCTCGGCGCCGAGTTGATCGCAGACCTGATCGTGGGTGACGACAATCCAGCGCGCGAGCTGTATGAGCCCGCGCGTAAACCGCATTCACTGGGCGCGGTGGGTCGCTATGTCCGCGAGAACTTGAACACTCTCGAGCAATACAGCGATTGGCTCGGCCCAGCCGACGTGGAGCGAATCGAAGACATCCGACGCGGCGAAGGAGCTGTGCTGCGGCGCGGCCTCGATCGCGTCGCGGTGTACGTGGATCAGGAAGGCGGAGCCCATGAGTTGAGCGCGACCTGCCCACATCTCGGCGGGGTGGTCGCCTGGAACGACGCGGAGAAGTCTTGGGATTGCCCGTGTCACGGCTCGCGCTTCGATTGTTATGGGAAAGTTATAGCGGGGCCCGCCGTGAGCGATCTGAATCAACTCGCTGGCGGTTCTAAAAAAGCCGCCGAGGCGCGCTGAATTCTAGGCCAAACGAACGACGCGTGCTTGTATTCGGCAATGCGCGTGCTCGCGATCGCATCGTTGGTGCTGACGGGCGTGCTCGGGCTCACGCTCGCGGAAGCCGAGCCGAGTGAAGCCAGCTTCGCCGAATTACCCTCGCTGCGCTTCAGCAATCAGAGCAGCCGAGAGAGTGCCCTCATCCGGCTGTACGACGACCAGGGACACGTCGACGAGCGCGAAGCGTCGCGGCTCGATGCCTTGTTGGCAGACACCCGAGATCCCAAAAACTGCGCGACGATCACCCTCGATCGGCGCACGTTGCAGTTGGCGGTGCGCGCGGCCCTGCACTTTCACGCCCGTGAAATTCAAGTGGTCTCCGCGTACCGCAAGCCGGGCCGACGCCGCGAAGGGCCGCACGCCAGCGGTAAAGCCATCGACTTCAAATTGCCCGGCGTGCCCGCGCGCACACTCGCGGCGTACCTGCGGACGCTCCCGCGCGTCGGCGTTGGGGTCTACACACATCCGAAAACACTGTTCGTGCACCTGGACGACCGCGAACGCAGCTTTCATTGGCTCGACGCTTCGCCGCCTGGACGCACCTGGCGCGAGCTCTCGCTGGGCGGCGGTGTCGGCCTAATCAAACGCGACGCTGCCTACGCGCGCCGTGATGACTGGCCGGAGAATACGCGACCACCGCCGGACGTCGCTCCCTAGCGCGTCGAAACCGCCGCGGTCCGACAAGGCACGATTGCGGTGCTTGGGCGCGCGGGCTATGAGTGCCGCGCGATGCCGCAGATCTATCTCGTGCTCTTGAGCCTGCATTTCCTCGGTTTGGCGATCGGGGTGGGTGCAAGCTTTTCGCTTTATACCCTGCGCCGCGTCAGCGCCGAATTGTCTGCTGCCGAACGCGCGAGCTTCATGCTGCGCGCGCTGAGCGTGTCCAAGAACGGAAGCTACGGACTCTTGTTGCTGCTGCTGAGCGGTCTGGGGATGTTCTTCATGCGCGGCCCGAGCGCGCTGCTGGCCGGAGGCGGTCCGGCCTTTCACGCCAAGCTGACGCTGGTGGTGATCTTGTGCGGGGTGGTCGGCTACGCGCAGGCGCTGGGCAAGCAGGCGCGCAAAGCTGGGGGCGGGCCCGCGTTGAGCAAGCTGCCCGCGGTCAGCACGGCCAGTTTGCTGCTGGGGGTCGCGATCGTGATCGCGGCCGTCATCGCCTTCCGCTGACTGCGAAAGCCTCGTAAATGCTCTACGAATTGCTCAGTTGCGCGAGTTCGCGAGCCTAACTCCTGCAGGGAGAGTTAGAGCGTGTATCTGTAAAAATGCGTTAAAATTGTTCTGCGAAAGATTTGTCCGGCTCGGACGTATGGGCCTGGGTTGGTCCGCTTTGCCGTCAATCCAACCCCGAAGAAGGGTCCTATCGCGGAGCGCTTCGCGGCGCAGCTCGCGTTGTCACGCGTTCACCCGAATCTGATCGCTCTCGAACGAACCCCCGGGGGTTACGCGATCGTGCGCGACGGGACGCTGGGTTGGTTCGAGCTGCGCGCAAAACGCGGGTTCGCTGGCTATGGCCTTTCGCGCGCGTTGCGCATGCTGCTCGACCTGCTCGCAGGTGTCATCGCGCTCGAAGACACGCGAAGCGAGACGGACCAGCCATTCGTGCACGGCGAGCTCATGCCGGCGATGCTGCGGGTCGATCCGACCGGCAGGACGCGACTGATCCCGCTTGCACCTTGGCACTGGTCGGCGCATGCGCCGCGGCCAGTTCTGGAGCGCTGTGGGTATCTCGCTCCCGAGCGCTTGTTGGGTGATGTGCTCGATTCGCGCGCGGACGTGTTCAGCGCGGGCGTCCTGCTGTGGGAAGCGTTGGCAGGGCGTCGCTTGTTCGAGGCCGATTCGGTCGACACCATCGTGACGCGCCTATTGGGCGAAAAAGTGACGATTCCGGAGCTGCCCCCGGAATTGAGCTGGGCAGTGCCCTTGAAAGCCATCGCCATGTGCGCGATCGCGGCCGATCCCGAACAGCGCTTTGCCAATTGCGCCGAAATGGCCGAAGCGATCAGCGCGGTTGCCGGCGAGCAACTGGCAACGCATGCGGAAGTGCTCCAATACTTTCGCACGCCGGAGCCAGTCCTGCGGCCCTCGCTCGGCGCGCCGCCCCCGCGGGCACCGGCGCATCCCTCGAGCCTCTCGGCTCTGGTCGCCCCGCTGCAGCAATCACAGCCGCCCGTCCCGAACCCATCCGAGCCGCTCGCGTCGCATTCGACGAGCCCAGCCCGGCGCAGCCGCCCATCGCTCTGGGCGCTCGCAGCGCTGTCTTGTCTGCTCAGCGCCCTGGGCGTGAGCGCCATCGCTCGCCACGCGGCCGCGCCCCACGCCCGACACGCAGCGACCGACCTCGGTGCCACTCCCTCGTCGTTCGCCCCGCCCCTCGTGCCCGCTGCCGGCCTCGCGGTCGGAGTAGCCCCCATTGAGTCCACGGCCGTCGCGGCGCCTGCTGAGCCGACCCTGGTTCAGGTCGCGCCGAGTGCGGAGCCGTCCCTGAGTGCGGCGAAGCCGTCTGCTGAGCCGTCCCTGGTTCAGGTCGTGCCGAGTGCGGAGCCGTCCCCGAGTGCGGCGAAGCCGTCTGCTGAGCCGACCCTGGTTCAGGTCGCGCCGAGTGATGGGGAGCTCAAACCGGCATCGAAAAAGCCAATTGGGGGCAACCGAGTCAAGGGAGCCGCGGCGCAACCGCGATTGCCGGCCAAATCCGGGCGGGTTTGGGACAAGGCTGCGGCAAAGTACGGCATTTGAGCGGGGGGCGCGACGGCTGGGCCGTCGCTGAAACTCAGAAGAAACCTCAGTACAGCCAAGACGCAGCGACAATTGCGGCGTGCAGCTCGACGCTCTGCAGTCCCTCGCGCTGTCGGTGGCCGCGGCACGTTCGCCGGACTCGGTATTGCGCGAAATGGTTCAAGGACTCGGGATGTGGGAGGGCGTCGCGCTCGCGCGCGTCTGGCTGCTGCATCATCCCGAGCACGGCGCCCCTTATCTCGAGCTCAAGGCGAGTATTGGTGCTTCCCGGGTCGACCCGGGCAAGCGCTGGAACCGCACCGATGGCGCACATCACGAGATCCCGCTGAGCTATGGCAAGGTCGGGCAAGTTGCGGCCAGCAATCGCGCGTTGCTCCTGCAGCGGGGCGCCCCGAATTGGATCTTGCAGCCGGAGTGGGCGGACGCCGAAGGCATCGAGAGCTTCGCCGGCCAGCCGCTATGCTTCAAAGGCCAGGTCTTGGGAGTGGTGGCCTTCTTCAGTCGGCGTCGCTTGGAGAAGACCGACTTGGACTGGCTGCGTGTGTTCGCCGATCACGCCGCGGTTGCGATTGCCAACGCGCGAGCTTTCGAAGAAATCGCGCGCCTCAAAGAGAACGCCGAGCGCGAGCGCGACTATTTGCGTGAAGCCGTGCGTTCGGCTTTGAAACAAGGCGAAATTATCGCGGAAAGCCCGGCCATGCGCGGGGTGTTGGCGCAAGTTCAGGCGGTCGCTCAGAGCGACTCTTCAGTGCTCATCCTGGGCGAGAGTGGCGTCGGTAAAGAGCTGATCGCCGCAGCCGTTCACGATCTGAGCCCGCGGCACGACGGACCTTTGGTCAAGGTCAACTGTGCGAGCGTGCCGCGAGAGCTGTTCGAGAGCGAGTTCTTCGGGCACGTGCGAGGCGCCTTCAGCGGCGCATCACGCGATCGCCAGGGGCGTTTCCTGCTCGCCGACGGGGGCTCGCTGTTCCTCGACGAGGTGGGTGAGATCCCGCTCGAACACCAGAGCAAGCTGTTGCGCGTATTGCAGGAGCGCACCTTCGAACCGGTTGGGGACGATCGAACTCGCAGTGTCGACGTGCGCGTGATCGCTGCCACCAATCGTCCCTTGGAGGTCGAAGTGGAGAGCGGGCGTTTCCGGCGCGATCTGTTCTATCGGCTGAGCGTCGTGCCGATAGTCGTTCCGCCCCTGCGCGAACGCCGAGAGGACATCTTGCCCATGGCGCGTCAGTTCTTGCAGGCCACCGCGACGCGCCTCCACTTGCCTGTCCGCAGCCTCTCCCCAGCCGACGAAGCACGTCTCGAAGCCTATGATTTTCCAGGGAATGTCCGAGAGCTTCAGAACCTGATCGAGCGCGCCCTGGTTCTGGCCTCGAGCGAGGGATCGGGGTTGCGGTTACAGCTGGGTAAGGGGGCGGGGGCGGGATCGGTGGTACCGACAGAACCTCCGAGCAATGGAGACGCTGAGGTGCTTTCGGAACGGCACTTCCAGGCGCTCGAGCGGCAGAACATCGAGAACGCACTCAACCGTTGCGACTGGCGCATTGCAGGCGGGCGCGGCGCCGCGCAGTTGCTCGGGCTCAGCCCGAGCACGTTGAGCTATCGCATGAAGCAGCTCGGCGTGGCGCGCCCGGCCAAGCGCTAGAGTTCTTCGACGCGAAACACACCGCTGCGGCTGCTCGCCAAAGCTGAGGTCGACAATCGCAAGAAGCTGCGACCCACCAAAAATCGCGTGTTTCTCAGACGTGGCGCGAACTCGAGAAACGCCGACAAACACGGCTGCTTGGTCTCGTGAGCGGCACTGGCACGCGGCTCGCTAATGCCCTGCGCGACGAGGCGCTGCATCGCTCGCAATCTGCGCGAGCCCCATCGCTCTTATCTGGAGGATCAGAGAATGCCGAAAGTTGAAGTTGCTCCCAATAAGACCGGGGATTTCCTGGTCGATTACGAAGAAAAAGTGTTCGAAGACGTGAAAGCGTCACCGGGCGAAAAGGCCCTGGTCACGTTTCACACGGTCGCCTTCGAGGGCTCGATTGGACTCGTGAACATGCTGCAGGCGATCCGGCTGCAACGCAAAGGGTTCGAGACTTCGATCTTGCTCTACGGCCCCGGTGTCACGCTGGGCGTGCAGCGCGGGTTCCCGAAGCTCGGCGATGAAGCCTTTCCGGGTCATCAGAACTTCAACGGTCAGCTCAAGAAGTTCATGAGCGAAGGCGGCAAGGTCTACGCATGCCGCTTTGCATTGCAAGCCCTGTACGGCCACGGTGAGGGCGCGCTGATCGAAGGCGTTCGACCGATTAATCCGCTGGATGTGCTGGACATCATCTTGCTGCATCGCAAGAGCAGCGCCTTCATCCTGAACACCTGGACGTTGTGAGCGGGAGCGGGAGGATCGCCGTGACTACACCGAAGATCGTTCGTGCGGCTGCCGTGCAACTCAGCCCAGTTCTCTACAGCTGCGAGGGGACTACGGCAAAGGTTTGCGACGCAATCGCAGAGGCCGCGAAAAAGGGCGCAGAGCTCGTGGTGTTTCCCGAGACGGTCCTCCCGTATTACCCATATTTTTCATTCATCAAAGCCCCGGCAGTGATGGGCGCGGATCATTTGAAGTTGATCACCGAGTCCGTGACCGTTCCCGGGCCGATCACCGAGCAGATCGGTCAGAGCGCAAAGAAAGCCGGGGTCGTGGTCGCGATTGGCATCAACGAGCGCGACCACGGCACACTCTACAACGCGCAACTCTTGTTCGACGCCGATGGTCGACTGCTGCAGTCGCGCCGAAAGATCACGCCCACCTATCACGAACGCATGATTTGGGGGCAGGGGGACGGCTCTGGGTTGCGTTCGGTCGATACCGCCGTCGGGCGCATCGGCGCCCTCGCCTGCTGGGAGCATTACAATCCGCTGGCTCGCTACGCGATGATGACCGAGCACGAGCAGATCCACGTGGCCATGTTTCCCGGCTCGCTCGTGGGCGAGATCTTTCGCGAGCAAATCGAGGTCACTATCCGGCATCATGCGCTCGAATCAGGTTGTTTCGTGGTCAATGCCACGGGCTACCTGGACGCCCAGCAGGTCGCGCAGGTCGCCGAGAATACTGGGCTCGAGCGCGCCCTCCGCGGCGGTTGCTTCACGGCCATCGTTTCGCCCGAAGGCTCGCTGCTCGCTCCACCGTTGACCGACGGTGAAGGCATGGTGATCGCTGACCTCGACTTGTCCTTGGTCGACAAGCGCAAACGCATGATGGACAGCGTCGGTCACTACAGCCGTCCCGAACTTTTGTCTCTGCTCATCAACCGTGCGCCGCAACCGCACGTCCGTGAGCTCAACGCCGAACCATCCAGCTCCAGCCTGTCGAGGAACAGCCATGAATCGTTCGCTCCCCATCGCGACCCTGCACCAGCCGAAGAGACCGCCCGAGAACTATCCTGAGCTGGTCTCCGAGTTGCAGGCGCTCGGGATGCGCTGGCTCGATGGTTCCGGGCCCGGCCTCTCGCGCATCGGTGGCGCAGGCCCTTCGGATCACAAGGCGGTCACGATCGCGAACCAAACCGTGATGGTCCCGATCTTGAATCATGCCTCTGCGCGTTCGCCCTACACCGCGGAAGTGAAAGGCGACTACGCGCTGCTGCTCAAAGGCGGCGCACCAATTGCCGAGATGACGTTCCCGAAGAAACCGCGCTTCTACGACCGCTCGACGGCCGAAGGCGTCCCTTATTGGAAGATCGCCACGCTGCACGGCCGGGACGTGCTCGCGACGACCGTACTCCAGACCTGCACGCGCTATGGAAATCGCGCCACTTCCTGCCAATTCTGCGCCATCGGTCAGTCGCTCGCGGCCAAATCCACGATCGCCGAGAAGACGCCCGCTCAGTTGGCCGAGGTCGCCCGCGCGGCCGTCGAGCTCGACAGCGTGCGACATCTGGTGATGACGACCGGCACGCCCCAAACGGACGACCGCGGCGCGCGCGTGCTTGCAGACGCCGCGCGTGCGGTGCGCGCCGCCGTGGACCTGCCCATCCAAGCGCAGTGCGAGCCGCCCGCGGACTTCGCGTGGTTCTCGCGCCTCGCTGACGCAGGTGTGGACAGCCTTGGTCTCCATCTGGAGGCGGTGAGTGAAGAGGTGCGTAGGCGGATCATCCCCGGTAAAGCGGAAGTGCCGGTGTCGCTGTACTTCGAAGCGTTTGCAGCAGCGGTTGCGGTCTTCGGTCGCGGCCAAGTCTCGAGCTACATCCTGGCCGGCTTGGGCGATAGTCGCGAAGCCATTCTCGAGACATGCGCGCGCATGGTCGAGCTGGGCGTCTATCCTTTCGTCGTGCCGTTCGTGCCGATCGCTGGCACGCCGCTTTCGCACCACCCTGCGCCCGAGCCGGCGTTCATGGCGGCTCTGCTCTCGGACGTGTCCGCGCTGATTTTGCGGGCGGGACTTCGCAGCAGCGAGATCAAGGCTGGCTGCGCGCGCTGCGGTGCGTGTTCGTCTCTGAAGGCGCGCGAGGCGGCC
>DASSMT010000387.1:0-17238 GCA_035688655.1 Polyangiaceae bacterium | reverse complement strand
CGTTTGAATTGTCGGTCGTGCACGAACTACTTTTCGCCGCAGATGACCCCCGTCCGCGTTTGAATTGTCGGTCGTGCACGAACTACTTTTCGCCGCAGATGACCCCCGTCCGCGTTTGAATTGTCGGTCGTACACTGTTCGTGCACGAACCTGCCTTTACGCTTCCCCCGTCGCTGGCCGCCGCTCTGAGCGAAGCCGCCAGGGTCAGGTGCCTTCGTATTCGCAGCGGGCGTCGCAGGTTTCGTGGACGATTACGCGGGTGAGCTCGGGCAGAGTGGGCTTGAGTTTGTGCCATAGCCAATGGGCGAGCACTTCACTCGTGGGGTTTTCCAGGCCGGGCACGTCGTTCAAATAGTGGTGATCGAGCGTGTCGTGCAGCGGCTGCCAGAGCTCGTCGAGCCGGCTGTAGTCGATCAAGAAGCCGGTCTCGGGGTTCACCGCTCCTTCCACCGCCAGCTCGATTTTGAAGCTGTGACCGTGCAGGCGCGCGCACTTGTGTCCCTCGGGCACGCGCGGCAAACGGTGGGCGGCCTCGAAACGCAGTTCTTTGATCAGTCGGACTTTCACGGAGCAGACCTTAGCACGCTGAGCTCAATTGGTTAGGGCCGCGCGCGGCGACCCGCCGGCGGGGCGCGCCCTCACGGCGCGGGCGCGATCTCGCCACAGATGCTGGCCAAGGGACCATCGGCCTTGCGCTCGCGGAACTCCAGGCCACATTGCAGCGGATCATCGAAGCTTCGTGCCAGATCGATGGTCAGCGCTGCGTTCCAATCGCGTCCGCCATCGACGCGCGCGCGGATCACACCGCTGCGGTCGATGAACCAGGTCTCGGGGTAGAGCTTCGTGCCGAACGTGTCTCGCACAATCTTCAAGTCCGGATCGACCATGACCACGAACGGAGGCTCGGCGCCACCCAGCACGGAGCGCATCGTGTCGTGCGCATCTTGCAGACTTTCGTCCGTGGACACGGTGAGCAGCACGATGTCCGGGTGTGGAACCAGCGCTTTGGCCAGCGAAGCGAGCGACGGCATCTCTTGCAAGCAGGGCGGGCAGCTCTTCGACCAGAAATTCAAGATCACGGTCTTGCCGCGGTAGCTCGACAACCGTGCAGTGCCGCCGCCGAGCTTGGGCAACTCGAAGTCCGGAGCCTGACGATTGCGCGCCGCGTAGTCGGGGCGCATGGCGCACAGCGGCGTGCAGGCGCGGCGTGTTTCGCCGTCACGAGCCGTCGACACGAACGAATAGACGCCCAAGGCGGCCAAACCAATGCAGGTAAATTGAGCTACTTTGGCGAACAACACGGCGGCGGGAGCCTAGCACCACCCGCGGCCGACGGGCACGGTCCGGGCTTGCTTCAGCCCGAAATTCGAGCAAAGACTGCGCCGCGTCACGCGCCCGCCCGCGCCTGCTAGCCACCCGCCCTACCCGCACGCTGTAACCCATGGATCGTCTCGAGAAACGGCTACTCGCCGAAGTGGCGCGCGCCAGCCACGACTTTCGGCTGATCGAACCGGGGGACCGCGTGCTGGTCGCGGTCAGTGGCGGCAAGGACTCACACGCGCTTTTGTACCTGCTCCGTCAGATCCAGCGCCGCGCGCCGTTCGAGTTCTCGCTGTTTGCGCTGAACGTCGACCAAGGGCACCCCGGCTTCCCCGAGCGCACCTTGCCCGATTACTTCGAGCGCGAGGGCTACGAGTACAAGATCGTCTCCGAGGATACGTACTCCGTCGTCAAAGAGAAGGTGCCGGAGGGCAAGACCTTCTGCTCGCTGTGCTCGCGGCTGCGCCGCGGCATCCTCTACACCCAAGCCGCGGAGCTCGGCGCAACCAAGATCGCACTCGGACATCACCGCGACGACGTGATCGAGACCTTGCTGCTCAACCTGCTCTATTCGGGACAATTGAAGGCCATGCCCGCGCGCTTGCGCTCCGACGACGGACGCAACGTCGTGATCAGGCCCATGGTCTACCTGAGTGAAGAAGAGTTGAGCGAGTTTGCCGCGCTCAAACAATTCCCGATCATTCCCTGTGACTTGTGCGGCTCGCAAGAGAACCTGCAGCGCAAGCAAATCAAGAATCTGCTGAACGAGCTGAACGCCAAGAACCCGAAGGTGCGCGCCAACGTGTTTGCGGCTTTGGGCAACGTGCGGCCGTCACATTTGTTCGACGTCGCGCTGCGTTCTGCCTTGGGTGTGATCGAAGCCGAAGAAGCGGCGGAAGTCGGCAGCGCCGCGACACCAACAGCCGGACGAACGCCGGAAATCCCGCTGTCTGCGCTGTTTAGAACGCGTTGAGCAGAGCTTCGCGCGGCGAGCGTGAAGGTGCAACGCCGACACCGTTACCCTCGCGGGTGACATCGTTACTCCGTACTTCGCCGTCGACCAGCTCGCAGGCGCGCGAGAGCCCTGGGTTTTGCTGCTGAAACGCCCGGCGATCTCCCGTAGAGTGGCGGGCAGGATTCGGAGCATGAGACGCGTGCGCTACCTGGGGTGTTTGGCGTTGAGTCTGGGGCTGCTCGGCGGGCCGTCGGCGGGCGTTGCACAGCCCGCGCAGCAGGCCAACAAGGGCTCGCAGGCGGCTGAAACTGCGCCAGTCACTCCACCGCCCAAAGCGACACCGCAGGTCAGCTGGCGAATCGACGTGGCGCGGCTGGCGCAGGACATGGTGCGCGGCACCAACGTGAGCTTCGACTCGCTCGACGTCGTGGCCAACACGGTCAATCCAAACCTGCGAGCCGACATACCGCTCAGCGCGGCGACCAGCCTGGACCAGTCCCGCTCGGTGGTCGCCTTTCGACCTGCCAACGCGTCGGGGTTGAAGCGCGGTCCGGCGGCTCCAGAGCTGAACGCACGAGGTTGGTTCCCGATCGAGGAGACCGGGTGCGTGGTCACCGCAGCCAGCAACCGGCCGTCCCTCGCGATCTGTGGCTCGGGCGAGTCAATCTTCGCTTACGGCGACGCGATCGACGCATCGTACGGCCCTTTGCCGGGCAATGATGTGTTCGAGATCGAGCTGAACCCGCTCACGACTTGGCGCACTTCGCTGGATGGCTTGCGCGGAAGTGTGGTCCAGCGCGTGGATGGTTTGCTTCGCCCGCCTGCGCTCGCGAACAACGCTGCGCTGCGCTTCGGCCTGTTCGATCTCGGCTATGCCGTTGCAGCACGCATCAGTGAGGCAGCCCTGGATCTCCCACGTATCCGCGTGGGCTTCTCGTTCGACGCCCAAGGCGCCCACTACCGCGCGCCGCTTCGACTGCGCTCCGGCAGCCCGCTCGAGAGAGCGCTACAGGGCGCGCACGAAAAGCGGGCTCCGCAGGCGTTCTGGCAGCTCTCCGACAGTCTCGAGTCCGCGTGGTTTGGCAGCTCGAACTTGCTCGTGTCGTTGGTCACGCCCGAACCTCGTGCGCTGAAGCTGCTGGCAGCCGCCCGCGATTCGCAAGCGAATGTGCGCGACCCGAGCGCGACCGACAAATGGCTGGACGCCATGCAATCGCTCACCGCGTGCCTAGCCCCGGATCGCACGCTGATCCAGGCGAGCGGCTCGCTGCAAGCCAGCAAGCGAGTCGCTCTCAAAAGCGAACAGCCCAAGGCAGTGTTCGTGCCGACGCCGACCGTGAAACCGGAACAATTTTGGACCATCGCGCTGGAAGATCCCGAATCGAGCTGCGCGAACGGCTTGCGCGCGCTCGCAAAACTATACGCCGGGCTCGCGGGCGAAAAGAGCACGGATAGCGAATTCGAGCTGCTCAAACCCGGAAAGGGCGTGCCCGCTGCTGCGCTGGTCGCCCGCATCGGGACCGCCAAGGCTCAGCACTATGCCGCGCTCACGACCCGCGCGGGTTTCAGCTGGCTTTCCACGGCCGACACGCTGCCCGCGCTGTCCGCCGCGCTCGATGCGCTGGCTGCGCCGCCCGCGCATCGCCTCTCGGCCGCTCCCGAGCTCGCAGATTTGGCCAAGACCGCCGTGCTGTTCGGCGGCTATGCGTCCGACGTCGACTTGCTCGGGGTCGTCAACGAGTCTGCCGCCGAAAAGCCCCAGCGCGCTCCGTGGTCACTGCGCCAAGACGGCTCTGCGTGGGCATTCAGCGGCAGCATCGACGCGGGTTACGCCCGCCGCGTGGCGACTCAATTCATGCTCAACCTGTGGAACGTGCGGGATTGGTCGAAATTCAGCGACACTCAGCGCAGCGCATTCGCTCGCTTCCTCGACTCGATGTGCCGCCTGGGCAATGCCGGCGCGTGCAACACGCTGGGCATTCGCTACGCGGACGGCGAGGGACTGAACAAGGACGTGGATCGCGCCCACGAGCTGCTCACGCTGGGCTGCGCGGCAGGCGAGGGTGTCGCGTGTATCAACTCCGCTTTCTACGGCGCTTCACAAGCCGAAAAACTGACCGCTGCTCGCCGTGGTTGTGAGCTGAAATCTCCGTTGAGCTGCGCTTGGTACGGAACCTGGCTGCTCGAGTCACACACGCTCGAGGATCACCCTAAAGGAATCAAGAACCTCGAGTTTTCGTGTGATAGCTCGAACGGTCTCGGCTGCTGGCGACTGGCTGACGCCTATGAGGAAGGAGCCGGCGTGGGCAAAGACGAAGAAAAATCGCGCGAGCTCTACACGCGCTCGTGCAACTTGAGCTTTGCAGGCGGCTGCATCGCCCTCGGCAATCTGTTGGCGAGAGAAGGCTCGGAAGCGGCGAGCCTGAAGCTTGCGCTCAAAGCGTTCGAGGTGGGCTGCAAGCTCGACACCCAAAACGGCTGCTATGCGCTGGGGTTCGCGTACGCGCGGGGCTTCAGCGGCGAGAAGGACATGAAGGCAGCCCGGACACACTGGGCTCAGGCTTGCGATGCCGGCCACGCCGAAGCGTGCCGCATGCTCGCCGACACGACGGAGGGACAATGAGCTCGAGACTCGCGAAGCCAGTGCGGCGCGCGCATTGGCTGGGCCTTTCGAGCGTGCTGCTCGCCTGCCAGGCAGCGGTCCCTGCAAAACCGGCGACGCCCGCCGCACTCGCCAAGCCACGACAAATCGTGCTGTGCAAAGATTGGAGCCACACTTCGCACGGACCGGTCTGCGTCTGGGAGCTCACGGAAGAAGAGCAACGGCATAGCGGCATGACGTCGCGCTTCGAATACGAGGCGGGGGTGGTCGTGCGGCGCGTCAACCTGAACGGCAGAGGTGGCCGCGAGGCGGATGAAGACGATTGTTCGGAGTACCGCTACCGCTATCAGCAGGGCGCGGTGGTCGAGAGCACTGGCTATGGCCAAGACGGCACCGTCTGTGATCACACCTTATTTGCGGCTGGCGCCAGCAGCGCGCAGCTCGTCGATGCTTGGGGACGACAGGTCGCGTCGTCAGAGCGAATGTTCACACAAGAGCGCTACGAGCGAAACGCGGCCGGCTTCCTGATGCGCACGCGCTACTTTGGGCGCGACGGCTCGCCGGTCAGCGCCCCGTACACCGCACACGAAGTCCGCTTCGAGCGAGACGCTCACGGGCGCCAAACCAGGCGCTGCTTCTTCGATGAACGAGGGCAAGCGACGAGCAACGTCTACAACGTGCATTGCGTGAACAGCGTGTACGACGAGCGCGGTAAATTGCTCGAGAACACCTTCTTCGATGTTCATGATCAGGCGAGCGAATCGTACATCGGTTCGCATCGCGTCAAATACGACTACGATGCTTTCGGAAACCTGACTCGCGAGCAATACCTGCACTTGGACGGGACCCCAATCTCGACCGGGGACGCCTCCTGCGCCACTGTTCGCTACCAGTACGATGAACGCGGCTTTCGCAGCGGCGCAGATTGCCTCGATGGCGCCGGCCGCCCGGCGCGCTGGCGCCAAGGAAACGCCAGCTGGCGCGCGAGCCCGGACGCCCAAGGCCACACCAGGGAATATCGCTACTTCGACAGCGACGGTAACCCGTTCGAGCGAGATTCGAGCTACGCGCGCTACGAGCTCGATCGCGACGCAGCCGGGCACGTCACTGAATGGCGCTATTTCTTGGCCAACGGCAAGCCGGGACAAAGACGAGGACCCGCGATTGCCCGCAGCGAACGGAACGCAGAGCAGCTGGAGGTGCGCCGTCGCTTCTTCGACGCCTCGGGTGAGCCCACGACGCTCAGTGGCTGTGCCGTGCTCGAAACGGAGTACGACCAATTCCGGCAGAGAATCCGCTCCACCTGCCGCGGTGCCAACGGCGAGCTGTCCGCGAACAACGACGGCACCGCGATCACGGAGTGGTCCTACGACGCACAGGGCTCGGTGCTCGAAACGCGCTTCTACGACGTCAAGCGTCGGCTCGGACGCAGCTCGGACAAGCTCGCGCGCCAAAAATCGATCCTGAACGCGCTGGGCATCGAGACCAGCTCCACGCGGCTCGCGGCAGACGGCAGCGTGCTCCAGCTGCCGCGCTTTCGGGCCTTGAGCGTGGCCGTGGCACAGCACGACGAACTTTGGCCGGCACGCACGCGGCAAGCGAGCCTTTCTCGAATCGAAGCCGCGCGCGCGCAACTACTCGCCGGTCTCGATTTCACGCGTGCGCTGTATCAGTTCGGAGACGAGACCGTCGACACAATCCATCCGGGCGACATCGGTTATCACGACCCGCAGCACTTCTACAGCGCGGCACGCTTGGCCGTCGAGGGCTTGGCCGTCGGCCAGCTTTCGGAGATCGTGGAGGTGCCCTACGGTTTCCAGCTGTACCAACGGACCGAGTAGGCTCTGCGCGGCGAACGACTGAGCTCGACTCAGTCGCTCGCGGACTCTGCTTCGTCGTCGGAGTCGTCGGAGTCGCCGCGGGACTCGGCGACCGAGCAAGCGCTCTTGCTGCCCAAGCGACACGCTTTTTCGAACAGCGCGCGGGACTCCGGCGTCAGCTGCTGCGCTTCGAACGCGGCCCGGCGCGCGGCCATCAGGCAGCCGAACGCGCTGTCATGATCGCAAGCGACCCGTAGCCAGTGCTTGCCTTGGTTCGCCTGACTCGCGCTCGGTGCTTCGTCGTCGAGCAAGGCGAAGCCCAGGCCCGCGCAGGCCTCGAACATGTCTCGTTCGCAAGGGATGCGAAACCACTCGGCGGCTCGCTCGGCGTTGGCGCGCGTGCCTTGGCCGCGGAGCACCATCCAGCCCACGTTCAGGCAGCCCTCCGAGTCGTCCATCTTGCAGGCACTTTCGTAGCTGCGCTCGGCTTTGCTCCATTCTTCAGGGTTGTCGTAGAGCGCGTCTCCCAGGTGGACGCAGGCGTGGGCGTTGTGCTCCTTACAAGCCCCCTCCAACAATGTCAGTGCGCGGGCGTGCTCTTGGGCCACTGGCAAGAGCAACATCGCGAGGTTCGCGCAGCCCTGGGTGAGGCCCAGGGTGCACGCGCGCTCGAGCAATTCACGCGCGCGCTTTGGCTCTTGCCAGTGGCGAACGCCCAGATCGTTGCAGCCGATCGCCGAGCCCAGATCACAGGAACGCTGATACAGCGCTTCCTTGTCGCGCACGACGGGCTGCGCGGGCGAAGAGGCCCGATGCGCGGCTGAGCTCTCGCTGCCACTGGCCCGAGCGGGCTCGCCGTGTGAGGACGCCACGCTCGGCTCGGCGGATGACGGGGCGGGCGACGAAGGCGACAGAGGCGCGGCGACGGGGACGGCACCGCTACATCCCAATAAGCCCCACGACACTATCGACCAAAAGACGCGCATCAACCGCAGCTGAGAAGGATATCACGAGAGCCGCATCAGTCGCGCGGGGAAACCGCGAGCGCGACTCCGCGCACTCGTCACGACATTGGTTAGTGCGGCGTGCGGCGTGCGGTGTGCCGCGGCGCGCTGTGTTTCGCGCGCGTCACGCTCGACCATTGCCGACGGCTTGGTCGTCCGCAGTGAAGCTTTCGCTGATGAGGCTTGCCAATTCAGCGGCTTGGTACGTGATGAGCATGTGACCCGCGCCCGAAACCAAGTGAAAACGGGAGCGACCGTGGGCGCTCACGATGCGCTCGTGGATGGCCCGTGCACAGCTTGAGGGCACCAGGGCGTCTTCACTCCCATGGATGAATAGGGTTGGGCAGCGGATCTCGGGAGCGGAGCGCAACAGCTGCGCGCTCGGCCCTCCCCAGGTGACGTGGACCATGGCCAAGAGGATGTCTGGATGCAGCGAGAACCGCGAAAGCTCGCGCTCGAGCTGCTCGGCGTCCACCGGCTCGGGCCGGAAAATGTTGGACATGACCGCGCGCAGGATCAGCCGATTCAACGCGCGCAGCGGCGCGCAGCGAAACATTCGACCCACGAGCCGTGCCAGCGCGGCGGCGCCGGGCAACGACAACGCGCGATAGCTCAGGTGCGTCGGCGAGCCCAACGTGGCGATCAATACCAAGCCTGCCACGCGCTGCGGATGCCGCGCTGCGGCAGCCTGCGCCACAGCGCCACCGTGGCTGTGACCGATCAGGATGATGGGGTCGCGCCAATCGAGCGCGTCCGCGGCGGCGATCGCGGTGTCTGCCAAGTGATCGAGCGTCATGCGCGCGGGATTGGCGTCGCTGCGCCGGCTGTCGCCAAAGCCCGGCAGATCGATGGCCGCGAGGTCGGCCGCGCCGGCAAGCCTCGGCGCGAGCTCCGCCCAGTCCGCGATCGACCTCGGATTTCCGTGGAGCAAAAGGCATTTCGGCCGCGGATGCTGGCCCGACCCAATGAGCCGCATGGCCTCCACCTCGTCCCCCGTTTCGAGCTTCAGCCGCATGCTTCGGCCAGGTCTAAGCGGCTCGCCGGAGATTGTCCAGACTCGGGTTCGGGGAATTCTGGGAACTGAACCGCGATTTTGGGTGTCACAATCCCCAAGGCATGCGTTCGGCTTCGGCGGCTCAACTCACCTCGCTGTTCGGCTCGCTCGCGCTGCATGCCTGCGTCATGCTCGTGCTGGTGTTGGCTGCGCGGCGACAGCCGCTGCCGGTCGTCGAGCAGCGAGAGCGGCCGGACCCTTGGCTCGGTGCGAGCGCGGTCGAGGTGGACGCCGTAGCAACCCCGGAAGCGACGCCCAACATCGCCAACGCCGCGAACTCAGCGGAGTCGGAATCGGAGTCAGCTGCAGCCAAAGAAGAAGCTGCGAAGCTCACAGTTGCCTCCGACGACGCAGCGCCCCAGACCGCGAACGCGAAGCCCTCGCTCGAACACGCGCCGACCGCGGTCGCGCTGCCGGCTGCGCGAGCCAAGCCCCCGCAAGCAAAGCCGCGACCGCGGCCGCGTAGACCGGCGGACCCCAGCTCCGGCAGTGCCGCCGCAGCGACGCCCCCGGCCGCTGCAGGTAGTCACGAGCAGAACACCCCTGCCGCGACCGGCACGTTCGGCTCGCCCGATTTACCGCCCGGCGTGCGCAGTCTGCCGGGCGCGTTCGCGCGCGCAATTCCACCCGCGACCGGCGCCGATCCAATCTGGCAGAGTTTGCCCACGGGCAAGCAAAAACCCTTCATTTTGGCGGTCGAGGTCGATGCCGAGGGTCATATCGCCAGCGCCAAGATCTTGGGCTCGCACGACGGCGAGGAGACTCCGCCGCAATTCGAGCATTTGCGGCAGCGCGTGATCGCGCTCTTGGGTGGCGGCTTGTTCGCGCTCCAGAACAACGGCACGGCCGGTCGCGATCTGTTTCGGATCACGATCACGCTCTCGGATCGCGCGGTGAGGGAGGACAGCGGACCGGCAGAGTTGGTCGAGCGCGGCTTCGAGCCGCCGCGCGGCAACTCGCCCGGACGCGCCTACTTCACGCTGGCTTCGGGGCGACACTTCGAGGCGCGCGTCGAAGTGCTCGGCTCGCCCGCGCGTCCCCAGCACCCGTGAGCGTGAGCCGCCGCTACTTCGGCGCGGAGTCTGCCGTGAGCAAGGGCAGCTTTTTCTTGTGCTTCAGGCGCTCCGGGGCGATCGGGGTCTCGGTGCCCTCGTAGCCGCGGCCATCGGGGCGATGCCCGAGCTGCTCGAAGGCGCGGCGATAGTCGGCGAATTTGCCGCCGGAGCGCACCGCGCTGACCAGCGCCAGGCCCTCGGCCTCGCCGCCCTGAGCGAGCACGTACTCGATCCAAGCCCACTTGGCGCTGACCGAGCGGACGTCCGCGCGGCCGCGCAGGCCGCGGCGCAAGCGCTCGAGCTTGGCATCCACGCGCGCGACACCCGCGTAGGGCATGCGATCGAGCGGAGTGTTGCGCTTGGCGCAAAATGGCGCAACGCCGAGGGCGATTGGACAGATCTTGGACAGCTCGCCTACGAATTTGACGCACTCGTCGATGTCTTCGTCGGTCTCGCCGGGCAGGCCGATCATCAAGTACAGCTTGAGGCGATCGAAGCCGTAGCGGCGAGCGCGCTCGGCGGCCGCGACGTAGTGCGGTTCGCGCCCGCGGCGATCGATCAGGCCGCGCATGCGCTCGCTCGGACCGTCGAGGGCCGTGGTCAGCGTCTTGTGGCCGGCTTTGCGCAGGGCCGCGACGAACTCTTCTTTGAGCCGATCCGGGCGCAGGCTGGACAGCCCGACTTGCAGCCCGCGCTCGGCGAGCTCACTGACGATTTCTACGATCTTCGGGTGATCGCTGACTGCCGCGCCGACCAACCCCACTTTGCTCGCGTCGGCCGGGATCCTCTCGAAAATGAGCTCTTTGGGCACGATACGCATGCCGCCGTTGGTCGAGCGGCGCATCACGCAATACGTGCAGCCGCGCGAGCAACCCCGCTCGCTCTCGATCAGGAACATGTTCGACAGCTCGGTGTGCGGCGTGCGGATCGCGCTGTACGCGGGGAGCTGCGCGTCGTTGCACGCTGCGATCGACGCGAGAGAGCTGCCATGGTGCGCGGGCACGAAAATGTGCGGGTGTGCGGCCAAGGCCTCGAGCGCCGCCGCGCGATTCGGCGCACGGTAGATGGTCTCGATCGCGAATTCGACGATGCCTTCGGCTTCGCCCATCACCAGCGCATCGACGATTGGCGAAAGGGGCAGCGGATTCGAAAAGGTGAGCGGCCCTCCAGCGAGGATGAACGGCGCACGTTCGTCGCGCTCGGCGCGCAGAACCGGAATGCGCGATGCATCGAGCATGCGCACCAAACCCGCGAGCTCGAGCTCGTACGCGACACTCACGGCCAGAATCGGGAATTCACCCAGCTCACGCAGACCCTCGTAGCTGAAGGGGCGCTCGATTTCGGCTCCGGCCCGATCGCCTTCGTCCGGCAAGAACACGCGTTCGCACATGGCTTCGGGCATGGCCTGAATCGCTCGGTAGATGCGCTGGTAGCCGAGCGAGCTCATGCCTACGTGATAGGGCGACGGATAAACGAGGCCTACGCGGGCCGGGGCATCCTTGTCGATGCGACCGATCTCATCAGACAGCCGCGTCTGAATGAGGCGTCTTGTCGCACTGGAAAGCATGGCCGCCGAGTATAGCGGAAAGCAGCTGGAACGCCGCTTGCGGCGCGCAGGCGGCGCGGGCTCGGCTCGAACTTCAACCCAACCCCCACCCCAAAACCCAAGTAAGGTACTGCCGTGAAGCTCGTTTCTTTGCAGGGGACCGGCACGCCGGACAGCCGCTTGATCTACGACTGGAACCGCGCGAGCGGGGCTCAGCCAGCGGCGCTCTCCGTGACCTTGCTCGACGAAACGCTGCGCGACGGCTTGCAGAGCCCGTCCGTGCACAACCCGTCGCTGGCTGAGAAGCTCGCCGGCTTAGAGCTGATGAACCAGCTCGGCATCGAGTACGTGAATGTCGGCTTGCCGAGCGCTTCGCCGCGCGCGCTTTCGGAGGCGATCGAACTTTGTCGCGCCATCTCGGCGCAGCGTTACGCGATTCGGCCGGTGTGCGCCGGCCGCACGTTGCTCGAAGACGTGGCCGCGATCATCCAGGTCTCGCAGCGCTCGGGCCTTGCGGTCGAGGCCTCGCTGTTCGTCGGCTCGAGTCCGATCCGCGCGGTAGCGGAGGATTGGGATTTGGATTTCTTGCTCTCGCGCTCGAAGAGCGCGATCGACGCGGCGCGCCAGGCGGACCTGCCCGTGACCTTCGTCACGGAAGACAGCACGCGCGCCCAACCCGAAACGCTGCGTGCGCTGTTCTCGCTGGCCGTGGAACGCGGCGCGGCGCGCATTTGTTTGTGCGACACGGTGGGCTTTGCCACGCCCGAGGGCGTCGCGGCGGTGACGGCTTTTTCCCGCGAAATCGTGGGCCCGCGCGTGGGTATCGATTGGCATGGCCACAACGATCGCGGGCTGGCCGTGGCCAACGCCTTGAGCGCCGCGCGGGCAGGCGTGGATCGCCTGCATGCGACCGCGCTGGGCGTCGGCGAACGCGTCGGCAATCCCGCGATGGAGCTCTTGCTCTTGAACTTGGCGCTCGCGAACGCGCCCCGCTCGCTCGAGCACATCGCCGCCTATTGCCAGCACTTTGCGCGCGTGCTGGGCATCGGCGTGAGCGACAATCAGCCGCTGGTCGGCAAGAACGCTTTTCGAACCGCGACTGGCGTCCACGCTTCGGCGATCGCCAAGGCGGAAGCCAAGAGTCAGTGGTTGGGCGACCACGTGTATAGCTTGCTATCCGCCGCCAGCGTCGGTCAGCGCACCTCGATTTGCATCGGACCGATGTCGGGCGCGTCCAACGTTCAACATTGGCTCGTGAGCCACGGCATCAGCGCGAGCGAACCCGTGCAACGCGCCATCCTGGAGCGCGCCAAAGCGGCCGATCGCGTGCTGACGGACGAGGAACTCCTGTCGGTGGTCAGCCGAGTACGCCGCGAAATGTAAGCCGTTCGCGCCGAAACCCAGGCTTTTTCCGGCTCGATTTCAGCGAATTTCGCCGCGTCAACCCTCAATATGAACGGATTGTTTCCGTTCTATGGGACGTGAGTGAATCGCTCGATCCGTTGCGGCTTTCACGCCGGCCGCTAGCGCCTCCGCTGACCAGTTTGATGAACGCGGCGACTGCTCGCAGCGTCCAGCCGCGTGTGACTGCGCGGAGCCGAGTCAGCGTCAGACCGCGCAAACGCCATCAGGCCCTCAAGATCGTCGCGCTGGTCGCAGTCTCCGCGGCGGTTGGTCTGGTCGGGTCGGAGAATCTGTCCCACCTGCGCGCACGTACCACACCGTTGATGAACGTGATCAGCGGCAACCCGGCGCTGAAGCAGACCTCGGACGGCGAGCACGTGCGCTGGCATGCGCCCAAGAGCAAAATCTACTTCGATGCCTCGCTCGACGCTGCGGGGCCGCACGCGCGTGAGGCCATTCAGCTCGGCTTCGGCACTTGGTTGGACAGCGGCGCCAAGTTGCCGAGCTTGGATTTCGATTCGACCCACGGCGCGCGATTCGGGCGAGTGCCAAACGGCAAGAGCGAGATCATGTATGGCCCGATCACGCTCGCGGGCCACGAGAATGATCTGGCGCTGACCGTGACCTTTTCCGATCCAAAGACCGGCGAGGTGGTCGAGTCCGACATGATCTTCAACGACCGGCATCCGTTTGGCATCTTGTCCTCTGGGGAGCCGGGCACGCGCCCCGGCGCGGACGCCGAAGGCGGCGGCTGCGGCCAGAGGTACGACCTGCAGAGCGTGGCCACGCACGAGGCCGGTCACTTCTTCGGCTTGGGTGAAGACTTCGAGGAGAAGCCGGCCACGATGTATTACACGACCGGTCGCTGCGAGACGAACAAGCGCGCGCTCGGCAGCTCGGACGCAAAGACGATGAACGCGTTGTACCTGGCCGCCCCGACGCAGGCCGCGGCGGACGACGCGGATCCGGATCTGGTGAAAGGCTGTGGCGGCGCGCGCATTGGCCAGGGCCAGACCGGCGGTACAGCGCCGCTGCTTTCAATGCTCGGCCTGCTCGGGTTCGTGGCTTATCGTCGTCGGCGCCACTGAGTAGGCCAAGGCGCATCGTTTTCGAGCGATTTTTCGCGTCTTGACCTTTACGCGAGCGGCGGGGGCGGACAAGCTGCCCGCGCCGTGAACCAATCGCCCCCGAGTGCGAAGCCGCCCGCGAAGCCCGGCGCGGCACAAGAGAAGAAGCAACGCCGCGCACTGAGCCACGTGGGTGGCGAGGTGCGAGTAGTGGGCGGCTCCGAGCAAGACCGCGAGAACCTGACGTATGCGCTCTCCGTCGCCGCGGACGAAGACGCGACCATGGCCCACGTGCACGGCTTTCACACCTACCCGGCGCGGCTACATCCGGAGACCGCAAGCCGCCTGGTGGAGCGATTCTCGCCGCCATCTGGCCGCGTGCTCGATCCGTTCTGCGGCAGCGGCACGGTGCTGGTCGAAGCGCGGCTGCTCGGGCGGCAGGCGTTCGGCATCGATGCCAACCCGCTCGCGGTTGCGCTCGCGTCGTTCAAGTGTCGCGGCTCGACCCCGGAATTTGCGGAAGAATTGACGCGGGCCGCGGCCGCCGTCGTCGCTCACGCCGATGCGCGCCGGCTGCAGAAGCTCGGTCCCACGCGCAAGTATGGCGCCGCAGATCGTGAAATCTACGACGCGCACGTGCTGCTCGAGCTGGACGGGTTGCGCGACGGCATCTTCAGAATCGAAGCGACGGAGGTGCGGCGCGCGCTCTTGCTCGTGCTCTCCGCGGCGCTGACCAAGGTGAGCAAGAAGCTCGGCGACACCGCGCCGCGCACGGCGCCCAAGCGGCTCGCGGGCGGCTTTACGATTCGCTTCTTCGACGCCAAAGCCAAGGACTTTGCCAAGCGCTTGCTTGCCTACAGCGCGCTCTTGCCGCCCTCGGCGCCGGACGCGAAGTGCGCGGTCGGCGACGCCCGTGACCTATCGCAGATCACCCCCGCCTCGCTGGACCTGATCCTGAGCTCGCCGCCCTATCCGGGCGTTTACGACTATTTCGATCATCACGAGCTGCGCTTGCGCTGGCTGGGCATGGACGAAACCGGCTTCCAAAAAAGCGAAATCGGTGCGCGGCGTCGGCTCTCCGGCATCGGCTTTCAAGCGGCCGTGCAGGCTTGGGAAGAAGAGTTCGGCGCGTGCCTCTCCGCCTTCCGTGAGGCGCTCGCGCCGAGCGGGAGCATCGCGCTGGTGATCGCAGACTCCGTGCTCGGCGGCCGCGCGTTGTATGCCGATGAAGCGGTGCGCGACATGGCGATCGCAAACGGCCTAGTCCTTGCGTGCTTGGGTTCTCAAGAGCGGCCGTACTTCCATGAACCGACGCGCGCGGCGTTTCGCGCGAGCCCTCGCCGTGAGCACGTGCTCGTCTTGCGGCACCCCAGCCGTAAATCCCTTCGGAACCGATGAAACATCAAAACCGCCTGGCCTCGGAGACGAGTCCCTACCTGCTCCAGCACGCGCACAACCCGGTCGACTGGTACCCCTGGGGCCCAGAAGCGCTGGCGCGCGCTGCGGCGGAAAACAAGCCGATCTTGCTGAGCATTGGCTACGCCGCGTGCCACTGGTGCCACGTCATGGAGAAGGAATCGTTCGAGAACGAGGCGATCGCCGCGCAAATGAACGAGAGCTTCGTGTGCATCAAGGTGGACCGCGAAGAGCGACCGGACTTGGACGAGATCTACATGGCCGCGACGATCGCGCTCTCCGGCAGCGGCGGCTGGCCGATGACCGTGTTCCTGACGCCCGAGCAGCAGCCGTTCTTCGCCGGCACCTATTTCCCTCCGGTCGATAAATACGGTCGTCCAGGCCTGCCGACTTTGCTTTCGAACATCCAGGAGCTGTGGCAGAGCGAACGCAAGACCTTGGTCGAACAAGCGGGGGAGCTTGCCGCGCACATCGCTGCGCAGGCGCGCGTCCCAGCGCCGCTCGCGATCGGTCGTGAAGCACTGCGCGCCGCTGCCCGCCAGCTGCGCGGCAGCTACGACTCGCGCTACGGCGGCTTCGGCAAAGCGCCCAAATTTCCGCCGTGCGCAGCGCTCGCGCTGCTGCTTCGCCATCATCGCAACGCGCCCGATCCGTCTTTGCTGGACATGATCACGGGCACGCTCGACGGCATGAAGAACGGCGGCATGTACGATCACCTCGGCGGCGGCTTCGCGCGCTACTCGACCGACGAGCGCTGGCTCGTGCCGCACTTCGAGAAGATGGCGTACGACAACGCGCAGCTCGCCAGCGTGTACCTCGAGGCCTTTCAAGTCACGAATGACCCCGAGTACGCGCGCGTGGCGCGCGAAACGCTGGACTACGTGATCGGCGAGATGCAAGAGCCGAACGGCGCGTATTTTTCGGCCACCGACGCCGACAGTGAAGGAGTCGAGGGCAAATTCTTCGTCTGGGCCTTGGATGAAGTGCTCGAGATTTTGGGGCCCCAAGCGGGCGAACACTTCGCGGCGTACTACGACGTGACAGCCCAAGGAAATTGGGAGGGCCAGAACGTGCTCAACACGCCGCGACCCTTCGCGCGCGTGGCCGAAGAGCTGGGTGTGCCCGAGCCGGTGCTGCGCGCAGAGCTCGATCGCTCACGAAAGCAGCTGTATCAAGCGCGCAAGCGGCGCGTGCCGCCGCTGCTCGACGACAAGATCCTGTGCTCTTGGAACGGGCTGATGCTCTCGGCCATGGCGGCCGGGTATCGCGTGCTGGGGCACCGTCACTATCTCGACTCGGCCGAGCGCGCTGCGAGCTCGCTACTGACGCGAATGGCGCGCCCCGATGGCGGGCTGTACCACACCGCGCGCGGCGCGCGCGCGCACGTGCCCGGCTTCTTGGAGGACTACGCCTTCCTGTGCGACGGCCTGATTGCGCTGTATGAAGCGGGCGGCTCGGAGCGCTACCTGCGTGAAGCCGCGCGGCTCGCCGAGCGCCTGCTCGCTGATTTCGACGATCCGGAGAGCGGCGCGTTCTTCAACACCGCGAAGGACGCTGAAGGGCTGATCGTGCGCCCGCGTGACGGTCATGACGACGCGATTCCGAACGCAAACGCGGTCGCCGCGCGCGTCTTGGCCAAGCTCGCCTGGCACCTGGACCGGAGCGAGTACCGCGAACGTGCGGCCCGCGCGCTGCGCGCCTACGGCAAATCGGTCGAGCGGGCCCCGCGCTCATTTTCGACCGCGCTGTGCGTGGTCGACTTTTTGCTGCAAGCCCCGCTCGAGCTCGTGCTCGCCGGCACCCCGGGCGAGCCGAGCTACGAGGCGCTGCGCAAAGCTTTGGGCCAACGCTTCTTGCCGAATGCCATCTTCGCGCACGTCGATCCGGAAAAACCGAGCACCCTCCCACTCGGCCAAGGCAAAACGACGGTCAACGGTAAAGCCGCGCTCTACGTGTGTCGCAACTTCACCTGCAGCGCGCCAATCCTCGACCTCT
>DASSMT010000279.1:0-17762 GCA_035688655.1 Polyangiaceae bacterium | reverse complement strand
AAGTCGAACTCGGGGTTCCGGGAGGCCCGGACTCGCTCGACTTCGTTCCGCTCGAAGACGGCACGGTGCTGCGGCTAGAAACATTTGGGCAAGGCGGAACACACGTGCTGCTCGGGGTTCGCTGCGTGGGCTTCGGCCAACGCGCCTTCGTCTCGCTCCGCGTGCAGAACCTGGTCGACGGCACCGAGCTGACCGCGCCGGCTCCCGCACGCCCGCAACTGCTGTTCTGCGAGGGCGAGGTGTGTGATCTCGTGCCGATCACCATGATGATGGGCGGCATCGCCGCAAACGACGCGGACCGCGACGGCCTGGGTATCGAAATCTCGGCCGAGGTGCACAACGCCGCTGGCCTCACAGGCCAATGCTCGAGACGCGCAACGCTCAGCACCGCAGATCTATGACTCGACGGGGACACTCTTTCGCGAAGGAAACCATGCGCCGCTCAACCTCAGCTTTGTTGTTGTTCGCCTGCTTGCTGCAGAGCTCGTGTCAGGACGGTGATCAGGTGCCGTTCGTGGACCAACAGCGGGCCTGGTCGTGGGTTGCCAAGAGCGACGCGGCCGCACTGCTCAGCGTGCACGGCACCTCCGAAAGCGACGTCTGGATCGCCGGCGCTGACGACGGCCAGGGGCCGGTCGTGCTGCACTTCGATGGCCAGGAGTGGCAACGTCGCGATACCGGGGCGAAGGGAGATTTGTGGTGGGTGAACGCCACGCCGCAGGGTCCGGTGTACTTCGCAGGGGCGAGCGGGCTTCTACTCCGCTACCAAGGCGGCGCGTTCGAACGACTGAAGACTCCTGCACTCGGCAAGGACGTGCTCTACGGCGTGTGGGCGGCCGGAGCCGAGGATCTGTACGCGGTCGGAACATCGGCCGGGAAGAACGGCTTCATCTGGCACTACGACGGCAGCCAATTCGAGAGCGTCGCCCTACCCGACACGCTTCCGCTCGACGAAAATCACGACCAGCCCGGGTTGTTCAAGGTCTGGGGCAACTCGAAAGACTCCGTTTGGGTCGCGGGCGCGAGCGGCACGCTGCTACATGGCAACGCGCGCGAAGGCTTCACGCTCGTGCGCAAGGGCCAGAGTGAGATCCTGTTCACGGTCAACGCGCGCGGCGACCACGTGCTCGCGGTCGGCGGCACGTCGAGCGGTCTACTGCTCGATGGCCGCGCGACGACCCTGAACGATCGCACGCCCGCTTCGACGCCTTTGCTTCAGGGCGCGTGGATCGACGAGCACGACCAGGCCTGGGCCGTGGGCGTCGGGGGCACGGTGCTGCGCAGCGGTCCCGGCGGCTTCGAAGTGCAAGACACGGGTCTAGACTTCGCGGCCAACGATTCCCTGCACTCGGTGTGGGTCGACCCGGCGGGCGGCGTCTGGGCCGTGGGTGGCGACGTGCTGACGCCGAACCTCGCCCACGGCTTGGCGTTGCACGGCGGAGCTCCCGTACCCGAGATTGATTTGACGACGCCCGAGCCGCCCGCGGCGGTCTGCCCGGAGGCGCAGATCGATCCCGCGCCGCACGGTTCAATCGCGCGGCGCTGGGACGAGCAAATCCTGGGCGCCATTCGCCGTGATGTGCCGCGCCCGGGCGTGCACGCCCGAAACCTGTTTCATACCTCGATCGCGCTCTGGGATGCGTACGCGATCTACGACAGCACCGTCTCCGGCTATCTCACTTCCGAACATCGCACAGCGTCCAACGTCGACTCTGCGCGCGAGGAAGCCATCAGCTACGCCGCCTATCGCGTGCTCAGCCACCGCTACGCGAGCGCCGTGGGTGGCGGCGTTTCGCAAGCTTGCTTCGACGCCTTCATGCACAAACTCGGCTACGATCCGCACGACACGCAGAGCACGGGCAGCACGCCGCGCGCGCTCGGCAATCGCATCGGCCAAGCCGTGATCGCTGCCTTTGCCGACGACGGCGCAAACGAAGCCAACAACTACGCCGACCCCGACGGCTTCGAGCCGAATTCGCCGAACTTGGTCGTGGACCACCCCGGGTGCCACGCCGACGACCCCACTGAGTGGCAGCGGCTGGTGTTGGCCAAGGCCGAAACCCAAAACGGCATTCCCGCCAACGCCGGGGCTCAGGTCTACATTGGCGGACAGTGGGGCACGGTCACACCGTTCGCGCTGACCCGCGCGAAGCCGGGCGAGCCGTACCTCGACATCGGCCACCCACCGGTCGCCTTCGACGATGCGCTGGTCGACGCGGCGATCGAGGTCTTGCGCAAGACGTCTTGGCTCGATGTCGAAGACGATACGCTGATCGACGTTTCGCCGGGTGCGATGGGCAACAATCCGCTCGGCAGCAACGATGGCCACGGGCACGCCAAAAATCCCGTCACTGGCAAGCCCTACGCCGCCCATCCGATCAAGCGCAGCGACTTCGGTCGCGTGCTGGCCGAGTTTTGGGCAGACGGCCCGACCTCCGAGACCCCGCCCGGACATTGGAACGTGATTGCCAATCACGTAGCCGATGACCCAGCGTTCGAGCGTCGCCTGTTCGGGTCGGGAGCGGTGGTCGATCCGTTGACCTGGGACGTGCACACGTACCTCGCCTTGAACGGCGCGCTGCACGACGCGGCCATCGCTGCCTGGGAGCTGAAGCGAAAGTACGTCACCGCCCGCCCCATCACGCTCATCCGCTACATGGCGGAGCGCGGCCAGCGCAGCGATCCGAACGCGCCGTCGTACGATCCGCAGGGGCTACCGCTGATCGACGGCTTGAGCGAGCTCATCACTGCCGAGAGCTCGGCCCCCGGAGAGCGCCACGAGAAACTGGCGCGCTACGTCGGTGAAGTGGCGGTGCGCTCTTGGCGCGGCGAACCCGGCAATCGCGTCAGCGATATCGCCGGCGTCGATTGGATGCGCGGGGTCGAGTGGATCCCCTATCAGCGCCGGACGTTCGTGACCCCGGCCTTCCCCGGCTACCTCTCGGGGCACAGCACCTTCAGCCGCGCCGCGGCCACGGTGCTCACGGGCCTCACCGGCTCCGAGTATTTCCCGGGCGGGTTCGGCAGCTATTCGTTCGACCCCGGTTACCTGTTCTTCGAGCACGGCCCATCCGAAAAGGTCAGCTTGGAGTGGGGCACGTACTTCGACGCCGCGGACCAAGCGGGACAATCCCGCCTCTGGGGCGGGATCCACGTCCAGTTCGACGACTTCGACGGCCGACGGCTGGGTGCGCGCATCGGGTCGATCGCGCTGGATCGCGCGCGCACGTTGTTCGGGCTCGCAAGCGAGTAGCGTCACTGCCGCGAGCGCAGCGCATCCGGAGCGCTGCGCTTCGAATGCGCTGCTTCCCTCCCGCATGCCGCGGCCGGCGTGGTTGAACCTGCCCCGATTTCCTGGCCGACCGCCGCTCTGGCCGGGATGTTCGCCGGCATCGACCGGCCAGTCGCCCCACCCATCTCAATTTCGGATTGTATCGTACGCCAGGAATAACCGCAGATTTCGCCGGTTCTTCGCGTGCCGGATGAACCGGTAGTTTCGGATACCCACGAGTTGACAGCGATCACACCCCCGCTAGGATGCCGCGGCCTTCGGCCGGAAACATTGCTGGCCAGGGTGTTTTTACGCATTTTCCCCGGATATTTCCGGGGTTTTTGAACGGAGGTCGGATGGCTACCGACGTCATGATCCAGGCGAATGGGCTGACTAAGCGATTTGGGGTCGTGCGCGCCCTGGACAAGGTGAATTTCGAAGTGAAGCGCGGCGAAGTCGTGGGCTTCCTGGGGCCGAACGGCGCCGGCAAGTCGACGACGATGCGCATTTTGACGTGCTTCATCTCGCCGACCACGGGCTCGGCGACGGTGAACTCGCACGACGTGTTCGACAACCCGCTCGAGGTGCGTCGGTCCATCGGCTACTTGCCGCAGCGCGCTCCGCTGTACACGGACATGACCGTCTGGGAGTACTTGAAGTTCGCCGCCGAGATCCGCGGGCTCGACGAGAGCGAGTTCAAGAAGCGGCTGAAGAAGGTGGTCGAGGTCTGTGGCCTCGCCCAATCGCTGGGCAAGGACATCTCCACGCTCTCGCACGGCTATCGTCAGCGCGTGGGCCTGGGCCAGGCGTTGATTCACGATCCGCCGATCCTGATCTTGGACGAACCGACCAGCGATCTCGATCCGAACGAGAAGGCCGAGGTGCTCCGCTACATCAAGGAGATCGGCAAGGATCGTACGATCTTGCTGTCGACGCACAACTTGGCCGAGGTCGAAGAGGCCTGCGCGCGCGCCATCATCGTGAGCAAGGGGCGCGTGGTCGCGGACGGCCCGCTCGACGACATCCGCGGCAAAACCGGCCGGGTCCGTTATGTGGTCACGATCGACGAGCAACGCGCGGAAGCCGGCAACAAGCCGCCGGCCGCCGCACAAGCCCAAGAGGCCTTGCAGCGCCTGGGCGGCGTGAAGGGCGTGCGTGAATTGCCCACCGACGAGAAGGCGCACAAGTTCGAGCTGAGCTCCGCTTCGGATTCCGACATTCGCGCTGAAATCTACCGCTTGGCCGTGGCCAAGGGCTGGACGCTGCTCGAGCTGCGGCGCGACGCACAAAGCCTGGACGCGGTGTTCCGCGATCTGACGCGCGGTGACGAGAAGCTCGATCGCGGCGCCAACTGGGCCGCCGCCGACGAAGCGGACGACGAGGACGAAGAAGAAGACACGGCCAGCGCCGATGACGACGAAGAGTCCGACGAAGACGAAGAGGACGAAGAAGAAGCGGACGCGAAGTCCAAGGGAAAGAGCTGAGTCATGTCTCCGATGCTGATCATCGCCAAGCGCGAATTTCGGTCCTATTTCGATTCTCCCATCGCCTACATCGTGATCTGCCTGAGCTTCTTCGCGCTCGGCGTGATGTTCTTCTTTCTGAACGGCGGCTTCTGGCAGCTCGACCGCGCCTCGGTCGCGCGCTTGTTCGAGTCGACGCCCATGGGCCTCTCCTTCCTGGTGGTGCCCGTGGTCACGATGCGCTTACTCGCTGAAGAGCGCCGCAGCGGCACCCTGGAAATGCTCATCACCCTGCCGGTCAAAGACAGCGATGTCGTGATCGGAAAGTACTTGGGCGCCTTGGGCCTGGTGCTGGTGCTCGTGCTCTCCACGCTGGCTTATCCGCTGGTGATGTTCAAATTCCCGTGGAATTTGGGCCCGCTCGATGGCGGTCCGGTGGCGAGCGGCTACCTCGGCATGGTGCTCTTCAGCTGCGCCGCGGTGGGCGTGGGCCTCTTGATCAGCGCGCTCACCGAGAGCCAAGCGGTCGCGTTCTTCATCACGTTCTTCGTGCTCGGTGCGCTGTGGCTGTTCGGCGACCTCGCCAGCAAGGCGTCTGGCTCTGGTTATCCGGGGCTCGCCGCGCTGCTCAACTACGTCAGCTTCCAATCGCGCCTGAACAACTTCTGGCGCGGCCTCATCGACTCGCGCGATGTGGTCTTTTTCCTGTCGGTCACTGTCCTCTCGCTGATGGTGGCATTCCGGGCGCTCGAGCGCCGAAAGTGGGCATGAGCCATGGCTACCCAAGAACATCGCCGTAAAGCGGCCGCGCAGACCGGCCTGTACGTTGTCGTCATTGCCGCCATCGCCGTGGTGGCCAATCTGCTCGGTGCCAAGGCCTACAAGCGCTGGGATACGACGCAAGCCGAGCGCTACACCTTGTCCGCGGGCAGCGGGCGCTTGATCCGCGGGCTCAGCAGCCCGGTGCAGATCGACGCCTACGTGAAGACCGGCTTGCCACAGCTGGACGCGTTCGTGAAAGATCTGACCGATCTGCTCAAGGAGTACGAGCGGGCGGGCGGCGGCAAGTTCAAGTTCACGATCATCGAGCCGAACACGGACGAGCTGCGTGCCCAGGCCAAAGAAGCCGGCCTGACCGAGACTCCGTTCGGCGAAGCCAACCAAACCGGTGAAGATCAGGCCTCGATCACCCAGGGCTTCATGGGCCTGGTGCTCAAGTACGGCAGTGAAAAAGCCGTCATCCCGCAGATCATGCAGGCCGAAGGGCTCGAGTTCTGGATCACCAACAAGATCCGCGAAATTCGCGACAAGGCCGAGAACATCAAGCATCGCGTGGGCGTCATCAGCGGCAAGGACGAATTCAAGCTCACCGACGCGAACTTGGTGCCGAAGCAAGGCCGCGGCGGCGCAGGCCCCAACATGCAGGGCATCATCGAGCAGGCCTTCCCCTTCTACAAGATCGAGGAAGTGGATCTGAAGGGCGGCGAGAACGCGATCGACAAGGAGCTGGTCGGTCTGGTCATCACCCAGCCGCAGAAGGACTACGACGAGAAAGAGCTGCGCCGCATCGACGAGTTCTTGATGCTCGGCGGCAAAGCCTTGGTCGTGTACGCATCCGCAGTGACGATGAAGGCCAATGACGCGACCATGAGCGCTTCGTTGAACCTGCACGGCTTGGACAAGCTGCTCCCGGGCTACGGCATCAAGATGAACAAAGATGCCGTGTTCGACTACGGCGCGCAGTTCCGCATCGGCGTGCCCTTGCAAGGCGGTGGCTTCACGTACATTCGCCACCCGGGCATTGCGCACGTGGTCGCCGACTCGCGCCTGGACGGCGAGAACGACAAGACGCTCGACACCTCCTTCGCTGGTTTCTTCCGCATGGAAGAGGCGATCTTTCCGTTTTCTTCCAGCCTCACGCTCGACAAATCCAAGCAACCGGCGGACGTGAAGGTCGCGGCGGTCGCGCGCACCACGCCGGCCACCAGCGTGGTCACTTCGGATACCGTCGACATGAAGCTGCGCGAGAACTGGGAGCCGAAGCCGCCGCAAGAGCAGCGCGTGATCGCCGCGATTGCGGTCGGCAAGCTCAAGAGCGCGTTTGCGGGTAACCCGTCGGATGCCATCAAACCGGCGGAACGCGCTCCGAGCGAGTCGCGCGTGTTGGTGATCTCGTCCAGCGAGTTCTTGACCAATCCGTTCGCGTACGCGGGCAACGGTCCGGACCTCGGCGGTCAGTTCCAGATGTTCGGCGCGGTGGGTGGTGACCCGCAGCTCTTGATGTTCGCCCAGCCGTACACCAAGTACCTGACCAGCACGATCCTCTCGTTCAAGAACACGCTCGACTGGATGGCGGGTGACTCGGATCTGGTGGCCGCCAGCGCCAAGCTGATCGGCGACCCGGCCCTGACCTACTCGAACATCTCCAAGCCCAAGTTCAAGGCGGGCGACGATCCGGCCGAAGCCAAGCGTAAAGACGACGAATACCGCAGCGCGCGCAAATCGGTGCAGACGAACGTGCAGTGGACGCTCACCTTCGGCGTGCCCCTGCTGTTCGCGGCGTTCGGGCTGCTGCGCTGGCGGCAACGGCAATCACAGCGCGATCAGCTGAAGATCTGAAGCGAAACGAGAAGCACAATGGCACTCAGCACGGAAAACAAACTGTACATCTCGCTCGCTGTGCTCGCCGTCCTCGGCGGTGCGCTTTTCTTGCAAAGCAAGAAAGAGAAAGAGGAGGCCGCGTCGTACACCCTCAGCGGGCAAGCCGCGGCGCTTCCGAAGCTCGAGCTCTCCGACGACGACGTGAAGAAGATCGACAAGATCACGCTCAGCAAGCCGGCCTCCGGCGACGCCGGAGCCCCAGTCGATATCGAGCTGACCAAGACGGGCGAAGATTGGAAGCTCAGCAAGCCCATCGAGGCCACGGCCAACCAGCCCAACGTCAAATCACTGCTCGACAACCTGAAGTCCTTGAAGGCGACCGAGCTGATCGACGGCACCAAGAACAGCTACGCCAAGTTCGGGGTCTCGGACGACAAGGCGCTGCACGCCGTGTTTTCCAAGGGCAACGGCGTGGCGCTGGATCTGTACTTCGGCGACAGCGGTGGTCGTGGGCAGATGACGCGCGTCGCCGGCAAAGACGGCGTGTACGCGGTCAAAGGCTATTCGAGCTTCTTGTACTCGCGCGACGTCAAGGGCTGGCGTGACATGGCGATCTTGAAGTTCGAAGATCCCGACGTCACGAACGTCACGATCGAAAATGCCAACGGCTCGTTCGCGTTCGTCTACGACAAGGGCAAGACCACCAAGAACGAGTTCAAGAAGCCGAAAGACGCGGCTGCCGCGCCGATCAAGAACTACGACGAGTCCAAGCTGGTCGACCTGCTGCGCGCGTACAAGGCGCTCAACGCCGACAACTTCGCGGACAAGGGCAAGACCGAGGCGGACGTCGGCCTCGACAAGCCCGTCGCCACCATTCAGTTCACGCTGAACGACGGCGCCAAACGTCAAGTGCGCTTCGGCAATACATCCGAGGGCTCGAGCCGTTGGGCCAAGGTCACGGGCAGTGAAGAGATCTGGAGCGTGAGCTCGTGGGCCGCAGAGTGGGCCACCGCCGACGAAAAGAAGTTCCAGAAATCCGAGGACAAGAAGCCCGGCAGCTCGGATGCGGACCATCCGAACGCCCAGCATTTCATGGGTGGAATGCCGCCCGGCCACCCGTAAACCCGAGTCCGCCGCAACGGCGTACCAGATCGTCCGCGTTTCTTCGGCCAGCCCGTCTCGTGTAAAGTCACGAGCGGGCTGCACCGAGGTCGAGAAATCCTCGGTCCGTCCAACTGCAAGCGGGCTTTGGGCCGAGAGGAAACGCGAGGGTGAGATACCGAACGCTACGACATTCCGTGTGTGCCGCGCTGTCACTGGCCTTCGTCGCGGGTACCGTGAGTGCCCAGAGCTCGACGAAGGCCGCGGGTGCGGAGGCGTTGTACGAAGAAGCGCGCGCCCTGATGAAGCAGGGTGACTACGAGCGCGCCTGCCCGAAATTCAAGCAGAGCAACGACCTCGATCCCGGCGGCGGCACCCTGCTCAACCTGGCCGAGTGCTACGAGAAGCAGGGCAAGTTCGCGTCTGCCTGGTCGACTTTCAAAGAGGCATTGGTGGTCGCCCAACGCGACGGCAAAGCCGATCGCGTCGACTACGCGAAAAAACACCTGGCGATCGTCGAACCCAAGCTGTCGAAGATCACCATCGAAGTGCCGGCTGACGCCAACGAGCCGGGGCTCAGTGTGACGCTCGACGGCGCTCCGCTCGGCGCTGCCGCCTGGGGCGTGGGCATGCCGGTGGACCCAGGCACGCACCAAGTGACCGCCAGCGCGCCGAACAAAACCCCGTTCGAGCAGCGCATCGAGATTGCGAGCGGTTCGACCACACTCAAGATCCCGAAGCTCGCGGACGCCTCCGGCACGACGGCGGCTCCGCGCCCAGTCGATACCGACACCGAGAAAAAGCCGGTTCACGATGAAGCGAGCTCGAGCAACGGCAAACGCACGGCGGGCTTCGTGATTGGCGGCGTCGGCATCGTGGCCCTCGGCGTGGGCAGTTATTTTGGCTTGCGCGCGTTCTCCAAGTGGAGCGATCGCGAGGACCATTGCAAGAATGGCTGCACGGCCGAGGCCAAGACCGCCGGCGACGACGCCAAGACCGCAGCCACCATCAGCGACATCGGCTTCGGGCTCGGTTTGGTCGCGGTGGGTGTCGGGACGTACCTGGTGCTCAGTTCGAAGTCTTCGAGCGAGCCGAGCGCGTCGCAACGGCGCGAAAGCCAGCAAGCGCGCGCACCGCGCATCTTGCCAATCGTTGGTCCAACGGGCGGTGGGCTCGTGCTGCAAGGAGCTTACTGATGTCTACCGGACTGCGAACGACGCACGAGAAACGCTGGCGCAAAGCAGTGCTCGGTTCGAGCGTCGCGTTCGCAGCGCTCGGCGGTTGCGCGAAGATTGTCGGCATCGAAGACACGATCGTGGCGAATGCGGGCGACGGCCAGGGTGGCAACGAAAGCTCGAGCGGGAGCGCCGGCGTCAGCCAAGCGGGCGGCGCGCACGCCGGTACGTCGGCTGCCGGCACGTCGAACGCAGGGCACGGCAACGGTGGCAGCTCGCCAGGCGGCGCCCCGGCGAGCGCAGGCTCCAACGCGGGCGGCGTCAGCGGCGGAACCGCGGGTGGCGCGAGCGGCGGAAGCGCGGGCAGCGGCCCAAGCGCGGGCGGCGGCGGAGCCATCAACCAAGCGGGTAGCGCAGGCAGTGCAGGCGCCGCGGGCAGCAGCGAGTGCCCGTGCAGCGCGCCGAAACCGACCTGTGAAAACGGCAAATGCGTGGTGCGCGGCCCGACCATGGCCAAAGCCACGAGCTACTACATCGACAGCACGGAAGTGACGAAGGCCCACTACGACGTCTTTTTGAAGGCGAAGGGCAACGACACCTCGGGCCAAATCGCCGCATGCTCGTGGAACACGAGCTACGCAATCCAGGGCGACCCGATCGACGATCCCCGGCCGGTCGTGGACGTGGATTGGTGCGATGCCGCCGCGTACTGCGCCTGGGCCGACAAACGCCTATGTGGCGCGATCGACGGCGGCCCCGTCGCGGTCGGGGATGTGCTCGATGTGACGAAGTCGCAGATGTACTTGGCCTGCGCTGGCGCCGCGAAAGAGCGCTATCCCTACGGCGGCTTCGACTACATGAAAGACTATTGCAACAGCTCGAGCGGCTACATGGCGGACGTCGGGAAGTACACGATGTGCGAAGGCCACTACGCCGGGATCTTCGACTTGGTCGGCAATGCAGCCGAGTGGATCGACTCTTGTGATTCCGCCGGTGGCAGCGATCACTCGAAGGACAATTGCCTGCTGGGCGGCGGCTCCAACATCAATATGGACTACAGGTGCGAGACCTACTTCGATGACATCAAACGCAGCGACCACGCTTACTTGTTCGGCTTCCGCTGTTGTAGCAAGTAGCTAAAGCCTCGTCCGCGACCGCGCAGGCCGCAACCGTTGCGGGCGATTCGAAAAACGCGCGCCGACGGCTCAGTTCACCTCGCGCAAGAGCAGCTTCTTCGGGTCGAGAACGCTGCGAATCGTGGTGATCTGTGTGCCGTCCGTTTCGACGATGACCACGAACGCGACGGCATCGCCCCGGCGAACCACGAGTGCGGGCCAGCCGTTGACGTCGGCGATCTCGCCTTCGAGCCCGTGCGCAGGTCCGATCTTGGCGACTTGCTTGGCGAAGAAGCGGGCGACGTTGGCTCGGCCCAGAATCGGTCGCTGGATGCCTCGCGGGACCTCTCCATGATCACCGTAGAGGACGACGTCCTCGGCGACGACGCTCGCGATCGCGTCGAGGTCACCCTGCGACACGGCCGCCACGAACGCAGACAGCAAGCGCTCGTGAGCCTTGCGGTTTGGCTCGAAGCGCGGCCGGTTCGCCTCCACGTGCTTTTTCGCACGGTGTAGCTCCTGTCGACTCGCTGCCTCGCTGATGCCGAGGACCTCGCCAATCTCGGCGTGGCTGTAGTCGAACACCTGGTGCAACAAGAAGACGGCTCGCTCTCGCGGATCGAGACGCTCACACAAGACGAGGAAGCCGATCTGGATCGACTCCAGATCGAGTGGAGCCGTGGTCATGACCGGTTCGGGGAGCCAGGTACCGGGATAAGTCTCCCGTCGCGCGCGCGCGGACTTGCTCCGGTCGATACAGAGCCGCACCAGGGTGGTGGTGAGCCATGCGCGTGGATTGGTGATGGCGGCAGCGTCGCTCGCGCGCCAGCGAAGCCATGCGTCCTGAACGGCATCCTCGGCCTCGGCCGACGAGCCGAGCATCCGGTAGGCGACGCCCATCAGCAACGTTCGGTAGCGCTCGAAGTCATTGTTTTCATCGTTTTCCATGGGACCGTCCGGCGGGCCCCGGTCAGAAGCCCGGCTGGGGTGGCGTAGCGACGTGAAGAAGACGAAGCAGGCGTTCGAAACGTGACACGTGCCGGCGCCTGTCACGAGGCGGGGGGCCGACCTCGTCTCTTTTTTCGAAGCCCCGCCGCGATCAGGTCCGCGGTGTTGGAGCTCATCGGAATCGTCTGCCAATGCAAATTCCCTTCCTACGCACCGGCCTTGCCCTGATTGCGATCCTGATCTCGACGCTCGAGGTGAGCTGCAGGCGATACTGGGTTTGTGACGAGCCGGACCCGGCGCAAACCGCGGAGCTGCCTCAGCGGCTATCGCAAGCCGGGCTCTACGCCGACATCGCGGGCGGCATGCTTTCACCGGGGATCATCGGGTACACGCCCCAGTTCGAGCTGTGGAGCGACGGCGCAGAAAAGCAGCGCTGGATCCGTCTGCCCGAGGGCCAGCAGATAGACACGAGCAACATGGACGAGTGGGTGTTCCCTGAGGGAACCCAGCTTTGGAAGCAATTCTCCGTGGCAGGCGTGCGCATCGAGACGCGCTTGCTCGAAAAACGCGGTCCAAGCGAGGCCGATTGGCTCGCGCTCGCGTATGTTTGGAGCTCCGACGGCAAAGATGCCGTTGCGGCGCCGCTCGGCGCGAGCAACGCGCATCACACCGACCATGACGTGCCAGCGGCCGGTGAGTGCTGGGCCTGCCACGGTGGACGGCATAACTTCGTCCTTGGATTTTCAGCCGTGCAGCTTGCCAAGAGCGCCGCCGCTGGGGAAATCGATTTGCACGGGCTCGTCGAACAGGACCGCCTCAGCGCTCCGCCGGCAGACAACCCCGTAGTTCCTGGCAACTCGGTGGAGGTCGCCGCACTCGGCTACCTCCACGCCAATTGCAGCCATTGCCACAACCCGACGCGCCCCGAACGTGAAGGCGCGCGCTGCTTCGATCCCGAAAGCGAGCTCGACTTCACGCTCGCCGTCGGCCGGCTCGACGCGGTGAGTTCTACAGCCACGTACCGCACCGCGGTCGGCCACTCCGTGAAACCCGGCAATCCCGACGATAGCAAGCTCTACGATCTCGTGAGCTCACGCGGGATGTTCAAGCAGATGCCACCGCTCGCGACGGAGAAGGTCGATGCCAGCGCGGTGGCGAACATTCGCTCGTGGATCGAGGGGCTATGAGGTGCTGCGTGGCCCTGCTCGGACCGAGTTTGCTGTTTGCCGCGCGAGCAGCGCTCGCCCAGGTCCCGATCGAGCCGACACTGACACGGGGCGGTGGCCAGCTCGAGGCACAGGCACATTTCGGCGTCGCCACCACACCGTTCGACGTGACCACGCTGCCGGAGGCCAAAGGTCAGGCGTTCGTTCTTTTTGTCGCAGGGCGCTACGCGCTCAGCCAGCCGCTCACGCTCGAGCTTCAAGTGCCGTTCGTGCTCGGCAGCGTCGCTCAGCCCGCGGGGTCGTACGTCGACACGGCGGCGCTCGCGAACCCACAGCTTGGCGTGCAGTATCGGCTGCTCGAACGCGGTTCGGACAAGTCCGCGCTCACGCTCACTTCGATGCTGGAGCTCGGTGCACCGCTGGCCAGCCACGCCACGGATTTGATGCCCAACCGCGTGCTCGCCATTGCCGATGGCATCGAGGGCCGAACGCATCCCGAATGGTTCACGCCGGGCGTCCTGCCGATCACGGCCGCCGCCAGGCTCACTTGGTCATCGCCGCCGTGGAGCCTGATGGTCGAGCTCAAGTTCCCGCTCCTCGTGCGCGTCTCGGAGGCCGACCTGCCGAGCGACATGACGAGCACTCATGGCGTCGGCTTCGCAACGAACGTGGGCGGCGAGGCGCGCTATCGGTTGTCGCGGAAGCTTTCACTCGCCGCAGCGACACACCTGTTTTTCGACGTGGCCCCCGTGGCCACGCACGCGAGCGGCGTATCGCGAGTGCAGGATTTCGAGCGACTCAGCCTCCACCTTCATTTCGGGACGAGGGCAGCATTGGTCTTCGACCTGCAGACGGCCATCTTCGGAGAGCTCGGGGGATCCATGGTTGCGGGCGGACTGCGCGCGGGGTTCAATTTCCGATGACGCTACCTAAAACGAGACTCCCATGGCCAGGCACGTGCTGCCGCTCGAGGCGCTGACTCGATACGCTTCAGGCGCAAGCTCTTTGGCGACCACGAGCTTGCCTTGACTGAGGGTGACGCCATCGATGTCGCAGCTGCCCTTGAGCACGATCACATAATTGCCCTGGTACGCGTACGGATCGGGCGACGTGGTCTCGAGCAGGACTGCAGCGAGACCGCCCGTCGCAACGAGCGGTATTGCGTAAGTTTTGACACCCGAAGCCCCGGCAGTGAACGAAAGAGTCGTGGTGAGGTTCGCGGCGGTGGTGTCAATACGGACCGGTTCATAGGCTTCGATCAGGCCCGTATTGGCAAAGTCGGGGGGTGCTGCGTATGCGAGCAGAAAGAAGCCGCTGCTATCGGTGATCTGATGTCCGCTGCCCGGCGGATTGAAGTACACGGTGCCGTCGGTGTAGACGCCTTTGGCATCGGTTTGAGTGCCGTGGATCACGTACACCGACTCGGTTTTTGCGTGGTAGTGCAGGGCTACTCCGCCGTCGCTGACCGTGTACCACAAGATGGCGATGTGCTGAGTATCCGCCGCTCCGGCCAAAATGAGCTTTTTCACGTTCGGTTTGAAGTCGAACCACGTGTACGCGTCGGGGTGTGTCTTCACGTCGTCGAGGTCGAGTAGTGTGGAGGAAGCGAGCGGCTCGCCGAGCCCGCCTGCGCCGGCTTCACCTGTGTCCAACTGGCCTGCCGAACCGCCTTCGCCTGCTGCTCCTGCCACTGGGCCGGCCGCACCGACTCCGCCCGTGCCAGCGCCGCCAACTTCGCTCGTCCCCGCGCCGGCGCTGCCCGCTTCTGTTGCGCCCATGCCACCTTCGCCGGAGTCAGCGGCTCCCGCCGCGGAGTCACCGGCAGCGCCCGCCGCGCCGGGCGTACTCGGCGACTCGTCGTCCGTGCAGCCCGCAGCGATTGCCAGGATCAGCGCGCACAGCGCCCCGTAACGATGGGTCGTGCTCATGCTCGGGACCCTGGCGCGGCCCGCATGTCATCTGCGTTCCCGTCGCGTGTCCCCGCATCGTCAGCGCGGATTGCGCTTCAATGCGGCTTCGAGCTCGACAATGCGTTGTTCGGCCGCGCGGCGGGCCTGTCGAGAGTGCGTCCGCGACAGAGCGAATAATCCGATCCTGGAGTTCAACCCGGGCTAGTTGCCGCCAGCGAGACCAGAACGCCGTCTTGGAAAAACAGCACGCGCAGCAACGAGCCGCGCTGCTGATAGTGCCACACGTCGAGGATCGTGATCTTGTTTCGCCAGTGCTGGACCCAGTGACCCGCGCTGAGGGGCGCGCCACAGTAGTGGCTGACGCGCGCAGGCCTGTCGCCCAATTGAATGAGAGTGCCGGCGCAGGACATCCCGTCGTTCGCCAGGATGAAGTTTGTTGGAGGGCCGTCAGCGGCTGACTGCGCCTGGCTCGGTGCGCAGAGCGTCAACCCGACAAGCAACGTGAAACCGACGTGCGCGAAAAGCATTCCTCGGTGACGACGACCCACGGTCTTCCCACAGGCATTCCTCATACCAACGCTCCTCGAAGCGCGATTCACGATCACCACGAGCGGCCGCCCCTTCTCGCCACGAGGAACGTTGACCCAATGCCCCAAGACGACATGAACGGGGAGCAGGGTCGTGAATCCTCGCGGCAGCGCGCAACAGGGTTGCAAAAGGCGCCGCGGTGCGCTGGGCGCCCAGCTGCACGCTGCTCGGAGTGGCTTCGTTCGTCGGTGGTGCCGAGCGCGGCCGACTTGGCGCGCGGAATGCACGCGCTCCCGGCGCGCAACAGCTACCACGCGAGGAGAGCGAACCATGAGCATTCCAGCAACAACTCAAGCGGCGATGCAGCGTGTCGAAGTCAAGGAGCGCTACGGGAATTACGTTGGCGGCAAGTTCATCGAGCCGGCAAAGGGTGAATACTTCGACAACCCCAGCCCGATCACGGGCAAGCGCCTCTGCCAAGTGGCGCGCTCGACCGCGCAAGACGTGGAGCTCGCGCTGGACGCAGCCCACGCCGCAGCGCCCAGGTGGGGCCAAACGTCCGCCACGGAGCGCGCGATCCTGCTCAACAAGATCGCGGACCGCTTGGAGAGCAACCTCGAAAAATTCGCGATCATCGAAACGCTCGACAATGGCAAGCCCATTCGCGAGACGCTGAACGCGGACTTGCCGCTCGCCATCGACCATTTTCGCTACTTTGCCGGTGCGCTGCGCGCGCAAGAAGGAGGCATTTCGCAGCTCGACGAGCAGACCGTGGCGTACCACTTTCACGAACCGCTCGGCGTCGTGGGTCAAATCATTCCCTGGAACTTCCCGCTGCTGATGGCAGCGTGGAAACTTGCGCCCGCCCTGGCTGCCGGCAATGCGGTGGTGCTCAAACCAGCGGAGCAAACGCCCTTCGGCATGATGGCCTTTGCCGAGTTGGTCAGTGACCTGCTGCCACCGGGCGTGCTCAACGTCATCAACGGCTTCGGCGTCGAAGCCGGCAAGCCCCTGGCATCGAGCCCACGCGTCGCCAAGGTGGCATTCACCGGCGAGACCACGACGGGGCGTCTGATCATGCAGTACGCGAGCGAGAATTTGATCCCGGTCACGCTCGAGCTCGGCGGCAAGAGCCCGAATCTGTTCTTCGCCGACGTGATGAGCGCCGACGACGAGTACTTCGACAAGGTGCTCGAGGGCTTTGCCCTGTTCGCTCTCAACCAAGGCGAGGTCTGTACCTGCCCGTCGCGCGCGCTGGTGCAAGCCAGCATCTACGACAAATTCATGGAGCGAGCGATCGCGCGGACGAAGCGCATCAAGCAGGGCCACCCGCTCGAAGCCAGCACCATGATCGGCGCGCAAGCCTCCAACGATCAGCTGGAAAAGATCCTGAGTTACCTGGATATCGGTCGACAAGAAGGCGCCAAGACACTGACCGGTGGCAAGCGCGCGTCGTTGCCCGGAGAGCTTTCGGCTGGCTACTACGTCGAGCCGACGATTCTGGCTGGGCACAACAAAATGCGCGTCTTTCAAGAGGAAATCTTCGGCCCGGTGGTCGCGGTCACGCCCTTCAAAGACTTCGACGACGCGATCTCGATCGCCAATGACACGCTCTATGGCCTCGGCGCCGGCGTGTGGACGCGCGACGGCAACCTCGCGTATCGCGCCGGGCGGAGCATCAAAGCCGGACGCGTGTGGACCAATTGTTATCACTTGTATCCGGCGCACGCGGCGTTCGGCGGATACAAGCAGTCCGGCATTGGGCGCGAGAACCACCGGATGATGCTCGCCCACTACCAGCAGACCAAAAATCTTTTGGTCAGCTACGACAGCAAGGCCATGGGATTTTTCTGACGAGACGGGGCGAGCCGTGCGAGCAGTCGAAAGAGTCGGTATCACTCCCGCCGCGCGCGAACTGATCGAGCGGCTGCAGCAGCAGCACGGCGCACTGATGTTCCATCAATCCGGCGGCTGCTGCGACGGCAGTTCTCCGATGTGCTACCCGCAGGGTGAATTTCGAATCGGCGCCCGCGATGTCCTCTTGGGGGACGTCGCGGGCGCGCCCTTCTACATTGGGCAACAGCAATTCGAGTACTGGAAGCACACACACCTCACGCTGGATGTCGTTCCGGGACGCGGTGGCGGCTTCTCGCTCGAGGTGCCCCTGGGCGTCCGCTTCTTGATCCGGTCGCGCGTGTTCACGGACGACGAGATGGTCGCACTCGGTTACCAAAAACCCGAGCCGTGAGCGCTCATCCCGGGCCGCGGGAGCGACGACCGCGGTACAGTGCTACCTTTGCCGTGTGGTGGATTCGATTCGGGAGTTGTTCGGAGTACCGGCGCTCGAGCTTTTTCGGGCTCGTCAATTTGCGGTGAGTCACGGCCCGCTGACGCGCTTACCGGCGTTCATGCGCGAGGGGTTGCTGGAGAGCATCGAGAGCTTGTGTCGCGGCTACACGGGGCAGCTCGAAATCGCAGGCGGCA
>DASSMT010000444.1:0-35764 GCA_035688655.1 Polyangiaceae bacterium | reverse complement strand
CCCGCTGCAAGGTGGCGTGCTCGAGCGCGCGCCGTTTCATTGGGACGGCACGCTCGCAGACATGAACGCGCTGGTGAGCACGGTGATGGTCGAGCGCATGGGCCTACCGCAAGTCGCCTCCGACACGCAGATCGCCACCTTGGGAGCATTTCTCGAACAATTGCCCAAGTTGCCGCCGGCCGAAGGCCTGGATTCCGCGGCAGTGGCACGCGGTGAAACCCTCTTCCGCCGCGCGGACGTCGCTTGTGCCAGCTGTCACAGCGGCCCGCAGTACACCGACAATCAGCTGGTGGACGTGGGCACGGGCGGCCGCTTCGTCACTCCCACGTTGCTCGGGGTTGGGCTGCGTCCAGCCTTGTTCCACGATGGCTGCGCCAAGAGCATCAACCAGCGCTTTGGCCCATGCGGCGGCACCGCGCATGGCAAGCCGGAGCTGCTTTCTGCTGACGAACGGGCGGATTTGATCGCATTCTTACGCTCGCTTTGAAAAAAAAGAACAGCGCCCGAACCAGCGCCGCCGTCGTTTGTCCCTTTTGTGGGGAGTCGGAAGAGCTGTACGTCGATCTCGGGGGCGGCGAACATCAAACCTACACCGAAGACTGCGCCGTCTGCTGCCGGCCGCGCGTAGTGCATGTCTCCCCCGGTGATGCTCCAGGCGAGGTGTCGGTGTGGCTGGAGCGCGAGGAATAGCCTGAGCTGCGCCGCGAAACGCGCTAGAAGCGAGAGCGGCGTCCCATGGCCCTGACCGCGACGATCTACCATTTCCAAATCACGCTCTCGGACGTGGATCGGAGCGTGTACGAGGCGCTCGACTTGCGAGTCGCGCGTCACCCCTCCGAGACCATGCGCTACTTGGTCACGCGCACTCTGGCTTATTGCCTGAGCTACGAGGACGGCATTGCTTTCAGCAAAGGTGGCCTGTCTTCGGCCGAAGAAGCGCCGGTCTCCATTCGCGACGCGACGGGAGCGCTGCGCGCTTGGATCGACGTCGGCTCGCCTTCGGCCGAGCGCCTGCACAAAGCCAGCAAGGCGGCTGCCAGGGTCGCGCTCTTCACCCACGTCGACCTCGCGCTGCTCCAGCGTGAGGCGAACGCTCGCGCGATTCACCAGCTCGAGCGCATCGACGTGTATCGCCTCGAGCCCGAGTTTCTGGACGCGCTCGACCGCAGGCTCGACCGAAACAGCAAGTTCGAAGTCGTGCGCACGGAGGGTCAGCTGTACGTGACGCTCGGCGGCGAGAGCTTGAACGGCACGCTCACGCACTGCTCGCTGGTCCCGAGCGCGTGACGATCCGGAAAACTTTCGTCTTCGAGCCGTGCGCGCCATTCCGAAGCAGCGGAAGGTGTGGTCTGCTGCAGAACAACGTGAGCGAGGGAGAACGCTGGTCGGATCGAGCGCTACGTTTCGTGCGCGCGTTGGTCGTCGGTAGCGGCGCTACGCTCGTCGATTTCTCACTGTTTTCGGCCTGTGTACGCCTGGTCGGCATGACCCCGATCGCCGCGAGATTGCCCGCGCTGTGTGCGGGTGCCTCGGTGCAGTTCTTCGGCAACCGCAGCTACACTTTTCGTGCGCAGGCGGGCAGCATCACGCGTCAAGCGCGCTACTTCGTGGTTGCGGAGCTGTGCACGCTGCTCTTGAATTACGGCGTTTTCAGCTGGCTCGTCCCGCGCGTGCACGGGATCGCGCCCGAGCTCGTCAGCTTTGCCGGGACCTTCCTGGTGTTCGTGACCTTCGCTTACCCCGTGCGCCGGCTGGTGATTTTCAAGGTGCCCGAGTCGAGCGTGGTTGAAAAATGAGGCGGTAGCCCGCGGTGAGGCCGGGTCAAAGTTGACCTGAAGCGGCCAGCGCCGGACGCCGAAAGCCCAAAATTCCGAGGCTTTGCCCGTCCCAGCGCGAGAAGGACGCATACCCGCCGGACTAGTGCTAGGAGCGGCCCCACGATGGCTACGGTTGACTTCGCCGAACTGCTCGGCCCCGCGCTCGGCGCTGCAATTTCCGAAAAAGGTTTCACGGAGCTGACCCCCGTGCAGAAGGCGGTGCTCGATCCCGCGCTCGCCGGTCGTGACCTGCGTGTGACGTCGCAGACGGGTTCGGGCAAGACCGTGGCGATCGGACTCGTGATTCGCCAGCTTGCGGGTGAACCGAGTCAGAACAAAGACAAACTCGCTCACCCCCGGGCATTGGTGATCGTCCCGACCCGCGAGCTCGCGAAACAGGTCGTGCAAGAGCTGACGTGGTTGTACGCGCCGCTCGACGCCAAGGTCGTGTCGGTCACCGGTGGCGCGGTGTATCGCGACGAGCACCGCGCGCTCGCGGCAGGCCCCACGGTCGTCGTGGGCACACCCGGGCGCCTGCTCGATCATTTGAATCGCGGCTCGATCGACGCGAGTGAAGTGGCTGCGGTCGTGCTCGACGAAGCCGATCGCATGCTCGATCTCGGGTTCCGCGAAGAGCTCGAGGCGATCCTCGACAAGACCCCCGAGCAACGCGAGACGCACCTCGTATCCGCGACCTTCCCGCGCGAGGTCGAGGCGCTGGCCAACCGCGTGCAGCGAGATCCCGCGCGCGTCGAAGCCACGCGGCTCGGCGTCGCCAACGTGGACATCGAGCATATCATGCACGTGCTCGAGCCGCGTCAGCGCTTGGATGCATTGATCAATTTGCTCTTGGCGAACCCCGAGGCGCAAACTCTGGTCTTTGCTCGCACGCGCGCGGACGTGGGCGATGTCGCCGAGCGTTTGTCGGAGAACGGCTTCGCCGTCACGGCCTTGTCCGGGGAGATGGAGCAGCGCGAGCGCGATCGCGCCCTCAACTCATTTCGCCGCGCGGATCACCGTATTTTGGTGGCGACCGACGTGGCCGCGCGCGGCATCGACGTGCAAGACATCACGCTCGTCATTCATCTCGATCCGCCGACCGATCCGGACAGCTACACGCATCGCAGTGGGCGCACCGGACGTGCTGGGCGCAAGGGCCGCAGCGTGCTCTTGGTTGCGCCGTCGGCGGTCGCCAAGACGACGATGCTGCTCAAGCGCGTGAAAGTCGTAGCGCGCAGCGAGCCGGTGCCGAGCGCCGAGCAGATCCGCAGCAGCACCGATCAACGATTTTTCGAGCTCTTGACACGCGAGGCCGAGGCAGAAGAGTCCGTGTCCGCACGGCAACAGGCGCTGGCCGAACGCCTCGCCGCGCGCGAAGACAGCGCGCGCAGCATCTCACGCTTGCTGGCCATGGCTCGCTTCGCGGGACCGACCGAGCCGCGCGAGATCCGGCGCCTGGAGCGGGCTCCCGATCGCAAAGCGCCGCGCGAGCGCGAGCAACGCGGTGCCGTGCCGCGCCCGGGGCAACGTGAGCGCGGCGAATATCCGGTGCGCGGACGTTCGGAAGCCACGCGCACGGCGAATCCGCCGCGGACTGGCGAGCGCGAAGAGGGCTGGGTTCCGTTTCGCATCAGTTGGGGTGGGGATCACGGGGCGGACGCGCGCAAGCTGCTGGCGATGGCCTGCCGCTGGGGTGAAATTCGCGGCTCGGACGTCGGTGCCATCGATATCGAGGCGGACTATTCACGTCTCAGCGTGAAGGCTTCGGTCGCGGCCGGCTTCGCGGAGGCCACGAGCAAGCCGGATTCGCGCAACCCGCGTGTCACGATCCAGCTCGATCGTTCGAACCACGGTTTCGCCCCGCGCACGATGCGACCGCCGAGCGAGCCATTCAAAGGACGCGAGCCGCGCGAGCCGCGTGAAGCGCGCGAAAGCAAGCCGCGCAGCGCCGAAGCCGAGGCGGAGTCGGTGCCGAGACAGCCGGAGCGCTCCAGCCACAAGAAGCACCCGGCTCGCCCGCGCGAGGCCGCGCATGCTCCGCGTGAAGGCGGGGCTCGCACCGGGCGCGAGGCCGCGCATGCTCCGCGTGAAGGCGCAGGCCGCGGGCGCGAAGCCGCGCATGCTCCGCGTGAAGGCGTGGCTCGCGCTGGGCGCGAGGCCGCACCGGCACCGCGGCCCGGCGCCGGTTTTCCGCGGGACGCCTCGCGGCCGCGCGCCGCGAAAGGCTATCCTCGCGACGCCAAGCAACACCCGCGTGACGGGGCGCGCCCGCACGCCGGCGCGCGCCTCAACACGCGCACGGCCGATGCACCGCCGCGTGACGGCGGCCAGCCGCCACGTCGTCGTCGTGTGGTCACGCGCTGAGCCGGATCGCTGTCATGGCCGACATTTCCCGGGACGAGATTCTGCGATGTATCGAAATCTTGGAGCACTTGGTCGACGATCGCGCGCGCCTCGTCACCCTTTCGGCTGAAGCTCGGACCGCGCTCCTGATTGCTGCGGGGCGGCTGTCGCGCCCGACTCGACACGAAGGCATGCGAGAAAACAAGGCCTTCCGGCGCTACTCCAAGAAGGTCGCGCGCGAAGAGGATCGCGCGGCGCGTGCGGAGACCGCCATCCGGCAGGCGCGGCTGTCGCCCGTATACCAGGCCCCCCCCGAGCTCACGGGCCAGGTCGAAGGGGCGCCCGTGCGCGAACTGAAGAACCCGCGCGGCTGCTACGTGTGCAAGGCCGAGTACCGGCGCTTGCACTTCTTCTACGACTCGATGTGCGAGTCGTGCGCGGACTTCAACTACAAGAAACGCTTTCAAACCGCGTCGCTCGTGGGCAAAACCGCGCTGATTACCGGTGCGCGCTTGAAGATCGGCTATCAGGCGGCGCTGATGATGCTGCGCGCGGGCGCCCGCGTGCTGGTGACCACGCGCTTCCCGCGCGACGCGGCGCAGCGCTTCGCACGCGAGGCCGACTTCGAAGCGTTCAGTGACCGGCTGCAGATCCACGGTCTCGACCTGCGTCACGTTTCGAGCGTCGAGCTGTTCACGCGTTTTCTCAATCAAACGCTGGATCGCCTGGACATCGTCATCAACAACGCGGCCCAAACGGTGCGCCGCCCGCCTGGCTTCTATCAGCACCTGCTCGAGCTCGAGCTCGGTCCGCTGGCGGCGGTCGACGCGCGCGCACGACGCCTGCTGCACGATCACGAGGTCTGTAAGACGGCACTGGCGGGCTCCTCGGCGCAGCCGCTGCAACTCGGTTTGGGCGAAAGCACTGGACTCAGCGCGTCCGCGACGAACTCTGCCGCGCAGGGCATCTTCAAATCCGCCGCGCTCTCGCAAATCCCGCTCGCCTACGACGCCACGATGGCCGGAAGTGAGCTCTTCCCTCAGGGCCGATTGGACGCGGACCTGCAACAGGTCGACCTGCGCCAGATGAACAGCTGGCGCATGGCTCTGGCCGACGTGCCCGCGCCGGAAATGCTCGAAGTGCAGCTGGTGAACTCGGTGGCGCCCTTCATTTTGTGCAGCAAGTTGAAGGCGCTGATGATGCGCGTGCCCTCGCGCGACAAGCACATCGTCAACGTGTCGGCGATGGAAGGGCAGTTCTCGCGCCACACCAAGACGGACAAGCACCCGCACACGAACATGGCCAAGGCGGCGCTGAACATGATGACCTTCACGTCCGCTCCCGACTATGCCGAACACGGCATCTTCATGAACGCGGTCGACACCGGCTGGGTCACCGACGAGGACCCGCTGCACCATGCCGAACGCAAACAGCGTGAAGCCGATTTTCAGCCGCCGCTCGATATCGTCGACGGCGCAGCGCGCGTTTGCGACCCGTTCTTTTCCGGCCTGCTCACCGGCGAGCACGTCTTCGGCAAATTCTTGAAAGACTATCAGCCAGTCCCTTGGTGAGCGCGCTCTCGTTACAGGGTTTCGGGCAATAGTGACGCTCGAAATGCGGGAGGGTAGTGGGTGGCCCCGAACGTGAGACGACGCTGCGCAACCGCCGTCCTCGCGCTCCGCGCTGCGGGCGCGGGGCTGGCCGGGCTACCCAAGCGCTGGCCTCCGGCCAGCGCGGTGCGCCAAACGCCGGTGGCATCCGTGGACGTGAAGCGCGGCTTGCGCACTCGACCTCGGCCAAAGTTTCGTGAAACCGTGCGCCAATCAGCGCTCTTGGGGTGCAGTCGCTCGCGCCTGAAGAAGTTCGTGCACGAATATCTTTCTCTACTGTGGGAACCGCCTCAGGCGAGCACCGCGTGCTTCGTGACGCCGAGCGCGGCTCGCGGGAGCGCGGGAACAGCGGCGCGCCGAGAGCTGCGCTGCAGGTCTGGGAGCGCCCCCTCTTCACTTCGATAAGAGAAGCAAGCACGCGCACTTGCCCCGGGCACGGACCGACAATGTCCGCTCTCGCCTGCGCGCGACTGGCGCACTGAACGGAAGTGCAGTATGTCTGGCCCATGCTGCAGCGCCTGAGAATCCAAGGCTTCACGTTGTTGGATGACGTGACCATCGAGCTGACTCCTGGGTTGAACGTACTCAGTGGTGAGACGGGCTCGGGCAAGTCGCTCGTGCTCACCGCGCTCGGCTTGCTGCTCGGCGCGCGCAGCCCGGCCTCGTGCGTGCGTGAGGGACACGACAGCGCGTTCGTCGAGGCTGAGTTCCGAACCGAGTCGGGGGCGTGTCGGCTCGCGCGCAACCTTCGGCGCACGGGCCGCGGCACCTGTCTCTTGGGGGATGACCCGGTGCCGCTGTCCAAGCTCGCAGAGGTGGGCAAATCGCTCTTGTGCTTTGCGTTTCAGCACGCGCAATTCGAAATCGGTAGCCCGGCGCTGTTCATCTCCGGGCTCGACGTGCTCGCGGGCCACGGCGCGCTGGTGCGCGAGTACGGCGCCGCTTACGCGGATCTATCTCTCGCGCGGGCCGAGCTTTCACGGGTGCGTGGCGAGCTCGCTGGGCGTGATGTGCGACAGCAGCGCGTGCGCGAGCAACTGATGCAGCTCGAACGTTTGGCGCCGCGTCAGGGCGAGCATGGTCGTTTGGCAGAGCGCCTGCGCGTGCTGCGCCGGGCTCACACCTACCTGGAGCTCGCCGCCCAGGTCGAGCACACGCTGTCCGAGCGTGAAGGCTCCGTCGCGCAAGAGCTCTCTGGCTTGATGCGTGCCGTCGCGCGCGTAGCCGATGATTCCAGCCAAGCCCGCGCCGTGCATGAAACCTTGCAGCGCGCTGCGCAAGAGGTGGAAGAAGCCGTGCGCGCGGCCGAGCGTCTGCGCGCCGATCTCGATCTAGAAGCGCAAGATCTGGATGCGCTGGAACAACGCTTTGCCGCGCTCGATGGCCTGGCCCAGTCACTCGGTGTCCCAGGTGACGCGCTGGTCGAACGGCTCGAGGCGCTGCGCCAAGCGCTCGCCGTGCTCGAGGGAGCTGAAGAGCGCGCGGCCCTGGCCGAGGCCGAGCTGGCCGTCGCGCTCGAACGCGCGCTCGCCCTTGCGCGACAATTGCACGCCGGCCGTGTGGGGCAGGTGGCCGAGCTCGTACGCCGCATCGAGCATGAGCTGGGTGCCCTGTGTTTGTCTGGTGCCCGCATCGAGCTCGCGTTGACCGAGCTGAAGCCGAGTGAGCTCGGCCCGCTCGGCATCTCCGCGCTCGAACCGCGCTTTGCGGCCAATCCCGGCGAGCCTTTCGGGCCCCTTTCGGAGGTGGCTTCCGGAGGTGAGCGCTCTCGGCTGCTCGTGGCTCTGCGCTGCGCGGGGCTCGAGACCGGCAGCGAAACGCTGGTCTTCGACGAGATCGACGCGGGCATCGGCGGCGCTGCGGCGGAGGCGGTCGCAGCGCGCTTGCGGCGCGCCGCCGAATCACGACAGATCATTTGCGTGACGCACCAGGCGTGCGTGGCGGCGCGCGCCGCGGGCCACTTTCGCGTGCACAAGCTGGAAAGCAGCGGTCGCACCCGCACGGAGGTCGAACAGCTGAGCCAAACCGCACGCATCGACGAGCTCATGCGCATGCTGTCTGGCTCACGCACGGAGAACGCGCGCCGCCTGGCGTTGGATTTGGTCGCCGCCGCTCGCTCCGAGCGCAAGCCGGACCGAAAGCGCTCGGCAGCCTGAGCGTCCAGAGCGCGCGCTTGGCGGTGGCGTATCCGGCGCGCTTGGCGTAAACCTCACTCCCATGGCTTATGCGCCGACCGAGCTCGATTCACCTTTCGCCCGCCTCGGCGGCGAGGAACCCGTGCGCCGTCTCGCGGAATGTTTCTACGATCAAATGGACGCTACCGAGCCGGAGCTGGCGAAACTCCACGAGCTCGACGCGGAAGGTCGGGTGTGTCGGCGTTCGCGCGACTTTTTCGCGCTGTTCTTGATCGAGTGGCTGGGCGGCCCGCGCAATTTCACGGCCACCCGCGGCCACCCGCGGTTGCGCATGCGTCACGGCGCGGTGCCCGTCGACGAACGCATGCGTGATGCCTGGCTGCGCTGCATGGGCCGCGCGCTCGATGCCCAGGGAGTGAGCGGCGACGTGCGCGCCTTTCTCGACGTTCGCTTCGCGGAAGTCGCAAACTTCTTGCGCAACGTGCCGGGCTAGCCGGTCAGTTGCGCGCGGCCGCGATGCGCCGTGCGAACAGGGCCAAGCGGCGACCAGCGAGCAACGTCTCTTTGTCCGGCCGGGGCAGCCGTTTGACCGCGAGCTCCAGGCGCAAAGCGTCGCCCTTGGAGGCACAGCGACGCTGGGCGCACACGAGCAGCGGTCCGCGCCCGCGCGTGTAACGCGCGCCGCGACCGGCGTTGTGCGCCGCGATTCGCAGTGAGACGTCGCGTGCGATTCCAGTGTACAGCGAGCCGTCGTTGCAGCGGGCGATGTACACGAACCAGATCTCGGGTTTGGCGGTTTGTTGGAGCAGAGCCCGAGCTTTCTAACACTCTGCACCGGAAGGGAGAAGTTTTGCGAGCCAATCGGGCGAAGCGTCGCGTGCGACCAAACGCGGGCGCGGCGCGCTCGGCGCAGGCGTCGCGTCCGCCGCAGGTGTCGCGTCCGCTGCGTGTGGCGCCTCGAGCAACCAGCCTCCCTTTGCTTGCTCCGGTCCGCGCTTGCCAAAAAACGCACCCGCACACAGCCAGGTCTCTTCAATCATTCCCTCGCCTGCGTGCTGACTCGTGAGCTCCGTGAGCGTGTGGATCAAACTCGGGGGCGCGGCGCCATGAGCTCGCAACAACTCGGCGCGGGTCACACGCAACTCGAGCACGGAACCGCGGCGGACCACTCGCACGCGGAGCGCATAGTTCGGCCAGGGCCAGCCGCCGAGCGTGGCCACGAGGCAGCCCTTCTTGCCCAAGCGCGAAAGCAGGGCGGCTTCCACGCGCGCGAGCGCGCCGTGGTCGCCGCGCAAGGCGGCCAAGAGTGGGTCCGTGCGGGACCAGGCCTCGAACTCGGGCACGGACTTGCCCACGCGTTCGAAGAAGCGACGGTAGAACCACAGCCCGAGCGCTGCGAGCGCCCAGGACTTGATGATGAAGAGCGGGCCTTCCATGTGAGCCTAATCGTTGCCTTTGTGCCGCGTGCGCGCTTGCGCCTTCGAGGGGCACACGGCGATTCATGCAGCGCGCAAGGGGGGCGAGCGTACGTTGGTGAAGTCACTATGCGCCTTCCAGCGCTGATTGGCGCAGATGATGCTACTCTGTCGCCTCCGTGTCGATCCCTGGAAGCCCGCTCGACGCTCGTCAGCCGCGGCCATCGCGCGCGCCCAGCCTTTATTTCCAGGTGTTGCTGGCAATCGCCGCGGCGGTGCTGCTGGGGGTCGTGCGCCCGACCTGGGCGATCGCCATGCAGCCGCTGGGCGAAGGTTTCGTCAAGCTGATCAAGATGCTGATTGCTCCGGTGGTGTTCACGACCTTGGTCGTCGGCATTGCCGGTATGAAGGACCTCAAGGCCGTGGGCCGAACCGGCGCCAAGGCCCTGCTCTGGTTCGAGCTCACGACCACGCTGGCGTTGGCGATCGGCATTGGGATCGCGCATCTCTTGCGCCCCGGCGCGGGGCTACACGTGGTGCTGCAAAAGCTCGACCACAGCGCGTTGGACAGCAAGCTGCTCACGCCGGGCCCGCGCGGCTTTGCCGAGCACGTGCTGGCGCTCATCCCCGATTCGTTTTTCGGGGCGTTTGCCAAAGGCGACATGCTGCAGGTCTTGTTGCTCGCGCTCTTGACCGGCGTGGTCGTGTCTCGCCTGGGAACGCGTGCGCGCGCAGTGGTCGACGTGCTGGAGAGCAGTCAGGCGGTGCTGTTCGGTATCGTGGGAATTTTGATGCGTCTCTCGCCGGTGGGCGCGTTTGGCGCGATGGCGTTCACCATCGGCAAATACGGTATCGGCACCTTGAGCAGCCTCGCCAAGCTGATCGCGGTGTTCTACGGCACTTCAGTGTTGTTCGCGGCCCTGGTGCTCGGGCTGGCTCTGCGCTTGCTCGGGCTCTCGCTGCCGCGCCTACTGAGCTATCTGCGCGAAGAGCTTGCCATTGTGCTCGGTACCTCGTCGTCCGAATCGGCGTTGCCGCGGCTCATGGCCAAGCTCGAGGCAGCGGGTTGCGCGCCTCCGGTCGTGCGTTTGGTCGTTCCTTCCGGCTATTCGTTCAATCTCGATGGCACGTCCATCTATCTCACTCTGGCGAGCTTGTTCGTTGCGCAAGCGCTCGATATAAAACTGAGTTTCGGACAAGAGCTGTCACTGCTCTTGGTCTTGCTGCTGACCTCGAAGGGTGCAGCCGGTGTGACCGGCAGCGGTTTCATCACGCTCGCCGCGACGCTCTCGGCGACGGGCAGCATTCCCGTGGCCGGCCTGACGCTGCTGCTCGGCATCGATCGTTTCATGTCGGAGGCCCGCGCGCTGACCAATTTCGTGGGCAACGCGGTGGCGACGCTCGTAGTCTCACGCTGGGAAAATCAGCTGGATTTGGCGCAAGCGCGGGCGTTGCTGGGCATCCCGAGCCAGGAACCGGAGGCGGCCGAGGCGCTGTCTGGAGCTGGAGGAATGCCGCCCGGCTCACGTTGAATCAGGCCGAACGAGCCGATGGCGAAGTCCGACGATGGATGGCAACCTTCGATCGTCGAAATGGCCGCGACGGCGCAAGGAATTGTTCGCTGCGTGCTGATCAGTGCGAGCTCGCTGTGCACCGCGTGCGGCGCCACGGGGCTCGCTTGGGTGAATGAGACGCAAATGGAATCGACGTCGCTGCAGCGCGTGAGTGCGTCCCCGCTGGCCGCCGGTGCGATTCCAGCAACAGCAGAGCCAAGTCAAGAGCGGCGTCCGCGCCTGAGTCACACGGTTACGCTCGGGGAGATCGATGCCCCCGCCGCAAGCGCTGAACCGGAGGGCGCGCAGGGGCCGACGCTGATCGTAAATAACTACAATCAGGTCAACGTCATGACGCCGGCATTCGGTTACGGTGCGTATGGCTACGCAGGCATTCCGGCCGGCTTTTCGCCAGGTCACGTTGCACCCCACCCGTCGCATTCCGCAGCCAGTTCCGGACCGCTGCCAGGCCAGAACTGGCCCGCGATCGCCGACCACGGTCCGAGCTTTCCCTACCAGACTCTGCCAGCCTCACCTTGGACGCGCACCCGGTAGGTTAGAGTCGGAGTTGCGCTCCGCCTGGCGCTCGGGTGATGCTCGGGCCTCGCTTGCGGCGCTGTCGGGCACTCGAGAGTTCGTTTATGTTGGTCGTCAGGGATGAGTAAACGACGCGAAGACGATTCGCGGCCGAGTGCTAGCGCAATCTCACAGCGCGCAACCGTGCGCGATGTGCCCGCCGCGAAGTACAAGGACGCTTCGGTTGGCACCGTTGCACCGCGCGGCTTGCGCGGACCCTCGTTACTTCCTGGTCAGGGTGCGCCCGAGCGGATCATTCCCGAAGAGGTGGAACTCGCGGTTCTACGCGACGCAGAGACGTTGGATGGGCCGAAGGTTGCGCGCACCGCGACGAGTCGAAGCAGCGTCCCTTCCGAATCTCACTCGTCGTCACCGACGCCGGTTTCGGTGGAGGTTCCGCGCGCGCGTTCGGCGGCGCCGGCTCGCGGTGAATACAGCTCGACTCCGCCAACTCCGAGTGCGCGCTCGATCCAGAGTGGCACGCTGATGTCGATAGGGTCGATCGATCCCCGCGCGCCGACCGAGCTTTCGCTGCCCAACCCGCGCCCGATGTCAGTGTCTGAAAGGGCGGCCTACTTGGGGCCAGAGGCGGTCGTCGACCGCAGTCCGCCTTCGCAGCTTTCACGACGGAGCCCACCCAACGTGGTCGACAAGACTCGCAAGTCTGACGCGACCGAGCGCCCCGGCCCTGCAAGCGCAGCGGAGCGCGCAAACCCGCGCACTGGGTCTCTGCCTCCGGCAGCCGTTCGCCCTTCGGTTCCTTCGCCGAGCGTTCGTCCTTCGGCTCCTTCGCCGAGCGTTCGTCCTTCGGCTCCTCCGCCGAGCGTTCGTCCTTCGGCTCCTCCGCCGAGCATTCGCCCTTCGGCTCCTCCGCCGAGCATTCGCCCTTCGGTTCCTTCGCCGAGCATTCGCCCTTCGGCTCCTCCGCCGAGCGTCCGAGCTTCGCTCGAGCCCGAAGCGACGCGCGAAGCGGAATCGGTCGCGCCCCCAGCGCGCAACTTCTCGCGCGCAACGCGCTCTCAGTCCCCGGTCTCGCTCTCGTCGACTCCCACGCCGATGAAGCCGCCGCGGCCCACGGCGACCCCGATGCGTCCACCGCGTCCGACGCCGAGGCCACCGCAGCCAGAACAGCCGCCTTCGGTGGCGCCGTCCGTGCCGATCTCAGTCGCGAGTGCGCCGCAATATCAGATCCACGCCGAGCTCGACGCCGTCCCGCTCGAAGTCCAAGAAGACACCTTCGACCTGCGCAGCGCGTCTACTCTGCGCGAGCCATTGGCGAGCCGCAAGGCACAACCCTCTACCGATTGGACCCCGCACGAGGTTGCTCCGCCTCCGTCCAGCGAAAGTGAGCTCCGCGTGCGTTCGAATCGCAGCAGCTCGCCCGCGGTGACGCTGCTCGTGGATCGCGCGCGCGACAGCGTGCCACCGCTCAGCGAACGCACGGTGCCACGGGATGCGGTGCCACTGAGCTGGGTATTGGGCGCCGCGCTGTTTGCCGTGCTCATGGCGTTGATTGTCGCGTTCGCATTGCGCCCCAGCGCTCCGCCCCAGGCGATGACTCCGCTCGACGGTCGCGCGTCGGCGGTGGCGCCGAGCACGGCCGAGGCCATGCGCCGCGACTCCACGCCGCCTTCGGTTGCGCCGGACAGCAAACCGGCAGCAGCCGCGAGCGCGGCGCGCCCGCTGACGACCGCAGCGAAAACGCCTGCGCGTGCGGCGAGCGCGGCGAGTGCGCTGAGCAACCCCAGCGGCGCGGTGAGCGCGGTTCCGCCGGCTCCAGCTCCGCCAGATCCGAACCCCAAAGTTCATCAAGCGATCTACTGAGCGCGTTCGAGAGCCGATCGGCTCGGGCTGCGCCCGCCACGGTCCGAGCACGTGATTGCAGCGAATTCGACTGCTCGCGAAGTTTCAGTGTAACCGGCGCGAAACAAGCGCGGCACTAGCGTCGGCGGCGGTTTTGCTCCAAAGGCGCCATGAGCTCCGAAGAAGACGTGCATTGCGACTCGCTCTCCGGCACCACGCTCGGCGCGGCAGGCCTGGGCGTCCCTGCGAGCGTGCGCGTGCCGAACGAACCCCGCCGCGTCAGGGGTGCGCCGTGGCTAGTGGCTGTGGCGCTGTCCGGCGCGGTCGGTTTCGGCTTGGCTCAGCAGCGCGCACCGGACCAGGCGCCGCCCGAGGCGCTGCACGTCGAAGGTCGCACCGTGAGCTACTCGCCGGCTTTCGCAGAGCATGCGGGCCTGCGCACGATCGAGGTTCGAGAGCAGCCCTTTTCACCGCTGATCGTGGCAACCGGTCGAGTCGACTTCGATCAGGCGCACGTTACCGCGATCAGCGCCAGTAGTTTGGGCACCGTGCGTCGGGTGTTGGCCTACGAGGGCGATCGCGTGAGGCGCGGCGACACGCTGGCGGAGGTCAGCAGCAGTGCGCAAGCCGAGCGCGAGGCGGCAGCCTCGTTTTATCGCCAGAAACTGCCGCGTGCCACGCTGGGCGTGTCGCTGCTGCGCTCTCCGCTGGATGGCAACGTGGTCGAGCGACGCATCATCGAGGGTCAATCGGTGCGCGGCGAAAGCATCGTGTTCGTGATCGCCGATCTCGATCGACTCTCGGTCACGCTCAGCGTGGATGAAGCCAAGAGTCGCGGGCTGGGCGTCGGAGATCGCGTGGAGCTAGCGCGCGACGCTTCGGCCGACACGCTCGCTCGGGGTAACGTTGCCGAGCTCGAGCGTCCGAGCTCGGTCGAGCCAGCGTCCAAGCTGCGAGTGCGCGTCTCCGTCGACAATGGCAGTCGGGCGCTGCGCGCAGGCCAAGTAGTGAGCGCTCGAATCTTTGGCTCGCATGCCGGCCGCGCCTTGCTCGTTCCGAACCGCGCCCTGGCTTGGATCGACGGCCAGCCCACGGTCTTCGTCGCGGCCTCGGCGCACAGCGCGAGCGCCGCGGCAGTCACGCTGGGCGGCGGCGATGGCGAGCAAACGGAGGTCCGGTTCGGGCTAGCGTCGGGCCAGCGCATCGTCAGTGACGGCGTGCGAACGCTGCAAGAAGCCTCTTTTCTCTGAGCGCGGCTTCGGGACGCTCGACCTGCTCTGCGCGGGAGCGCGTTCCTCGCTCGAACCGGGGCGTCTGCTATCGTCAGGGGCGTGACAGTCTCGCGCGAAAGGCGCACACCCCGCAGCTCGTTACTCGGTACTTTTTCGGTCGTCGTGCTGCTCCTCTTCGGGGCTCGCGTCGTGCTGCTGCAATGTCGGGCTCAGCACGCTCCGCCTGCGCTCCCGTCTGTGTCGTCCCAGCGCCCCGGCTCGCCGGCGCAGTCGCCACCAACCGCCCGACCGGCGCAACCCTCGCCATCGGCGTCGCCGACCGAGACTGGATCCGCCAGCAGCGCCCAGGCGTTACGTGGCAGCGAAGCGAGCATCCGCGGCAGCGTCCACGTTGCACTCGGCACGCCGCGCGACGCCGATCCGTCCGACGAATATTTCCTCGACCAGCGTGCGTTCGTCCTTTCGTACAGCCCAGAAAAACGCGTGCCAAATTGGGTGGCTTGGCGGCTCGATCGCTCGCAGCTCGGGCACCTGCAGCGGCGAGACGACTTCCGCGCAGACCTCGCGCTGCCCGCGCGTTTCTACCGGGTGAAGGAGAGCGACTATTTGCACAGCGGTTACGATCGCGGGCACCTGTGTCCGTCTGCCGATCGCCAGAATTCGCGGGAGGACAACTCGCAGACGTTCTTGTTCACGAACATCGAGCCGCAGCTGCACGAGTTGAACGCGGGACCTTGGGAGCAGCTCGAGAGCTACGCGCGCAAGCGCGCGCAAACCGGCGCGCTGCTCTACGTGGTCGCGGGCGGCGTCTTCAGCGCGCCCTTTCCCACGATTGGCAACGGCGTCGCGGTGCCCGCCGCCAACTACAAGATCATCGTCGTGCTCGAACAAGGTCAGGCCGCCCTCGACGTCCGCGAGGATACCGAGGTGCTCGCAGTGTTGATGCCCAATCGACGGGGCGTGGGCGAGCACGAATGGACGGAGTATTTGACGAGCGTCGACGCCATCGAGCAAGCGTCGGGTTACGATTTTTTGAACGCCGTCCCGGAGCGCGTGCAGCGCGTGATCGAGGCGCGGGTGGCCCGAGTGCCCAGTGAGCGGCTGCGGCGCACGCATCCGGAACCCGAGTGAGACGCCCGAGAGTAGAGCGCGGTGGTGTTTGACGGCCGGCCAGCGTAGATTCCGGCATCCTTCGGGCCTCGACCTCCGAGTTTTCATGCGCAGCCTGGTAAAGTTTCTGCTCTTCGTTGCTTTTCCGTGTTTGGTTTCACTCGGGGCGTGCAAGAAGCCCGAGCGCATGAGTCAGGCCGCGGCTCACGGTGCACAGCTGTACGGCCGCATGTGTGCCGTCTGTCACGGTGAGCACGGAGAAGGCTACAAGGCCGATCAAGCGCCGCGCTTGGCACAGCCGGAGTTCCAGCGCTCGGTCAGCGACGAACACTTGCGAGAGGCGATCAAGAACGGGCGCACCGGCACGACCATGTCCGCCTGGTCGAAGGATCGCGGCGGACCGCTCAGCGGACCAGAAATCGAGGATGTGATCGCGTTTCTGCGCACGTGGCGCAAGGACCAGCCCGCCACCTTGGACGAACGCCCGATCCACGGAGACGTGTCGCGCGCCGAGACGCTGTTTGCGCGCGAGTGCCTGCGTTGCCACGGAGAGCGCGGCGTCGGTGGCCCCAATTTGCACATCGGTAACCCGCAGCTGCTGCGGACCGCGAGCAATGGCTTTCTGCGCTACGCCATCAGGAATGGCCGCCCTGGCACGAAAATGGAGGGTTATTCCAAAACTCTCGGTGAGCAGGGCATCGAAGATTTGACCTCGCTTTTGCGCGGTTGGATCAACCCGGCCCCGCCGCCTCCGCCACCCGCGCCGCCTCCGCCGATCCCGCTCGGTCCGGTTCCGCTCAATGCCAAGGGCCCCGAGCCCGTCGGTTTCAAGAAGTACCCGCAAATGACCAGCTTGGAGGTGATTCACGCGCAACTGCAGCGTGGCGCACGCATGGCACTGCTCGATGCGCGTGCGCAATCGGATTACGTCACCCAACACATCGCTGGCGCGGTCAGCGTGCCCTTTTTCGATCTCGCCACGTACGTCGAGAAATTGCCCAAGGATGCGTGGCTGGTCTGCTATTGCTCTTGCCCGCACGCGGAGTCCGGATCGCTCGCCGCCAGCCTGCTCCAGGCGGGGTTCAAGAAGGTCACCGTGCTCGACGAAGGCCTCGGGGCTTGGGCCAAGAAGTACCCCGTGAAGAGCGGCGAGCAGCCGTGAGCGCGAAGTCGTAACTCGCGCGCTCGACCAATCACCCAATTCAGTTACAGAACCAGCCGCCGCCGACGCACACGCACGCGCCCGCCGTACCATAGGTGCACTGCCCGGCGACCGCACCGCAACTGCCGCCCGGCGTCGGCTTGCTCGCCGGGCAGCCCGGAGTGAAGCAGTTCCACAGGCCGTTCTGGCAATTGCACTGATCGCCCGAGGGGTAGGGGCACTGCAGGTTGCCCATGCAGCTCGAGCTCGCGACCGGATGGGTGGCAGGGCATGCATTGCCGCTGCCCGTGCAGCGCCAAACCAGGTTGTTGCCGAGCTGGCGACAACGACAGCGCTCACCGACATACGAGCAGGTCAGCGACGTTTCGCTGCACATGGCATTGTTTTGCGGAGCCGCGCTGGGGCACGCGGCGTTGTTGCCGCCGCCCGTGCCGGCGCTTCCCGAAATTCCGCCGCTCCCTCCGCCGGACATTCCCGCACCGCCGCCGCTGCCGGCTCCGCCGCTGCCAGCTCCGCCGCTGCCGGCGAAGGCAGCGCCAGCGTTACCGGCGAGCGAGAGCCCGCCGCTGCCTGCGAAAGTTGCTCCCCCATTGCCGGCTCCGGTCAGTCCGCCGCTGCCGGCGGAGAAAGCTCCGCTGCCGCCGGCGAAGGAAGCAGCGCCGCTGCCGCCAGAGCCGAGTGCCCCGCCGCCGCTGGGCGCGCCAGCCGTAAAAAATCCGCCGCTCGCTCCGGCGATCCCCACGCCACCTTGAGCGAAGCCACCGGCTCCGGAAAGCCCGCCGCCACCAGCGATCGAAACGAAGCCTGACGAACCGCCGGTCGCGAGAAATCCAGCGGAGCCTGCGACCGGCGACTCACCCGCTTCGCCTTCGCCAGCCGAGCCAGCAGCGGCGCCGCCCAGTCCGGAATCACCGGCAGTGGGCTGCTCGCCGGTGTCGCCGAGGTCCGCTCTACCTCCGCCACTGAGGCCCAGCGGTGCGTTTCCCGCGCTCGGTGCGGAAAGATAGAGATCATCGGAGCTGCGCGACCCGCAGCCGCTCACCAGTCCCGAAAAGCCACAAAAGAGCAGAGCTGCGCAAACGATCGGCCGCTTCATCGATACTCCGGAGGCCTCCGCGCAAAGGTCGCGAAGCTACGAAGCTCTCTGTACCCCGTTGCACCACCCGGCAGGCAAGCGGGATTTGCATGCACTCATTTATTGCGGTGCTGCACCCGGCAGACACAAACCGGTCATCGTGTTGCACATCGCGCCCGCGGCACAGTCGACCGGACCCGCACACGGAAACGCGCATTTCTGGAATTGCACATTGCAGCGACCGAGCCCGCACGAAGCATCGCTCGTGCACGGCAGCGCGAACGCGTTGGGCGTCGCCATGGTGCCGGCGGGTGCGGGAGCACCTGGAGCCGGCGCTGCAGCAGGGGGCGGTGTGGTGACGACCGGTGCGGGCGTTGCTGCCGTTACCGCTGGCTGAGGTGGGGCGAGCGTCGGTGCGGGGGCTGCGGGCGGCGGCGCCGCGGGCGGCGGATCGTTCTCCTTGCCACAGGCACAGACGATCGATCCAACTCCAACCACGGCGATGACGGACTTGCGGAGCATGCGAGTTTCTCTTTCTGCGCCGCGTCGGGCGCTTGTCCAAAAGGTTACGCGTCGGTGCGCGAGCAACGCTCATCCTAGTCGCGAGTGGCGCGCGCGGGCTCGGAAAAGGTGTGTGGCGTGAGTGGCGATAGCCGCCCGGATTTCAGGCTTCCGCCGGCATGATGTCAGGAGTATGTCAGGTTCGATGCAGCGCACGGAGCGGCTCTTTGCACTGACCGAGTATCTGCGCGGCCGGCGAACCGGGGTCACGGCCGAAGTGCTGGCCGAGCGCTTCGGTGTGACTCTGCGCACGATCTATCGCGACCTCGACACGCTGCGCTCGGCGGCACTTCCGCTGTCGGCCGAGCGCGGACGAGGCGGTGGCTACGCTCTCGATCGCAGCTACAGTCTGCCGCCAGTCAACTTCACCGCGCGCGAGGCCGCGCTGCTGGTCGCGCTCGGGCGATTCGCGATCGAGATGCGCTTGTTGCCGTTCGCCGAAACCCTAGACTCCGCGCTCGACAAGGTGCGAGCGGCGTTGTCCACTTCCGCGCAACGCGAGCTCCTCACTCGGCTCTCCGAGCTGTCGTTTCACGGCGTGCCCGGCTTGCCGAGCAAGAAGGCGGTGCGCAGCGCGCTCGAGCGCGCTTGGTTCGAGCAATGCCCGTTGCGCATCGTGTACGTCGACGGAAACTTCGTGCAAGCCACGCGCACGATTCGCATCGTCTCGGTGCTGATGGAACGGCGCGAAACTCGGCTCGACGCGGTCGACCTCGAGAGTGGCGAACGCCGGCACTTTCGACTCGACCGCATCGAACAGGCGGAGGTCTTGCGCGTCGACCCGCAGGCGGACCGTGCCGTTCCGGCGGCGACTACTTCCGCTGGTAAGCGCCGGTGAAGGGGTTTTGTTGGCAAGCAAAGCTATCGTTCACGTGGGCCGCGTTGGCGACGCGGATTTGGCCCGTGAACGGATCGCTGTAACAGCGCGCGCTGCGCGCTGCGTTCGGCGCGGGCGTGGGCGCGCTGGGCGCAGCCCCGACGGCTGGTGGGGGATGGACGGCAGTCGTAGGGTCGAAGACCGCGGGCGGGCTTGGCGGCGCGTTCGCTGGAGCGGGCTTGAGCGCGCCCTGAAGCGCCGGCTTTGCCTCGGCAGTTCCTGGCCCGCCGGGCTGCGAGAGATCGGGTTTCAGGACGAGCGGCGGCGGAGCGGCGGATGGAATTGCAGCCGTCGGGTGCTCGGGAGCGGGCGGTACGACGGCGCTCGGCCCTGGCAAAACCAGCGCCAATGTTGCCAAGCCGCTCGCGATGGCCACGCCCAGACCAATCAACGCCAATAGCCATCCCGAGCGCTTTTTCTTGGGCGAAAGCGAGCCCGGGTGCGGTCGGATCACTGCCGCTCCGGTCGTTCCGGAGGCAGTCAGCGCGGGGGCGACTTGGCTCCCGCTGAACCGCATCATGGCGGGATCCATGGGCAGCGTGGCCTCGGGCCCGGTTGCTTGCGGCGCGCTCAAGCGCAGCGGTTTGGCGCGACCCGCTACCACGTCCGCAAGGCTGCTGGCGAGCTCTTGGGCGGACGCGAAGCGCAGCGCGGGATCGCGATTGGCGCCCTTGGCGAACCAGTCATCGAAGCCGGGTAGAAAGAAGCCTTGTTGCGACGGAAACACGATCGGTCGCGCGCAGATGTTGAGCAGGAGCTCGCCGTACGTTTCACCATCGAACGGCCGAGTGCCGGTCATGCACTCGACGGCGATCACGGCCAGCGACCACAAGTCCGCGCGATGATCGAGCGCCTTCTTGCCCTCGACCTGTTCCGGGCTCATGTAATAGGGCGTGCCCATGGTGACGCCAGTGCGCGTCTCGGCTCCGCCAAAGCGAGGTCCCGTCGCCTTGGCAATGCCGAAGTCGAGCACCTTGGCCAGCTCCTGGTCGTCTTCGCGAACCAAGAAGATGTTGTCGGGCTTGAGATCGCGATGAATGATCCCGGCGGCGTGGGCCCGACCAATCGCGCGCGCCACCTGCGTGATCACCGAAAGTGCGCGCTCGGGGGACAGCCGCTGCTCGCGCTCCAGGCAATCGGCCAGGCTCTGGCCTTGCAAGAGCTCCATCACCAAAAAGGGAGTGTTCTCGTGCACGCCATAGTCGAGCACTTGCACGACGTGCGCGCTGCGCAGCGACGCCGCCGCTTGCGCCTCCCGCTTGAAGCGCTCGGCGCCTTCGACCGTGGAGGCGATCGACGGATCCATCAGCTTGACCGCCACCCAAGAATTGAGCGTCAGGTGCTCGGCCAGCCAAACGGAGCCCATGCCGCCCTTGCCGAGCTGCCGATCGAGGCGATACCGTCCCGCGAGAACCTGGGTTTCCAACAAACGGCAGTGTACGACCAATGCGCTCGGAATGACCAGCGGGCTGCCGGAGGGCGCTTGTCACTTGACCTGCACTAGTAGCGCTTTCTACCCTGTCATGAATGCTCCGACTTTGGCCTCGTCCACAGAGTGTGCAGGGGTTGGCAATTCGACTCGCGTTTGGGCTCTTGCTCGTCGGGCTCGCGACGGCTTGCGGCGCCTGGCAACGCCAACCACCGCACGAGGTTCCGGCACTCGCGGATGCAACCGCGAGCTATTTGGTCGTGCTCGAGACCTTGCGCGATCAGAAATACACGATCATCGATCAAGACCCGGCTACGCATACAGTACGCGTGCGCAGCCACGTCGACGAACACAAAGCTAACCGCGTCAGTATCATCTTGCTGCACGTCGAAGGCGACAAGGTGTATCTGTCTGCTTCGGGGTACTTGGTTCGCGCCGACGGCTCGACGCACCACGCGCTGAACTCCGAGCTCGCTGAGCTCGACAGCACGTTGCGCAAGAAGCTCGGCGCTGCGAGCCAACCTGCTGCAAGCGCGGCGCTGGCTCCGTCGGCCGGGCCGCCCAGCTCCTTGCCGCTTGCTTGGAGCGAACCCGCGTCCGATGCGAGCAAGTGGGGCAACGGCGTTTTCACTTGCCTGCCCGTGCAGCTCGCGGACCAAGAGCAAACGCAGCTGAGCCTGCAGCTCTCGAACGGCGAGGCGGCGGACGTAATGCTCTCGCTCGCGCACGCCCCGGAGCTGTGCCGCTCGAAGAGCAAATGCAAGGTTGCCGACGGTTGCCCAGCGCTCGGGATCGCCGACGCCGAGCGCGTCTCGCGGCTGGCGGCGCGTCTTTCCAAACACGAAATCGGCTCGCTCGCCACGCTGTATTCGCGCGGCCAGCCGCTCGTGTCGATCGATCTCAGCAAGCACGGCTCGATCGCACAGTCCATGAACGAGAAGCCCTGAGCGCGCGCGGGTTCGCGTGCGAATTCGCGAGCCCATGTACGAATCGCACTGGTTATTGACACACGAAGCGGTGTCGATCGCGACCAGTGTACTGGCGCTGATGCTCGCCATTTCGCTTTTGCGCCAGCGACGGCCGGCAGGCAATTTGATCGCTTGGTTGCTGGCGATCGTGCTCATTCCCTACCTCGGCATTCCGCTGTACCTGGTATTCGGGGGCCGCAAGCTGCGTCGTCGCAGCGACCGCATGTCCGTACCCGAGCGAGGTTCGACGCACGCAGGCCGAGAGAGCGGGCAGACCAGTCTGCAAACGGTGCGCTGGCTGGACGACGGAGTGCTCGCCTACGACGGTTTCCTGGCGGAGATCCGCGGCGCGCGCCGTTCGATTCGCATCGTCACCTTCGTGCTGGCAAACGACGAGGTCGGGCGCCCGCTGGTCGAGGCGCTGATCGAGCGCGCTCGGCAAGGGTTGGAAGTGCGACTCTTGCTCGACGACCTGCTGCGCTTTCACGCCCCGCGGCGACTCTTGCGCGAGCTGGTTTCGGCCGGTGCTCGGGTCGAGCGCTTCATGCCGCTCTTGCACGTGCCATTTCGCGGCCGCAGCAACCTGCGCAATCACCGCAAGATCGCGGTGTTCGATGGTGAACGTGCGATCGTCGGCGGCATGAACTTGGGTCGCGAATATCTGGGTCCGACGCCGGATGAAGCGCGCTGGCGCGACCTTTCGCTGCTCGTCGCAGGGGCCGCGGTGGCCGAGCTCGACGCCGTGTTTCGCGCGGATTGGGAGTTTGCTTGCGGCGAACGCTTGTCCGCAGCGCTGCGCCAAGCCGAGGGCCCGATTGCGCTGCGCGTGGTGCCGAGCGGCCCAGACTCCGAGAACGATGCGATTTACGACGCCGACCTGAGCGCCATCTTCCGCGCAGAAACCCGGATTTGGATCGCAACGCCGTACTTCGTGCCCGATGAAGTCCTGATGCGCGCGTTGTTGATCGCGGTGCGCCGCGGCGTCGAGGTTCGAGTGCTCACGCCAGAACGCTCCAATCATCCACTTTCTGACTTCGCGGCCGGCTCATGCTTGCGCGATTTGAGCGCCGCCGGCGCCATCATCCAGCGCTTTCACAAGATGCTGCACGGCAAGGCGCTGCTGGTCGATGATTCGTTGTGCGTGGTCGGATCCGCGAACTTCGACATGCGAAGCCTGTTTTTGAACTACGAGATCGCGTTGTTCTTTTCGGGTCGGGCCGAGGTGGAGCGCTTGCGTCAATGGTTCATGGCCAGTTTCGGCGCGTGTAGCCTGGGGACGCCCCGTGCCGGCATGCTCCGGGCAGCGCTCGACGACCTGGCACGTTTGGTCGCGCCACTGCTCTGAAGCGACGCTTGGTGTTACGATCGCAGCCATGCCGTTTTCGGGTTTTGCCGATGCCAAGTTCTTTCAGCGACTCGCCAAGATCCAAGATCGCGCTTGGTTCAAAGCGCACCAAGAAGAGTTCGAGCTCGGTTTCCAAGCGCCGATGAAAGAACTGCTCGCCGAAGTGCGCGCGGGCATCGATCGCGCGTACCGGCATTGTGAGCTCGATCAGCCGAAGGTGCTTCGCATCTTTCGCGACGTACGCTTCAGCAAGGACAAGTCCCCGTACAAGACGAACATCGCTGGTTTGATCCCGATCAATCGCCGCGGCAACGTGACAGAGGTGCCGATGGCGTTGTATTTCCATGTCGGGCTACCCAATTCATTTGCTGCCGCAGGCCACTACATGATGGACGCGCGCTCGCTCGAGCGATATCGCGCCGCGGTCGCCGACGACCAGCGCGGCAAAGAGCTCACGAAGCTACTCGGGGCCTTGACCAAGAAGGGCTTCGTCGTGCGCTCTTACGACGCCTACAAACGAATGCCCAAGGGCTACGACACTGCCCACGTGCGCGCCGAGCACTTGCTGCGTAAAGGTCTGACAGTGACCTTTCCGGAGTTGCCGCGCGCGATCTTGGCTTCGCCCAAGCTCAGTGCCTGGCTAATCAGCCAAGCAAAACTCGCCGCGCCGCTCGTGGAGTGGTTGACCTTCGCCACTCATTGACCGCTCCTGCATCCTGCACTGACCCGGCACTGACGAAAGTCGGCAGGTGCGGCCCAGATTCGTGTGACAATTTCATGGCGTTCCGTTGACAGCGTGTGACATCTGCGCAAACTAACGGTGTCGCGAATGACGTTTTCAGCTGAGGGCAGCGGTCGCCCGCTGTTTGTCCCGCCCGGCATCGCGGTCGTCCGCACCGGGCCCACCACACGCACTGAGTTTTTGCGCCTGCTCGAAGACGAGGTCGAGCAATCCGGAATCCGCGAGAGGCCTCTCGTCCGCGAGCAGTCGACTCGGCTGCTCGAAGTAGTTGCCGAGCTCCTGCACTCGATCGCCCGAAATCGGTACTCACAGCGAGGCAAGTAGTCATGCCGAACTCCGCACAAGTCCTGTTTGCTCTAGCGATGGCCGTTTGGGTGATCGACGTCCGCTTTGCGCCGAAGCCCGTGGCGCTGCAGGTCGCTCCGACCCAAGTCGCCTGTCACAGCGGCCCCAGCGCCGAAACCCCTCGCGGGGCAGATTTGGAACTCGTGATCTGCGCCCCGCGCGCGAAATAGCGTCAGGCGGGTTCGGAGCGCGCGTCGTGCACGCCCGCGCGCAGCCGCCTGTCGCGCGATTTCTTCAGCGTGGCCGCGCCGCGAAGCAGGAAGCCGAGCGCCAAGATCAGCCCGTACAGGATGGGTTGAGTGTGATCGGCCTTCACGCGCAAGTAAAAGTGCAGCACGCCCAAGAGCCCGACCAAATACGCCAAGCGATGGAGCAGCTGCCAGCGTCGAAAGCCCAGACGCGCCACGCTGCGCTTGGTCGAGGTGAGTGCCAGCGGTACGAGTAGGACCAGCGCGAGAAAGCCCAACGCGATGAAGGGCCGCTCGAGCAGATCGCGAAAAGCCGCGGCCACGGCCAGACCCTGATCCAGCACCAAGTACACCAAAAAGTGCAGTACGGCGCTGAAGAACGCACAAAGTCCCAGCGTGCGCCGCACGCGCAGCGGCCAGTTCCAGGCAAAGGCGATCTTGAGCGGTGTGCACGACAACGAGGCGCACAGGAAAATCAGTGTCAAAAGGCCGATTTGATTCAACGCCGTGGCGATCGGATTGGCGCCCAGTCGATGCTGCGCGACGCGCCAAGCGATGGACGCGAACGGAACCAGAGCGCCGGTAATCGTCGCCGGCACGAGCCACGGGAGTCTGGAGCGTGCCACTCAGAACTCCCGCGCGAGATCCATGCCGCGATATAAGTCGGCGACTTGCTCGGCGTAGCCGTTGAAGGGCAGGGTCTTTCGTCGTGACAGCTCACCGATGCGCCGCTCGCTGGCCTGGCTCCAGCGCGGGTGATCGACCTCTGGGTTGACGTTGGCGTAAAAGCCGTATTCGGAGGGGGCGGCGCGGCTCCAAGTGGTCTCGGGCCGATGCTCTTGAAAGCGGAGCTCGACCAGCGATTTTGCGCCTTTGAAGCCGTATTTCCAGGGCACGACCAGCCGCAACGGTGCGCCGTTCTGACCCGGCAACGGCGCGCCGTACAGGCCGAGCGCGAGAAAAGCGAGCGGACTCACGGCCTCGTCGATGCGCAGCCCCTCGATGTACGGCCAAGGCAAGACCTGGCTCTCTTGATTGGGCAGCTGCTCCGGATCGAGCAAGGTCGTGAAGCGCAGGTATTTCGCGCGTGAGGTCGGGGCGAGTTTCTTCACCAAATCTGCGAGCGGGACGCCGAGCCACGGGATCACCATCGACCACGCTTCCACGCAGCGCATGCGATACACGCGCTCTTCCAGGCCGAACCAACGGATGAGCGTGTCGACATCCAAGGTGCGCTCTTGCTCGACTTCGCCCGTGATGCGCACCGTCCAAGGTCTGGATTTGATGCGAAAGCCCAAGCGCGCCGGTTCGGATTTGGACAAACCGAGCTCGTAGTAGTTGTTGTAAGTCGTGATGTCCTGATACGGGGTCTGAGCCTCGGCGGTCGTGAATTGACCGCGCCGATCCACGTGCCAGGGCGCGGCTCCACTCGCTGCTGGGGGCAGTGGCGGTGGGGAAGCGGGAGGATCGGCGCTGCCCAAGCTGGAGAGCGAGGTCAACCCCGCGCCGAGCGCCGCGCTGGTGCCGATGAACAGCGCGCCGGACTTGATGAACTCACGCCGCCGCGCGTAGAGCTCCGGCGGGGTAATTTCGCTGCTCGCGGGCGGCTGCGCGGGAGAGCGCATGCGTCCGACTGTATCAGACCTCCGCTTTGGAGGTGCGCGGTAGCGCCTCGCGTGTGGCTTCCGGAATGTTCGATTCATCCGTGCCGCCAGCGAATTCTTGGCCAGCCGTGGAGGGCACGAAGGGACCCCCGGACTCCTCCGGAACCACGCTTTCGCGGCGTTCGAGCTCGGCGTCTTCGCCTGAAGTTGCCGCTTGCACGAAGGCTTCGCCCAGCTCCTCCGACAGCTCTTCACGGGCAGCGGCGTCGATGAACGCTCGGCCCTCGCCGTCGCGCGCGCGAGTCACGTGCGAAGTTTCCAGCAGCTTGCGTTCGTACTCCGGATCCAGATGACCGGTGGCATCACGGCGTACGACGGGTTTCTTGCGGCTGGTCATGATCTGGTCCTCCAGTGACTCAAAAGACTACTCCTCCGATTCGCCGTCGCAAGCCGCCCTGAGCAGCAAGCGCGTCGCGAGGCGTTAGTGAGTTCTTAGCATCCCGAAAGGAAGCATTTAGCAACGGGCGAGCCGGCGCGTCGCCATGGTCTGGCCATTCAGAACTCGCCGGAGACTCGCCCGAACCTGGGCCGGAGCACCAGAATGCTTAACAAAATGCCGATTTGCGGGGCTTGCTTGGTTGCGGCCGCATTCTTGCTAGCTGCCAGGTCTTGCGCTGGGCGCCGAGCACGGCGGACCCCGCGGTTTCGGCACGTGCCCCCCGAGCGGCACGCGGAACTGAGCGCCGCCGAGGTCTCGTCCGACCGACCCCAGGAGTTCGCCAGGGTCTTGGCTGCGCCTTCGCCGAACCCGGGCGCGAGCGTGCCGGCCCGGCGCGGAAGCATCGCCGAAAAGCACTAGCGCGCCCGGCTCTCGCACGTCCGCGAGACCACACGCGAGCAGCGACACCCAAACGAAACCCATTCGAACAGAAAACTCGCAGGAGGAACCAGATGAGTCAGCGCCTCGATCTCGCAACGTCCATTCACAAGTGCATCCGAAAACTGCTCTTCGAGCAAGCCATGCTCTTGTCGCGCACCGACTATCGCGACGAGGCGAGCTGTCGCGAAGCCTGCACGGCGCTCGAGCGCGTGTTCGTGATGCTTCGTGAGCACGCAGACCACGAAGATGCGGTGATCTTTCCCGTCGTCTCTCAGCTGGACTCTGCCCTCGCTGGCGAGGCGGGGAGGCAGCACCTGGCACTCGAGCAAAATATGCGCGAAATCGAACGCATCGCTGTCAGCCTTCGTCTCGCCACCAGCGCCGAGCGCTTGGATTTCGGCAAGCAGCTGATGCAGCTCTTCAATGTCTTCGTCGCGGCGCAGCTCGCCCACCTGTCGTTCGAAGAGACGGAGCTGAACCGTGTGCTCTGGGCGGGCAAGACCGACGCGGAGCTGCTGCTCCTGCAGCAAGCGATTGTCGGCCGAGTCCCGGCTACTCGCGCCAAGGCCTGGTTCGAGCTGATGCTCGCGTCGTTCGACCCCATCGAGCTCAGCTCGCTGCCGCGCGAGTCGAAGGCGGCGCTTTCGATTTGATCAGTCTTTCTCGGTCAGGGAAAGCGTGCAGCTCGTCTCCAGCCGAAATTGGCCGCGAGATTTGGGCACCAGCCGCAGCTCCGGGCACTTTTGCTCGAGCCGTTTGCGGAGCAAGATCAAACGGCTCTCCAGGTTGTCCTTGATCGGCGGTAGGCCGAGGCTCGGGTCGAGGCGCAGCTCGCGATTGCTGAACTCGGCCCGCGCGCCATCCACGTAGCTGCGCAAGATCTTCCACAAGATCCGGCCGGGCAGGTTGCGAATCAGATATTCGTCGTCCACGAACACGCAGTCGTCGTTGCGGTAGAAGCACAGCCGCAAGACGCGAGGTGCAGGTGCCGCCGCGACGGGGGGCGCCGTGCGGGCGATCGTTGTCTGGGCTTCCTCGGCCTCTGCACGGAGCATCATGTTCTCGATGGCGCTTGCCAGTTGATGGCCGATCACATCCAGAAATGTCTCGTGCCATTCTTCGAAGCCGAGCGGGTTCTTGCTCTCGACCGCGAGCACACCCGAGAGACGCCCGTTGCTCGAGAGCGGGATCGCCAATTGGCTCTGGGCGTCGGGCAGGCCCGGCAAGGGGATTTCGGCGCCAGGAACGTGCGCCCCGTGATCTTGCGCCGTGCGACCCACCGCGCGCCCGTAACTGAGTGATGCCGAGACGTTGCTGATGCGAATCGTTTGCTTCGTCTCGGCCACGGTACCGATCAAGCCGTCCCCGAGCGAGACTTCTGCGCCGATCCCGGACTCGCCATAGCCACGGCTGGCCAGCGAGACCAGGCGTTTTCCGGTCTCGTCCGGCAAGAGCAACATCGCATGCTCGAAACCCAGCTCGTCGCGCAGGGCATCGAGCAGCGTCGAAAGCAGGCCATCGAGGTCCGTAGCGCGCCGCAGTCGCTCGGTGACCACGCTCAACGCGCGCAGCTCGGTGCGCAGCGACATCGGTGCTTCGTCCGAATCCGCATCGGGTTCTGCGAGGGGAGGTCCGATCAGGCCCTCGACCTCGCGGATCGCGAGCACCTCGAACACATCGGCGGACACCAGCTTGAATACGCCGAGCATCCCGGTGTGTGAGGCAATGGCCTGAATGCGCGTGGCCATCTTCTCGAACAACGGCCCCTCGGTCTGCGAATGCTCGAAGCGCAAATCGAGGTCGTACATTTCGAGCGTGAGCGGGTCGATCACCTGCACGCTGGCGAACGGGTTCTCGGCCAGGTTCTGCTTGGTCTTGTTGAAGAACTGACAGGAGAGCGCGATCCGCTCGTCCACGCGAAAAATTTGGCTCAAGTAGGTGACGTTGGGTACGCCGTTCGCCGAGCAAGTGGTGATGATCGACGGCAACACGCCGGCGAAACAGCGCTGCAAATCGCTGAGCGACACGCTGCGTGACGGGCTCCGTGACACGGGGAGCGGGGCGATCAAAAGGCCTCCTTTGCTACCCGTCCTGCGCCGGGACCGGGGGTTTGGTCGAACATGCTTTCGATGCGAAAGCACACGGCCCAGCTCGGAGAATAGCGTATGCGGCGCAGCAAACTCTCGCGCATGCCGCTGTAGCGCAAGCCTTCGCAGAATAACGAGAAGTAGCGCTCTTGCACGCGCTGCTGTCGCTCGTTCGCTTCCGTGATCGAGACGACGCGCCCTTTCACCTGCAGCGAGCGATGATCGATGGGGCGCGAAAATGTCAGCGCGATCAAGCCATTTTCCCGCAAATTGCTCAAAGTGAGCTGTGCCCCGGCTGCGGGCAGAAACAGCGTGGCCGTGCCGCTCGCGGCCTCGATTTCGACGCCGAAGGCGCGCGCACACGCGGGGCGAAGCTCGGCATTTCGGCTGCCCACCAGCAGTGACACACCGCCTTCCATGTATTCGACCAATTCCGCCGTCAAAGCCAGCTGCGTCACAGCGAGAGAGTACCACGACGCCACACGCCTGGGGCCGCTAGAAAGGGTGACTCGCTGACCGATACCCCCTAGCGGCGGCCCGCGCTGTGCCCAATCTTTCTGCTCATCCCCATGTCGTCCTCGCTCTCGCTTTCGGTTCTCGATTTGGTCCCGCTCGGAAGCGGCAGCAGCAGCGCGGCCGCGCTGAAGGGGGCGGTCGACCTGGCTTGCGCCGTCGAGCGACTGGGCTATGTGCGCCTCTGGTACGCCGAGCACCACAACATGCCCGGTATTGCGACCACCACGCCCGAGATCATGATCGCGCACGTGGGGCAGGTGACGAAGCGCGTGCGGCTCGGCGCCGGAGGGGTGATGCTCCCCAATCACTCGTCGCTCAAGGTCGCCGAATCCTATCGCTTGCTCGAAGCGCTACATCCCGGCCGGATCGATTTGGGCATTGGCCGTGCCCCGGGTACCGATCCATTGACCGCGCTGGCCTTGCGTCGCTCGCGCAGCGCGCCGCTCGCGGACGATTTTTTGACCCAGTTGGCAGAGCTCAGCGCCTTCGGGTCGGACACGTTGCCTGCGGGTCACCCCTTCGCGAAAGTGCGCGCCATGCCGGACGACGTGCCTTTGCCGCCGATCTGGCTCTTGGGCTCGAGTGACTACAGTGCCAACGCCGCGGCCGAGCTCGGGCTGGGCTTTGCGTTTGCAGGGCATTTCAGCCCGGACTCTGCGGAGCGACCCATGCGCTTGTATCGCGAGCGCTTTCAGCCGGGAGCCTTGGACGCTCCACACGCCATCTTGGCGCTGTCGGTGTTCTGCGCGGAGGAAGAAGCCGCCGCTCAGCGCATGGCTTCCAGCGTGTTGCTCGCCTTTGCGCAGCTGCGTGCGGGTCGGGCAGGGCGAATGCCGAGTCCGGAAGAGGCTCTGCGCCATCGCTACTCTGCGGAAGAGGAAGCGGGCATCGCCCAGTTTCGGCGGCTGCAGATCGTCGGCAATCCGGCCAGCGTCCGGCGCGGGATCGAGCGCATGGCGAAGCTCACCCGTGCGGATGAAGTGATGGTTGCGACGCACGCGCACGATCCCGAAGCGCGCATCCGCTCCTATCAGCTCGTGGCCGAGGCGTTCGGCTCGAGCGGCCGTTGAGCGTTCGCCGCCTCAACCGCGCTCGACCAGGACCTTGTCGAGGCCTAGCCGAATCAAGCGCGTGCGTTCACGGCGTTCGACCACGCTCGACGATTCCGGCACGCCATGGCTGGCAAAATGGCGGCGAATCCGGAAAATTTCGCCGTCGATCTGCTGCGGAGTCATGCGTAGCCCTCCCGCGAGCTGGTCTTTGTCCATCCAGCCGCAGGAGGCCGCAGGGATTTGCTCCGCGGAGTCTGCGAGCTTTTGGCGGGCGAGCGTGAGCAGCAAGTAGTTGTGCGCGCGAGAGCCCAGGGCCACGCTCTTGTTTTCGTACTCCATCGACAACTCCACGAAATCTTCGTCGGAGGAGACGACGAATTTGAGCGTCGGGGTCTTTCGCTGCACGGCCATGCCGATGCTGGCGGTCAGGTCGTTCGAGCTTGGGCAAGAGAAGGCGTAGCTCTCGCCGCCAAACTCGAAGTGCTGCCCGTTGCGCAGTCCGCGCACCGTGCCGTCGCTGTCCTCCATGCGCCAGATGCCGTCCAAGTCTTTGAACAGCGTGAGCTCCGGATTTTCGGTGGAGGGGACGCCGATCATGCCGAAGCTCTCGACGCGGACCTGGCCGGATTCCAGTGCCAGCACCATGGCTTGCGGTTCGCTCACGTCGACCAGCACCCAACGCTGCTCCGGATGCCCGAAGCTCACCACCGAGCCCTTCACCAGGCGGTAGGCTCGCCCGGGCTCCACTGTTTCTCCGTTCAGTCGAGTGCCATTGCGGCTTGCGCGATCAATCAACTCCCAGCCGTTCCCCGACCAGCGAATCACCGCGTGCTGCGTGGAAACGTACTTGGGCGTCAAGCGTAACGCGCACTGCGGGCCTCGACCGATCAGGTGTTCGGCCATCAGCACGCAGCTGCGTTCACCGCTTTGTTCACGCAGTTCGGCCATTGGAAGCGCGACTGATTACAGCACAGGACGCGAGCGACTGCGAGCCACTGCAATCGACCTGAGGCGGGTTTCGCCGGTATCTAGAGCCTAAGTGCGGAAGGCATGGTGCCGGACGCAGCATTCAGGGAGTTGGCAATGGATCATGTCGTGAACGACTGCTGGCCGACGCCGGCCGTGGCAGGGCCCGGGCTGATTGGGTCGGCGAGCGCACGGGCCATGGACGAGGGCGCGAGCCTTTCGGCCCTGTGGACGGAGCTGGTCAGCGGTCTTTGCAAAATCGAACACACGGAATTTACGCAAAATACCTGTACGGTCACGGTGACTCGCGGCCACCGCCGCTCCGGCGACGGCGGCAGCGCGGAGGGCGCGCGACTCTCGGCGCGCGATACCGAAATTCTCGAACGAGCATTGCTCGAGGGCGTGCGAAAATCGGTGGCGGTCGACTTCGGGCTATGCCCGTCGAGCATCGCCGAGATTCTGCGGCGCTCTTTCGTGTTCATGGGGCTGTCGTGCTGGCCCTCGCGCATTCCACTCTTGTTGGTCATGGCAGCACATGCCAAGCACGCACCCGAAGTGCAGCGTGCCGCCAAGCAGCTCTTGGCGCAGAACCAGCAGTACGCCCGCCAGAGCATCAGCGTGGCGCGCCCGGATGCCGAGCTCGTCGAATGGCTCTCGCCGGCGGAGTACGCAGTCACGCGCTTGCTGATCGAAGGCAAGAGCTACCAAGAGATGGCAAAGCTCCGCGCCACCTCGAAGCGCACGGTCGCGAACCAGCTTGCCTCCGCGTTCCACCGTTTGGGCATTTCCGGTCGCGCCGAGCTACTCTGCCTGCTGGCAAAGCGCATGCTGGGCAGCGGGCCCGCGATTGTGAACAGCAAGCCGTCGCTGACCCTACCGCCGGAACCAGTGCTCGAGTTTGCACGAGTTGCAGGACAGGCGGGCCGCTAATCTCAGTCGATCGGCCACTCCGCGCCGCTGCCGTCGGCCAGGGGTGGCAACGTCGGTCGCTCTTCGGGAACCACAGGGGGGCCTCCCGCCTCGAGCGCGGTGATTTCTCGCCACCAAGCTCTGACAGCGGCGGCACGCGCGGGCTCCACGGGCTCACCGAGCAACGGCATCACCAGAGTTGCGCCGCGCTCTGGCGCAAGCCGCAGCAGGGTCTCGGCTGGCTCGTCCCAGGCATGAATGGCCAGGTTGAACGTGCCCCAGTGTACGGGCAAAAATCGCCCGCCGCCGAGTAGCCGCAGCGCTTCGAGCGCGTTCTCCGGACCGAGGTGGATATCACCCCAGGCCTCGTGAAACGCGCCCACCTCCAGCATCACCAAATCGAACGCGCCAAAACGCTCGGCAATCTGGCTGTACTCGGGGGTGAGCCCAGTATCGCCGCTGAAGAAGACGGAGTGCTTGGGCCCGCGCGCGACCATCGACGACCAGAGCGTCGCGTTGCGCGAGCCCAAGCCGCGCCCAGAGAAATGCTGCGATGGCGCCGCGCTGATCGAAAGCCCCGTGCCCGGCACATCCACTTGCTCCCACCAATCCAGCTCCGTGATGCGCTCCGCAGGTACACCCCAGGCCTGTAGATGCGCGCCCACTCCGAGCGACGTAATGAACGGGACGTCGCGTTTGCACAGCTGCAAAATCGTCGGGTAATCCAAATGGTCGTAGTGATCGTGCGAGACGATCACCGCGTCGAGCGCAGGCAGCTCCGAAATCGCGATCGGCACCGGCTGAAAGCGCTTGGGTCCCGCGAATGCCACGGGCGAAGCACGCTCGCCCCAAACTGGATCCGTGAGCACGCGCGCCCCGTCGATTTCGAGCAACACCGTGGAATGGCCGAGCCAAGTGGCGCGCAGCCCCGTTTCCGGCGCTCGCTGCCAGGCCGAGAGCGGGCTCTGCGAAGGCAAAGGCGCGCGTGGTGTCCGCCGCTGGCCGCCGCACAGAAACTCGGCAATCGTGGGTGTGGCCGTGCCCTTCTTCAACCCCTGAGTCACGGGGGCCGTATTGACGAACGCGCCATCCGCGTAGCGCGGGGACGCTTTCATGCGCTCCAATCGCTGTCCGCTCGCATGAGCTCCGAAAGATTTGAGGGCCATCGCTGCTCCGTGCCTGGATCCCGGTGTTTCGTCTCGGTTCTACACAGTAGCTAGAGTAGTCCGTTCGCGCTCGCCAGTGGGTCGTCAGAAAACTCCACGAACATCGACAAAAGCAAAAAACGCGCGTCCCCCAAGTGGAAGACGCGCGTCGTTGCGGGCTGGTTCGGCCGCTCGCTGGCTCGTGCGTTACTTGCGCGCGGCCGCTTCCTTGGCCTGCTGTTCCTTGAACTTCTTGACCATTTCTTCCTGCTCCTGCTTCGGAACGGGCGAGTACTTGGCAAACTCCATCGTGTACTGGCCCTTGCCTTGGGTGGCGGAGCGCAGATCGGTGGAGTAGCCGAACATGCTGTTCAGCGGCACTTCGGCGGTCACGGTCACGTTCTCGTCGCTCTTGGTTTCGAGAATCACGCCGCGGCGCTGGTTCACCTGGCCCACCACCGAGCCCTGGAACTCGATCGGCGCCTCGATTTCGACCTTCATGATCGGCTCGAGGATGATCGGCTTGGCGCCGCCGTAGGCTTCGCGGAAGCCCATCAGCCCGGCAGTGCGGAACGCCTGCTCGGAAGAGTCGACCGCGTGGAAGGCGCCGTCATTGAGCACGGCGCGCACGCCGACGACCGGGAAGCCGATCAGTGAGCCCTTCTTGATGCCTTCGCGGAAGCCCTTGTCACAGGCCGGGATGAACTCGCGCGGAATCACGCCGCCGACGATCTCGTCCACGAACTCGTACGTCTCCACCGCGTCCGCCGGCAGCGGTTCGATGTAGCCGCCGATCTTGGCGTACTGGCCGGAACCACCGGTCTGCTTCTTGTGCGTGTAGGCGAGCTCCGAGCGCTGCGAGATGGTCTCGCGGTAAGCCACCTGCGGCTTGCCCGCGATCACGTCACAGCTGTACTCGCGCTTCATGCGCTCGATGTAGATGTCGAGGTGGAGCTCACCCATGCCGGAGATGATCGTCTCCTGGCTCTCTTCGTCCTGGTGGACGCGGAAGGTCGGATCTTCCTTGGTGAAGCGATTGAGCGCTTTGGAGAAGTTCGCTTCGGAGTTGCGGTCCTTCGGCTTCACGGCCAGCGAAATCACCGCGGCGGGCACGTGCATCGAGGTCAGGGTGTAGTTGACCTTGCCGTCGGTGAAGGTCTCACCGGAGCTGGCTTCGACGCCGTAGAAGGCCACGATGTCGCCGGCTTCCGCGGTTTGAATTTCTTCGCGGTCGTCCGAGTGCATGCGGAACATGCGCGGCACGCGCACCTTCCGGCGCTCGTTCGAGATGTTGTAGATGGTGTCACCCGTGGTGACGCTGCCCTGGTAGATGCGGAAGTAGGTCAGCTGACCGTATTTGTCCTGCTGCAGCTTGAAGGCCAGGCCGACGAAGGGCTTGGTCGAATCGCTCGCGATCACGACCTTCTCTTCGTTGTTGTCCTGGTCGTGACCTTCGTTCTTCACTTCGGTCGGGTTCGGCAGGTACTTGACCACGCCGTCGAGCAAGAGCTGCACGCCCTTGTTCTTGATGGCAGAGCCGCACATCACCGGCGTCATTTTGAGCGCCAGGGTCGCGCGGCGAACGGCGGCAATCAGCTCGTCGTTCGAGACCGGCTCTTCGTTGATGAATTTCTCGGCCAAGATGTCGTCGACGTCGGCCACGCGCTGGATGATCTGCTCGCGCGTTTCCTTCACCTTGTCGGCGAGCTCCGCGGGCGGTTCCTTCTCGATGATCTTCTCGCCGTCCGAGCCTTCGAAGTAGTAGGCCTTGCCGTTGATGGCGTCGATGATGCCCTGGAACTTGTCTTCCGCGCCGATCGGCACCTGCAAGTTGACCGGGTGGTGGCCGAGCTTTTCTTTGAGCATGTCCGAGACGCGCTCGTAGTTGGCGCCCGGGTTGTCCATCTTGTTCACGAACGCGATGCGCGGCACGTGGTAGCGCTTCATCTGGCGGTCGACGGTGATCGACTGCGATTGCACGCCCTTGCCGGAATCCAGCACCAGGATCGCGCCGTCGAGCACGCGCAGCGCGCGTTCGACCTCGATCGTGAAATCGACGTGGCCGGGGGTGTCGATGATGTTGACGTTGTACTCTTCGAACTGTTTCTGCGAGCCGGTCCACACGGCGTACGTCGCGGCGGACTGGATGGTGATGCCCTTCTCGCGCTCGAGATCCATCGAGTCCATCTTGGCGCCGACGCCGTCTTTACCGCGTACTTCGTGGATCGCGTGGATGCGACCCGTGTAGAACAGAATGCGCTCGGTCAGGGTCGTCTTGCCTGAGTCGATGTGCGCGGAGATACCGATGTTGCGGATGCG
>DASSMT010000219.1:0-14292 GCA_035688655.1 Polyangiaceae bacterium | reverse complement strand
GGGGCAAGCGCAGCCCGCCCAGCCGAGCCAGAATCTTTGGCAATAACCGGTATTTGAAAAATACCTCCGGCGGTGTAACCAGCCCCTGCGGATCCCGCCATGGCGGCCCATAGCCCGGCCGCTCGCGGGGCTTTCGCGTGCTCTGCCTTTGAAACAGACTGCAGGGTATGGACGACCACCTGAAGCAGCTGCTGCTCTTGGGGCGCGAGCACTATCAGAAGCGAGAGTTCGACAAGGCCGAATACCTGCTGAAGCAAGTCGTCCAGCAGACCGACCGCTTTGCCGATGTGTTCGACATGCTAGGCGTGATTGCGCATGGCCAGGGCGACTTCGCCAATGCGGAGTCGTATTTCGAACGAGCCGTGGCGCTCAACCCGAACTACACGGAAGCGCAGCTGAACTTGATGGTCACCTACAACGATCTCGGCAAGTACGACGCGGCGCGCGAAATCTACGCGCGCATTCGCGGGCGCGCTGCGGGCGCCGAGGGCGGCACCGATCCGTTCGCGATGGGCAAGATCGCCAACATGCACGCCGAGACCAGCCAAGCGTACCAAGATGCGGGCATGCCGAGCGAAGCGGTGGTCGAGCTCGAACGCGCCATCGCTCTGTGTCCGTCGTTCGTCGATTTGCGCACGCGGCTCGCCACGCTGTACCGCGACCTGGGCCAGAAAGAACGCGCGCGCGAGCAGCTCGAGATCGTCAAGCAATACAACCCGAATTACGTGCCGGCGCGCGTGCTGCTCGGCGTGGCGCTGTTGTCCGCCGGTGAGCACAGTGCGGCGATCGAGGAGTTTCAAGCGGTGATCGAGCGAGACATCGATCACAAGAGCGCGCAAATGTACTTGAAGATCGCCCAAACTCAGCAGCGCAACTCGGTTTATCCTCCCGCTTGATGGCTGGTCGTTCGGGTCTGGCGCGGCTTGCGCCTCAGCGTTGGCTTTGGCTTTCGGCGCTCGCTCTTTCGCTCGTTCCGGGCGCCTGTGGTGGCGTTGCCCGACAAGAGTCGTCGCCGCCGGTGGCGCATGCCGGGGCCGCCGACGTCGATTCGGGAGCGGACGCCTCGTCCGTGCCCGACGCAGCCGCAGAGCCCGACGCAGCCGCAGAGCCCGACGCCGGGAACACGGTGCGCAGAGAAATTTGTTGCGACACTTGGACGGCTGAAAAGTCAGAACCCCAATGCGTCGGCACGAATTGCGAGTGCCTCGGTGCGCATCAGCAGATCCAGTTCCGCCCGAGCCCGTGCGTGGCGAAGCCGGAGGTGTGCCGCGTGGACGATCCCTTCTCTCTCAACCGCAAGGCGTGCACGGGCGAGGTGCCTCGTTGCGCTTTCGATTCTAGCTGCTCGTTGTGCAGCTGCTACTGTCTCGAGGACACTCGGACATGGCAGTGCACGTGCATCAGTGTGTGCCCTTGAACCATGCCGTTGCGCCGTAATTTGGCTCGCATTTGGCGCCGGCTGCGCGGACAGCGGCAATCCCCCGCGCGCGTCGCGCTGGCCGTCGCGCTCGGCCTGTTCATCGGTTGCTTGCCCGTGTACGGCCTGCACTTCGTGCTCTGCCTATTGATTTGCTTGCCGCTCCGTTTGGATCTCGTGCTCGCGTATCTGGTGGCCAATATTTCGAACCCCTTGGTCGCGCCGTTCTTGATCACGCTGGAGGTCGAAATCGGATCGCTGGTCAGCAGCGGGCAGCACGCGGCCTTCAGCCTGGAGCGCGCCAAGCAGACTGGGATTTTGGGGTTTGCCTTTCAGGCGGTGGTCGGCAGCGTGATCGTCGGAGCCGTGCTCGGAGCCATGGGCAGCGCGCTGGCCTTTGCGATTGCGCACAAGCGCGGCACGACCAGCGCGCCCACGAGCGACGCCGAGAGCGAGCTCGAAGCCGCCATCGAGCGCACGATCATGCGCTACCGCGCCGCCCCGATTGGCGATCGCATTTACGTGGCCATGAAGCTCAAGAGCGATCCGCTGACTCGGCTGCTGGCCGAGCTGTGCGCACAGGGAGAGCTCGGGCGAGTGCTGGACGCGGGGGCAGGCCGCGGTCAATTCGGGCTTTTTCTGTCGGAAATGGGCGGTTCGCGCCAGCTCTCCGGCTTCGATTCGGATGCGCGCAAGGTAGCCATTGCAAAGCTTGCCGCTGCTGACGACGCCAAGTTCGAAGCGCTCGACCTACTCGAGTTCCCCGAGCGAAGCGTCGACACGCTGCTCTTGCTCGACGTCTTGCATTACTTGCCGCTCGCCGAACAAGACGAGCTCTTGCGTCGCGCGGCGCGCTGCGTGCCGAGCGGTCGAATCGTGATCCGTGAGCTGGACGGGGGCAAGGCGGCGCGCAGCGCAGTCACCCGCGCTTTCGAGTGGCTGGCAAAGATCTCCGGCTACAACCGCGGTCGCGCCGGGCGTCACTATCGCCCCGCACGAGAAATCGTTGCTCAGCTGACGCTGAGCGGCTTTTCTTGTGAAGTGCTGGGCGCTTCGCAAGGCACGCCGTTCGCCAACGTGCTGATCGTCGCGGCGCGCAGCTCTGGTGTCTCGTAGCCGAAGACGCGAGCCAGGATCGGCAGCGCCCGCTGTGCAGCGCTCTCGACGCTCGGCGTCGCGCCGGTCAGTGAAGCCACCGAGGCCACGCCGAATTCGCTGATGCCGCAGGGCACGATCAGGCGAAACAGCGACAAATCAGTGCTCAAGTTGAAGGCAAAGCCGTGCATCGTCACCCAACGCGAGATACGCACGCCGATCGCGCCGAGCTTCACCGGGGTGCGCGCGGTCTCGACCCCGGGCCACGCGCTCGGCTCGGCCTGGTCAGCCCACAAGCCGATGTACTGTTCGATGGTGCCGCTGTCGATGCCGTAGCTCCGTGCGAGCTCCATCATCACGCGGTTCAGATCCTTCACGTAGCGCCGCACATCCATGCGGTCGGGGTGCAGATCCAAAATCGGATAACACACGAGCTGGCCGGGCGCGTGCAACGTCACGTCCCCGCCGCGCCCAGTGGCGACCAAGGCGATGCCGGCCTCGGCGAGCGCGGCTTTGGAGGTCAACAAATGCTCGTCCGTCGCGCCGCGACCGAGGGTAATGGTCGGCTCATGCTCGACGAACAACACGGTGTCGGCGATGCGGCCCGCTTTGCGCGCCTCTTGCAGCTCGTGTTGCAGCGCGTGCACGGGCTCGTAGGCGGCGCGGCCCAGCCAAAAAGCGCGTAAGGATCGCTCGCTCGTCATTCTGGGATCTTGGCTCCGGAATCGACCAGCTCGCTGCGTAGGCCGTCGATTTGCTCGGTGAACATGTTGGCCACGTCGGGATCGAACTGCGAGCCCGAGCAGCGCAAAATCTCGTTGACCGTGACCTCGTGCGGCAGCGCGCGGCGATAGGCGCGATCACTGGTCATGGCGTCGTAGGTGTCGGCAACCGCGATGATGCGGGCGATCAGCGGGATGTCGTTGCCGGCCAGGCCGAGCGGGTAGCCTCGGCCGTCCCAGCGTTCATGATGCAGGTGCACGCCCGGGATCACCGGTTGCAGGAACTTGATAGGATCCAAGATCTCTCGCCCGTACGTCGGGTGGCGCTTGAACACCTCGTACTCTTGGTGGGTCAGCTTGCCGGTCTTGTTCAAGTTCATCACGCAGCCGATCTTGCCGATGTCGTGCATCAGTGCGGCGTTTCGCACGTGCTCGATCTGCTCGGCGTTCAGGCCCAGCCAGCGCGCCAGGTTGACCGCGTAGCGAGCGACGCGTTCGGAGTGACCCGAAGTGTAACGGTCCATCTTGTCGATGGTGCGCGCGAGGCTCGTGATCGTCTGCTGGAAGGTGGCCTGGAGATCCTCGTACAAGCGCGCATTTTCGATGGCGGCGGCCGCGCGCGAAGCGATGATGCTCAATAACTTGCGCTGCCCTTCGTCGAAGCGTTTGCTCGCGGTCAGTGAAACCACCGCGATCCAACCGAGCAAGCGGTCGCGCATCCTGAGTGCGATGATCGTGATGCTCTGCACCTGACGCGAAGGATGCGCCGCGAACAGCTCGCGCGCCCGTGCGCCGTGCTCGATCAGGAAATTCTCCTGCTTCAGCCGTTCGGCCACGGCCTGGGCGTTCAATTCCCCGACGTCTTCGCCTTCCGGGAAGGCAGAGGCCAAGCTGACGTTGCGCGGGAAGAACGCGCCCTCACCGTTGTCGAGCCAGGTCATCACCATGTCCGCCCGGATCTCGTTCAAGCCGCTGTCGGCAACGGTGGCGATCACTTCATCGAGCGACAAACTGGCGGTGATGGCCTCACTCACCTTGTACAGCGAGAGCGCCTCGCGCAGCCTCAGATTTTCGGCCGAGAGCCGGCGCTTCTCCAGCCCGCGCTGCACGATGTGCACGATTTCTTCGACCTTGAACGGCTTCAGAATGTAGTCGTACGCGCCGCGCTTCATGGCATCGATCGCGGTCTCCACGGTCCCGAAGCCGGTCATGATCACGGTCAGGGTGTCCGGGTGCGTGCGGGCTACCTCGCGCAGCAAATCGAGGCCGCCCATCTTCGGCATCTTCAGGTCACTGATGACCATGTCGTAGCGCGCGCGTTCGAGCTCGTTGGTCGCGCTCACGCCGTCCTCGGCGGTGCGCACGATGTAGCCTTCCATGCCGAGGAAGTCGGCGATGATGTCGCGGATGAATTTCTCGTCATCGACGACGAGAACCCGCGGGCGTTCTTCGGGGTAACTCGAGTCGGACTCGGCCATCCTGGATGCGTTCTTCTCGGTGGAGCTCAGACTGGCAGAGTACCCCTTCAATCGTGCACCGTGCACGGTCCGTGATCGGGGCCTGATGACGCGCCCAAAATGACCCGAAAATCAGCTAACGCTAGTTTTTTCCGGCCGGGTTGCCGGTTCGCGCGCTTCACTAACTGCGCTGGCTCAGCAGGCCACCCAGCGGGCGGCGGCGTGGCTCGGGGTCGTGACTCTTCAAGTAGGACAGGTTGAGACAATTGATCAACGCATGGGCGGCGATCGGCCCGAGCAGCGAGCCGGTGAGCTGGAAGGTCGCCCCGAAGGCTAAGCCCATCAGGGTCGCCCAGGTGATCCATGCCCAGCGACTCGGCCCGCGCAGCTGAGCGTGAACGATGCCGAACGCGGCCGCCTGCAGCCACAGACCGAGCCAGGGCTGCAAGAGCCCTCGGAACCAGAGCTCTTCACCGAGCGCGCTGAACGCGGCCACGGCGACGATACCGATGGCGCTCAGATCTCGGGCTACGGGTCGCAGCTCGCTGTGCAGGTTGCGAGCCCAAGCGTAGCGCGCGACGAAGATGCGCGTGCTGAACGCGACCAGACCGCCGAACGCGAGTCCGATCACCAGACTGTAAGCGTGACCCAGCGCGGTCGGCAGGGTCAGCCACGGTTCGCCGTAACTGAACGGCGAAGTGCCACGCCAGAGCAGCGCGACCGCGACCGCGCTGACGCTGGCAGCAAGATAAGCAACTGCGACTCTGCCCCAGCGAAGCATTCCGTGCTCGGAATATGGCACGAGCGCGCGGCGCTCGCACCTGCGCGTTCAAGAGCCGTGGATAGCGGCTTCTGCGCAGGGTCCGTGCCATTCCCGAAACGACGCCGGAACCCGCCGAACGCGCTGCGCCTCGCAGCAATCCGGGCGAAAGCTAGTGATGCGCTGCCCGAGTGAGTTACAGTCGCCGCCGCGTGGGAGAGAGCAAGGAATCGCCCGAAGTCGTAGCGCGATTTTCGTCAGCCCTGGGGCTGGTGGACATCATCGCGCGTCAGATTTTGCGCACGCTGGGCGGCGCCGGTGAGCTCGAAGAGCTGCTCAGTTTCGGGCGGGAGGGCTTGTGGGATGCGGCACGTCGCTTCGATGATTCGCGCGGTGTGCCATTCCGTGGCTACGCGAATTTCCGAGTGCGCGGCGCGATCATCGATGGGGTGCGCTCCTCCGCGCGGCTTTCTCGTCGCACCCACGAGCGCTTGAACGGGCTGCAAGCGGCCGCGCGCATCAGCGAAGGCGCATTCGAGGACCTGGCCGTGCCGCGCCCGCCCGGCTTCGGCCCCGCCGAGGCCGAAGTGGCTTTGGCTGATCACTTGGCGGCGATGGCGACCGCGATGGCCGCCGGTCTGATCGCCCCGACCGCCCATGGCGACGCGGGTGAACGCACGCTGGTCGATACGGCCGACACCCCGGAACAAGCCGTTGCACAAGCGCAACTGCTCACGATGGTGCGCGACGCAATCGCGGAATTGCCGCACGAAGAAGCCGAGCTCGTTCGCCGTCACTACCTCGAAGGTGCGCGCTTCGACCACGTGGCGACCGAGCTCGGTCTGAGCAAGTCCTGGGCGAGCCGCCTGCACACCCGCGCGCTCAGTCGCCTCGCCCGACGTTTGCGCGGCCTGAGCGAATAGGCTCGGGGGGCGACGCAGCGGCTCGGGGAAGGGCCGGCAGCGGCTTGGGCTGTTTGTGGCAAAGAGTGCGCAACTGGTGGAGCGGGCGGACCGACGAGGGGAAATGGCAATTTCGGGTTTGCGCGCGGAGGCGACGGGAATCGAGCGGCCGTCGAGGGTGCCGGCTTTGCTGGCGGCGCCCCAGGTGCGAGCCGCCGAGGCGGAGCGGGACGGCGCTTTTGCGCGGGCGCTACGCCGGCTTTCGCGTGAGATTGACGTGGGGGAGGCGCAAACAGCGGCCGCTTCACGCTTGCGCAGCTACGATGCGGCCACGCTGATTGCGCTGCAGGTCGGCATTTATCGCTACACGGAAGCGGTCGATTTGGCGTCCAAGCTCGTGGATCGCGCGACGAACGCGGTGCGTACGGTGCTGCAGGGCGGCGGTCACTGAGCGCGAATCGATCGCTGTTTTTCAGGCTCAGCGCACGATCCGGCTCGGAATGGCTGGAGCAAGTGGTACCGGTGCGCGAGCGTGTTACGCTCACGCTCGATGTCTGAGCGTGTGCTGATCGCCATGAGTGGCGGCGTCGATTCGTCGGTCGCGGCGGCGCGTTTGTGCGCTCAGGGTTATGACGTCGTGGGCGTCACGCTCCATCTGTGGGACTACCCGGACGATGGCTCGGTGAAGAGCCGCTGCTGTGCGCCGGAGGACGTGCACGATGCGCGGCGCGTGGCCGATTCACTCGGCATCCCGCACTACGCCTTCGATCGCCGGGAGCTCTTTCAGCGTGAGGTGGTCGCGCCTTTCGTCGAGTCGTATCTGGAGGGCGAGACGCCGAGCCCGTGCGTGCGCTGCAACCGCGGGGTGAAGATCCGAGAGCTGTTTCAGCTCGCGGATCGCTTGAGCGCAGCGCGCGTGGCGACCGGGCACTATGCGCGGGTGCTGCAAGAAGGCGGGATTTTCCAGCTGCATCGCGGGCGCGATCCGGGCAAAGATCAGAGCTACTTCTTGCACATGCTCGATCAACGCGCGCTGTCGCGCTTGGTCTTCCCGTTGGGTGAGAGCGACAAATCGGAGATTCGCGCCGAGGCGTTGCGGCTCGGCTTGCCGGGAGCACAAAAGGGCGAAAGTCAGGAGTTGTGTTTCGTGCCCACTGGGCGTTACGACGCCTTCGTGGCCGAGCGCGCGCCGGAGCGCGTGCGCCCAGGGCCGATCCTCGACGAGCAGGGGCAAAAGCTGGGCGAGCACGATGGCGTGTTCCGCTTCACGCTCGGGCAGCGCAAGAATTTGGGCGTGGCTCTGGGGCAGCGCGCGTACGTCGTCGGGGTGGACGCCGAAACGGCAACGGTCACCCTGGGCTCGGTAGACTCGCTGAACTCCACCAGCGCCGCGCTGTGCGAGGTCGCGCTGGCCGCGGATGTGAGCTTACCGCTGCGCTGCGAGGTGCAGGTTCGGTATCGCGGGCGCCCCACCCCAGCCGAGGTTCGGCGTGTGGGCGACGCCGTGCACGTGTTTTTCGACGAGCCGCAGCGCGCCGTGGTCAAGGGTCAATTCGCCGTCTTTTTTCAGGGCGAGCGCGTCCTTGGCGGCGGGATGATTCAGGCAGCAGCGCGGGCCGCGCACAGCCCCTCGTCTTCCGCGCTCGAGTCGCTCGGGCACGCGCCGGAGAGCCTTGCATGAGGGCAAGCTGGGGCAGAACGGCTGCCTGCCTGCTTTCCTGCCTGCTTTCGGCGGCGTCGATCGGCTGCACCGTGGGTGAGGGCGAGGGCCGGGTTTCGAGCGAACACATTTGGATCGCTGGTTGCTGGAACGACGCGTTCGATCTCAATCCGGACTTCTTCGGCGCAAACCCCGATCCCAACGAATCTTTGACGATTCGCGTGCAACGCGGGGACAACCTGGAAGACGTCTCCGATGGACTGATCGTGCTGGTCAACGACCTGCCGGAGATTCGCAAGCAGCTGGGTCAAGACTTGGAGGTCGGCATGCCACGCGGGGTCACGCCCTCCGGGAAGCCGATCGAGTTCGACCCAGAACCGGCGAAGATCAGCCTCTCGCTCTATCTGCACAACAGCTGCCACCTGCAAAATGGCACGATCTATTCAATCCGCGGCACGATCAACTTCAGCTCGCTGTTCAGCGGCGATCCGAACGAGAGCTCGTCAGAAGATCGCCTGACCGACGCCACGTTCGACGCCTATTTCGCCGATCCCCGCGAGCTCGTCGATATCACGACCCAAGAAGAAGAAGACAAAGTGACTAGCCACGTCACCGGCAATTTCCATTTCTTTTTTCAGCGCGGCCAACCGTCGCAGCCGTTTCAGTGAGCCGTGCGCACCCTGGTCGACCTCCGCCTGCGTGAGGAAGCAGCGCGCTTCCAACTGCGCTTCACTTGCGAGCACTGCGTGCACTTTGCCGCGGAGCGTCGCGCGTGCGCGAACGGCTATCCCACCGCTCCCCACCTCGACGTCGATCTGTCGCGGCACAGCTTGGAATTTTGCAAGGAATTCGAGCTGGTCTAGCGCGGCGCGCGAGCCAGCACAGGCGAAATCAGTGACCCGCGCGCGCTCGCACCCTCCGACACTGATCACGTTGGTGACGCGCACGCTGCGCGAAGAGTGCGGCGTCGACCGCCGCTCGCGCATCTTGCTCGCGCTGTCCGGGGGCGGGGACTCGATGGCGCTGCTGCACGTGCTGTCCTTGCTCGCGAAGAAGCAGGGTTTTGCGCTGTTCGCTCACGGCGTCGATCACGGCCTGCGCGCGGAAGCCGGCGCCGAGCTGGATCGCGCACAGGAGCAATGCGCGGCGCTGGGCGTGCCATTCTCGCGCTCGCTGCTTTCGCTGTCGGACGGAGGGAACTTACAGGCGCGCGCCCGTGAAGCACGGCGTGCGGCGCTGAGCGACGCGGCAAAATCCGTGACCGCGGACCTGATTGCAACGGCGCATCACGCGGACGACCGCGCAGAGACCGTGCTTTTACGGCTCTTGCGCGGCTCGGGGCCGCGTGGACTTTCGGTGTTACCGCCGCGCAGCGGGCTCTGGATCCGCCCGCAGTGCCGCGCACGGAAGGCCGACGTCTTGCAGCACTTGGCGCGTCACGGGCTCGGCTTCTCCGAGGATCCCTCCAATCAGCAGCGCCGGTTCTTGCGTACGCGTGTGCGCGCCGAGCTGCTGCCGCTGCTCGAGCAGCTCTCGCCGCAAATCGTGAGCCATTTGTGTGCCTTGGCCGACGCGCTCGGCGAAAGTGGGCAAGCCGACGCGGCCCTGGGCGCGCTCACGGACGAGCACGGCGTTGCGCTCACGCTCAATCGTGCGCAACGTCAATTGGTCGGACGCGCTCGAACCCTCGGGCAGCGTACGGCGAGGGTGCGCTTGGGCAACGGTCGTGAGCTCAGTTTGGACTCTGTGACTCTCGAACCGGTGCTCACGCCGGGCCCAGCGCAAGCGACGAGACCGCCCAAAGTCCCGCGCTAAAATACCGCGAGCGCGAAAGTGTTGACGCAGCCACGAAAATTCCGTGCACCCGAGGCCAAACTCAACCCGTAACCGTGCCTAGGAAATGTTTCGGGTGTTTTCCAGTTTTCTGAACAAATGCCTGGCACCACTTACGATCTCGCCGAAATGGCCTCACAAAAGCCAGACACCAGATTGTGGAACCGACGGCTACTCTGGAATCGACGTTTGGCCGTTCGGGTGGCATGCTCCGAGAAGTCTTAGGCACGAGTCTCCGAGGTTTTTAAGTGAAACAACCGCACAAGACCCTGCTCCTGTGGGTCGTCCTGATCGTCGCCTTTCTCGCGATTTGGCAATTCCTGAATCCCGAGAATCCGAGGAGTCCGGACATCCCGTACAGCGAATTCGTCGCGCTCGCCAAAGCGCCACGTGACGCCAAGCACATCGAAGAGGTCGACATCAAGGATCGTGAATACACGTTCCAGATCAAAGACCCGAATGCCAAGGGCCCACCGCCGCGCGGTCGCACCGTCGGTCCCGCCGAAGACAACGCCCAAGACCTGCTCGCCCACGGTGTGAAGATCACCTACCAGAAGGACGAGGGCAGCCCGTTCCTGACGCCGGTGCTCACCATCGTCCTGCCGATGGTGTTCGTGATCGTCATGTTCTACCTGTTCATGCGCCAGCTGCAGGCGGGTGGCGGCAAAGCCATGAGCTTCGGCAAGAGCCGCGCGCGCTTGCTCAGCGAGTCGCAGAACAAGATCACGTTCGCCGATGTCGCCGGTATCGACGAGGCCAAGGACGAGGTCGAAGAGATCATCGCCTTCCTCAAGGATCCAAAGAAGTTTCAGCGGCTCGGTGGGCGCATCCCGAAGGGCGTCTTGATGATGGGCCCGCCCGGTACGGGCAAGACGCTGCTCGCGCGTGCCATCGCGGGTGAAGCGGGCGTGCCGTTCTTCAGCATTTCCGGCTCGGATTTCGTGGAAATGTTCGTGGGCGTCGGTGCCAGCCGCGTGCGCGATCTGTTCGAGCAAGGCAAGAAGCACGCGCCGTGCATCATCTTCATCGACGAGATCGACGCGGTCGGTCGTCATCGCGGCGCCGGTCTCGGCGGCGGTCACGACGAACGCGAGCAGACGCTCAACCAGCTGCTCGTCGAAATGGACGGCTTCGAATCCAACGAAGGCGTGATCATCATCGCGGCCACCAATCGCCCGGACGTGCTCGACCCGGCGATCTTGCGCCCGGGTCGTTTCGATCGCCGCATCACCGTGCCGCGTCCGGACATCCGCGGTCGCGAAGGCATCTTGGCCGTGCACACGAAGAAGGTGCCGCTCTCGGGTGACGTTCAGCTCGGGATCATCGCAGCGGGCACGCCCGGCTTCGTCGGGGCCGATCTCGAGAACCTGGTGAATGAGGCCGCACTGCTCGCGGCTCGCCAGGACAAAGAGGCGGTCACGATGGAAGACTTCGAGCTCGCCAAGGACAAAGTCCTGATGGGCACCGAACGCCGCTCGATGGTGATGAGCGCGGAAGAGCGGCGCACTGCCGCTTGGCACGAGTCCGGTCACACCATCGTGGGCAAGCTCGTGGCCGGCAACGACGCTGTGCACAAGGTCTCCATCATCCCCCGTGGTGCCGCCCTCGGCGTGACCATGTTCCTCCCGGTCGAAGACCGCCACCTGATGACCAAGGGTCAAACCTTGGCGCGCATCGCCATGGCCCTCGGTGGCCGGGTCGCCGAAGAGGTGGTGTTCGGAGAAATTACTACGGGCGCTTCGGACGACATCAAGCGCGCCACACGGCTCGCTCGCGCCATGGTCTGTGAGCTGGGCATGACCAGCAAGCTCGGTCCGGTCGCCTACGGCGAAAACGAGGAGAACGTCTTCCTCGGCCGCGAAATGACCTCGCGTCGCGAGGATTACTCCGAGGACACGGCGCGCGAAATCGACGAAGAAGTTCGCCGCATCGTGGAGGAGCAGTACGCCGTCGCCAAGCGAGTCGTGATGGAAAATCGCGATAAGCTCGAGCGCCTGGCTCAATCTCTGCTCGAACGCGAAACGCTCGACGCCGAAGAGATCAGCGCGGCGCTCGACGGCCGCGAGCTGCCCACCCGGCAGCGCGTGGTCATCCCCTCCTACGCCGACAAGCGCAAGGACAAGGTCGAGAAGCGCCGCCCGGCGAGCATCTTTGGTGCTCCCAAGCCGGCTGGCACCTGAGTCACGCTCAGGCGAGCGCCGCCAACCGCTGAATGCTGGCGACATCGGCAGGCCGGATCTTCGGATCCGGCCTGTTCCTTTTTTGTCGCGCCCAAAGTGTTGCCGCTCTGTGCCTTTCGCGGTACCGCCGCCATCCCCCATGGCGGACGAAGCCTCCCAGGCCGAAGACCCCCCCGCTTCGCCCCCTTCCACTCAGGATCAGGCGGAGCCGGCGGAGCAGCCGCTGCCGACTCAGGGGCTCGTGGAGCAGGCGGAGCCGGAGCAGGCGGAGCCGGAGCCGGTGGAGCCGGAGCCGCCGGAGCAGGCGCAGCCGACTCAGCACGCGGAGCGAGCGCAGCCGACACCGGAGGAGCAGGCGCTGCTGACCCAGGATTGGGTGCCGGTGTTGCAGAAGGCGAGGGGCGCCTCGCCAGGGCCGAGCCAGTCGCGGCTGGTGTTGCGGCAGAGGGCGCTGATCGGCATCGCGTTCGTCGCGCCCTTGCTGGTGATCGCAGCGAGCATTTATCTGATCGTCTGGGGCGGCCAGGGACGGGCGTCGTCGTTGGGCGTGATCAGCGCGCGGCCCGCGCCAGCGTCGGCTCCGACGCAGTTTCCGGGTGAGCTGGACGAGGACGCAGCCGAGCTCGCAGAGTCGAGCGGCGACGCGGGGCACACGCTCGAACAGCCCAATCAAGTGGTTCCCGGAGTCAGCGGCGCCGAGGGCGCGCCCGCGGGAGCCGCACTGCCCTCGGGATTCGAAGACGATACGGGTGACGAAGAGCCCACGCCCTCGAAGCCTGCACCGCCCAAGCACTTCGCCACCGTGCAAGACGCGGCTGCGGGCAGTTGTTCGACCGAAACGGTGGACGGGCTCAGTCGTCAGATCATCGAGCAGGCCCGCTGCATGAAGCCAAACGAATTCGTGCCGCTGCCCAAGCGCGCGAACTTGCTGATGGCGCCCAACGTGTACCCCTATTTGGAGCTCGGCGCGCGCGATCACCTGCTCAAAGCGCTCGATTCGAAGAAGGGCCAAACGATGACCATCAACAGCGCGCTGCGCACCGTGGCGCAGCAGTATTTGGTCTCGCATTGGTCGTTGAGCAAAATCTGCGGCGTGCAGATGGCGACTCGCCCGGGCGAGAGCAATCACGAGATCGGCACCGCGCTCGACATCAAAGAGGCGGGCACTTGGCGCCCCGCGCTCGAAGCGCAAGACTTCAAATGGCTCGGCGCCTCCGATCGCGTGCACTTCGACTACAAGTCCGCATCGCAGACTCGCGCCGCGACGGACGTGCTGGCGTTCCAAAAGTTGTGGAACAAAAATCACAAGGACGACGCAATCACCGAGAGCGGCCGCTTCGATGCGCCCACCGAGCAACGCCTGAAAAAGTCTCCACCGAGCGGTTTTCCGCTGGGCGCGAGCTGCGCCAAGCCGCGCCGCTGAAGAGCCGGGTGGCTGATTTTTTTTGATGGTCACCGAGAGTGGGCAGAGCAAGGCTCAGCCTTCGGCGTCGCGTGGCGCTTCCGGCAGAGGCACCCAGCGCGCGAAGCTGGCAGCTTGGCCGTGTCGCTCGCCGTGCTCATCGAGCAAATCCCAAATCACGGTTTGCTCGATCCGAAAGCGCTTTCCCGACGAAGAGATACGCACGCCGCTGTAGTCGTCGATGAAGCCGTGTTCGCGCACGCGGGCCAGTGCCGCTTCTCTCTTTTCACGAAGCAGCGGTTCCGCCGAGTAGCGAGAGGGCAAGCGCGTGAACGCCTCGAAATCCAACTCGAACAAGCGGAGCGCCAGCGCGTTGCCGTAAAAGAAGATCGGATCCGCCTCCAACCCGTGCGCGACGATCACCCGCGGCGCGGCCCAACACGCCTGCCACAAATCCGCGTCGCGGGCGTCGATCAACGCGCGCCCGGTCAGGCGCTGATGGCTGCTCACGAGCACTTGCAAGCGCCGGCGTAGCTCATCCGTAGCGGGAGGTGGGTTCGTCATGGAGGCACGGATGCTATACGGCGTCCGTGGCGTCAGTTCCAGCGCGCCGAGGGGGTCTCGTGCACCGATGCCGTTCACTCGCGCAGCTCGGCCAGTTTTCCTGAGAAACCGGTGGCACCCACCAGCGCTCCGGGGGGCCGTCGCTCACGTCATGAATCCTGTTCCTGCACGTCGGGCGCGAACCACGCTTTCGGTCCAGGGGCACGCTACGCGGCGTCGTTCGCACACGAACAACGTTTTTAGCCCCCGCAGGGGTACGCTGCGCCACGAACAAGAGTTGTTCGCACACAAACAACATTT